>JBKPTD010000125.1:0-57175 GCA_046735375.1 Actinomycetota bacterium | reverse complement strand
GGTCACCGGCTCCATCGGCTCGGTCGGCTACGGCCTCGCCGCGATCGGCCCCGGCATCGGCATCGGCATCGTCTTCGGCTTGGGCGTCCAAGCGATCGCGCGCCAGCCGGAGGCGTACAACCTGATCTTCCGCAACATGATCCTGGGCTTCGCCTTCGCCGAGGCGCTCGCGCTGATCGGACTGGTCATGCCGTTCGTGTACGGCACCTGAGGGCCAGCGCCGAGGGAGAAACGAGAATGCCATGATCCGTGCACTGCAGCTGGCACAGGAGACGTCGAACGAGAATCCCCTGCTCCCCGACGTTGCCGAACTCGTCGTCGGCGGTCTCTCGTTCCTGGTCGTCCTTTACGTCCTCGGCAGGATGCTGCTTCCGAACATCAAGAAGACCCTCGATGAACGCACGAATGCCATCGAGGGCGGCATCAAGCGGGCAGAGGAGGCGCAGGCCGAGGCACAGCGCACGCTCGAGCAGTACCGGGCACAACTTGCCGAGGCTCGCCACGATGCCGCCCGGCTCCGCGAGGAGGCGCGCGAGCAGGGGGCGGCGATCATCGCCGAGCTTCGCGAGCAGGCCCAAACCGAGGCACGGCGGATCACCGACGCTGCGCACCAGCAGATCGACGCCGACCGTAAGGTCGCCTTCGCCCAGCTGAAGCAGCAAGTTGGTGAGCTGTCTGTCCAGCTCGCCAGCCGAATCGTGGGCGAATCGCTGGAGGACGACGCCCGCCAGCGCCGGGTGGTCGACAGGTTCCTCGACGATCTGGAGCAGAGCGCAGCCGAGGCCGGTGACGAGGCGAGCATGACGGGCGCGGCCAGCTCAGGCGGTGGGTCGGCCGAGAGCCGTTCACCTGGCGATCGGCGGTAGGTGTGCTTATGCAGGGCGTTAGCCGCGACTCGCTCGCCGCCGCCCGGCGCCGGCTTGAGGACAAGCTCCGCCAGGCGGATGCCGCACGTGCCGGCACTCTGGCCACCGACCTCGCGGCCGTGGTGGCGCTCCTCGATCGGGAGATCTCGCTGCGCCGCATCCTCACCGATCCAGCAGCCGCGGGCGATCGTAAGGCCGATCTCATCCGCTCTTTGCTGACGGGGAAGGTGGGCGACGACGCGGTCGAGGTGGTCGCCGACGCGGCAGCCTCTCCCTGGTCGAGACCTCGCGACATCGCCGACGCGCTGGAGACGCTATCCGTGCTCTCCAGCGTCATCGAGGCCGAGCGGGACGGATATCTCGACGACCTCGAGGACGCGCTGTTCAGGTTCGGCCGAGTCGTCGGCGGCGATCCGCGGCTGCGCGGCGTACTCGCCGACCCGACGCTTCCCGCCGAGCGGAAGTCCGAGCTTGTCGGGATGCTCCTGGCAGGCAAGGTCGCGACGGCGACGCTGCGGCTGATCGAGCAGGCAGTTGCTCAGCCGCGCGGACGTACTCTCGACGTAGTCCTCGATGAGTACGCCGAGCTGGCCGCGGTCTACCGCCGTCAAGTGATCGCGATTGTGCGGGCAGCTCGCCCGCTCACCGACGCGCAGCGGCAGCGGCTTTCCGCGCAGCTGCGGCAGATCTACGGCCGTGACGTGCAGCTCAACGTTGTCGTCGATGCCGGTGTCGTGGGCGGTATCAGCGTGCAGGTGGGCGACGAGGTGGTCGACGGGACGATCATCGCCCGGCTCGACGAGGCGAAAAGACGGCTGGCCAGCTGATCGCGCTGGCGGAAATGTAGAGACAAGGAAGTTTGGAGCGTCTGGAGATGGCCGAGCTCACGATCCGCCCGGATGAGATTCGGGACGCGCTGGCGCGCTTCGTGGAGTCATACAAGCCCGAGGCGGCCGCGCGCGACGAAATCGGGCGGGTGACCGACGCAGGCGACGGGATCGCGCACGTCGAAGGCCTGCCCTCGACGATGACAAACGAGCTGCTCGAGTTCGAGGACGGCACCCTCGGCATCGCCCTTAACCTCGATGTCCGCGAAATCGGCGTCGTGGTCCTCGGTGAGTTCGCCGGGGTCGAGGAGGGCCAGACCGTCCGGCGGACGGGCGAGATCCTGTCAGTTGCGGTCGGCGATGGCTACCTCGGCCGGGTCGTCGATCCGCTGGGCAGCCCGTTGGACGGCCTGGGGACGGTAGAGCCGCTCGAGGGACGGCGGGCGCTTGAGTTGCAGGCGCCATCCGTGGTCCAGCGCCAGCCGGTGAACCAGCCGCTGCAGACCGGCATCAAGGCGATCGACTCGATGACCGCGATAGGGCGGGGCCAGCGCCAGCTGATCATCGGTGACCGGCAGACCGGCAAGACGGCGATCTGCATTGACACGATCATCAACCAGCGGGATTTCTGGGCCACCGGCGATCCGGCCAAGCAGGTCCGCTGCATCTACGTCGCGGTCGGCCAGAAGGGCTCAACGATCGCCCAGGTGAAGGGGGCGCTCGAGGAGAACGGCGCCCTGGAGTACACCACCATCGTCGCGGCGCCCGCCTCTGCGCCGTCGGGCTACAAGTACCTCGCTCCCTACACCGGGTCGGCGATGGGGCAGCACTGGATGTACCAGGGCAAGCATGTGCTCATCGTCTTCGACGACCTGTCGAAGCAGGCGGAGGCCTATCGTGCGGTGTCGCTGCTGCTACGGCGACCGCCGGGGCGCGAGGCGTACCCCGGCGATGTCTTCTATCTGCACTCGCGGCTGCTCGAGCGATGCGCCAAGCTCTCCGACGACATGGGCGCCGGCTCGATGACCGGCCTCCCGATCATCGAGACCAAGGCTAACGACATCTCCGCTTATATCCCGACGAATGTGATCTCGATCACCGACGGCCAGTGCTTCCTCGAGTCCGATCTGTTCAACCAGGGCGTCCGCCCGGCGATCAATGTCGGTATCTCGGTATCCAGGGTCGGTGGCGCCGCCCAAGTGAAGGCGATGAAGGCGGTCGCTGGCCGACTGCGGCTAGACCTTGCGCAGTACCGCGAGCTCGAAGCCTTTGCCGCCTTCGGGTCCGACCTCGATGCTGCATCCAAGGCGCAGCTTGAACGCGGTGCCCGGATGGTGGAGCTGCTCAAGCAGCCGCAGTACAGCCCGTTCCCGGTCCAGGAGCAGGTCGTGTCCCTATGGGCGGGCACCACGGGCAAGGTGGACGAGGTACCGGTTGAGGACGTGCGCAGGTTCGAGGCGGAGTTTCTCGACTATCTCCGCCGCGAGCATTCCGGTCTGCTGCAGAGCATCGCCGAGACCGGCCTCCTGGACGACGACACGACGGCTGCACTCGAGGACGCCATCGGCGACTTCAAGCCGCAGTTCGAGACCAGCTCCGGCGAACTGCTCGTGAGGGATGAACCGGTGGAAGCTCTCGACGAGGCCGAGATCGGCCAGGAGAAGGTGCGCAAGCACGTCCGCCGGCCGCCGGCACAGCAGCAGTAGGGGCGAGCGATGGGAGCGCAGCTTCGGGTCTATCGGCGGCGGATCCGCGCCACCCAGTCGATCCAGAAGATCACGAGGGCGATGGAGCTCATCGCCGCATCGCGGATCGTCAAGGCGCAGCAGCGCGTTGCCGCCTCGACCCCGTACGCCCAAGAGATCACCCGCGCTGTTTCCGCGGTTGCCAGTCAGAGCAACGTCGACCATCCCCTGACGACGGAGAAGGAGAACCGCACCCGGGCTGCGATGCTGCTCATCACCGCCGACCGCGGGCTCGCCGGGGCCTACTCGACGAATGCGATCAAGGAAGGTGAGCAGCTCGCCACCCTCCTGCGTTCTGACGGGAAGGAGGTCGTCCCCTACCTCGTCGGGCGCAAAGGCGTGGGTTTCTACCGCTTCCGCAATCGGGAGATCGCCGCCGAGTGGATCGGGTTCTCCGACAACCCGGAGTACGCGCACGCGAAGGAGATCGGCGAGACCCTGATCGAGGCGTTCAACACCCCCACCGAGGACGGCGGGGTTGACGAGATCCACATCGTTTACACCGAGTTCATGACGATGATGACCCAACGTCCGGTAGTGCGGCGACTGCTCCCCCTCGAGGTCGAAGAGGTCGAGGAGGAGCCACCAGGCGGCGCCTTTCCGTTGTACGAGTTCGAGCCGTCCGCGGAGGGTGTGCTCGACGCGCTGCTTCCGCGCTATATCGAAAGCCGGATCTACAACGCCCTGCTGCAGGCGGCGGCGTCCGAGCACGCGGCCCGGCGGCGGGCCATGAAGGCGGCGACGGACAATGCGGAGGAGTTCATCCGCAATCTGACCAGGCTTGCAAATGCGGCCAGGCAGGCGGAGATCACACAGGAGATCAGCGAGATCGTCGGCGGCGCGAATGCGTTGGCGGCGGCGTCCGCGGGGAGTGAGTGAGTGAGATGACCGCGACAGTTGAGACCACGACGGCCACGGGCCGGGTCGCCCGGGTCATCGGCCCGGTCGTCGATGCGGAGTTCCCCATCGATGCCATGCCGGATATCTATAACGCGTTGCATGTTGACCGGACGCTTGGCGAGGACACCAGGACCTTGACACTGGAGGTCGCCCAGCATGTCGGCGACAACATCGTGCGGGCGATCTCGATGCAGCCGACCGATGGATTGGTACGCGGTGCGCCGGTCACCGACACGGGTGCGCCGATCTCCGTTCCTGTCGGCGATGTCACCAAGGGTCATGTGTTCAACGTGCTGGGCGACGTACTCAACCTCAAAGAGGGCGAGCGGCTGGAGGTCAAGGAGCGGTGGCCGATCCACCGTTCGGCCCCCCCATTCGACCAGTTGGAGTCCAAGACCGAGATGTTCGAGACCGGCATCAAGGTCCTCGACCTGCTGACGCCCTACGTGCGCGGCGGCAAGATCGGCCTGTTCGGGGGCGCCGGCGTCGGCAAAACAGTGCTGATCCAGGAGATGATCAACCGGGTCGCCACGCAGTTCCAGGGTGTCTCAGTCTTCGCCGGCGTGGGCGAGCGCACCCGCGAGGGCAACGACCTCATCATCGAGATGGAGGAGGCAGACGTCCTCAAGGACACCGCGCTGGTCTTCGGGCAGATGGATGAGCCGCCAGGCACCAGGCTGCGCGTGGGCCTGGCCGCACTCACCATGGCCGAGTACTTCCGCGATGTGCAGAAGCAGGACGTCCTTCTGTTCATCGACAACATTTTCCGCTTCACCCAGGCCGGCTCCGAGGTCTCCACGCTCCTGGGCCGGATGCCGTCCGCGGTCGGCTACCAGCCGACGCTTGCCGACGAGATGGGCGTCCTGCAGGAGCGGATCACCTCCACCCGCGGTCACTCGATCACGTCCATGCAGGCGATCTATGTCCCGGCCGACGACATCACCGACCCGGCACCGCACACCACGTTCGCGCACCTCGACGCCACCACGGTTCTGTCCCGGCCGATCTCCGAGCTCGGGATCTATCCGGCGGTGGACCCGCTCGACTCCACCTCGCGGATCCTCGACCCGCGATACATCGGGGAAGACCACTACGCCGTCGCGCAGCGGGTCAAGGAGATCCTCCAGCGATACAAAGACCTGCAGGACATCATCGCGATCCTCGGCATCGACGAGCTCTCGGAGGAGGACAAGATCCTCGTCGGCCGGGCCCGCCGAATCCAGCGGTTCCTGTCGCAGAACACCTTTGTCGCCGAACGGTTCACCGGCATTCCCGGATCGTTCGTCAAGGTCAAGGAGACGATCGACGCGTTCCATGCTCTCAGCGACGGCGAATATGACCACCTGCCGGAGCAGGCGTTCTTCCTGTGCGGCGGCATCGAGGACGTGGAACGCAAAGCTGCCGAGCTCGCCAAGAGCTGATCGACCGTCGTCGAGCCCCCCGCGATCACTGTGGTGATCATCTGGCCTTAAGCCCTCCACCGAGAGGGAGTCGGTATCCTCGTGGAACACCCAGGGCGCCGTCACCGCGGACTGACACACTTCGAGGAGTCTTTGTGGCGGAGTTGCATGTCGAGCTGGTAGCCGCTGACCGCAAGGTCTGGTCGGGCGAGGCCCGCATGGTCATCGCCCGCACGCTCGACGGCGATATCGGCATCCTTCCCGGGCACATCCCGGTGCTCGGCGTGCTCGAGTCAGGGCCGGTCCGCATCGACCCGGTCGACGGCGATACCGTCATGGCGGCCGTTCATGGCGGCTTCCTTTCCGTAGCGGACAACGTCGTGTCGATCCTTGCCGAGGTGGCTGAACTAGCTGACGAGATCGACGTGGCTCGGGCTGCCGAGGATTTCGATCGCGAGCGGGCGGCTGGAAATGAGGCCGATGTCGGCGCGCAGAAGCGTGCCGAGACGCGGCTGCGGGCCACGGGCCAGCTGCGCTAGGGGGAGCGGCGCGGCACACAGCGAAGCGGACAGCAAGGTGCGAAGGAGGGCGACCGCTTGACGGATATCGTCGAGGTGCTCGGCGGCATTCTTGCGCTCGCCCTGCTCGCTTTCCTCGCTCTCGCCATCAGGCGCCGCGTGCTGCGCCACCGCGGCGGCACCTTCGACTGCAGCCTGCGGCTCTCCGCGAAAAGGCACGGCCAGGGCTGGGTCTATGGCATCGCGCGCTACCGCGGCGACGGGCTCGAGTGGTTCCGTGTGTTCAGTTTCTCCCCCCGTCCCAAGCGGACGATCCCGCGGCGCGACCTCGTCGTACGTGGTCGGCGTGTTCCCAAGGGACCTGAGGTGATGTCGCTGCTCGCGGGCGCCATCATTGTCGAATGTGGCGTCGCCGGTCGCCCACTCGAACTCGCCATGAGCCCGGACGCCATGACGGGTTTTCTGTCTTGGCTCGAAGCTGCACCCCCGGGTCGGCACCTGGTTGCCTGACCGGCGGGCAAGCGTCCGTGTCCGCGGTGGTCAGTCGCGATTGGCGCCTGGCTGCCAGAGCACGTCGCCGCGCTCCGAGTTTGCCGCTCGGGCGAGGATGAACAGTAGGTCGGACAGCCGATTCAAGTACTTCGCCGCGAGCGGGTTGACTGAGTCGCCGTAGATCTCGATCGCCGCCCAGGCGCTCCGTTCGGCCCGTCGCGCAACCGTCCGCGCAAGATGGAGCAGGGCCGCGCCCGGTGTCCCGCCGGGCAGGATGAAGCTGCGCAGCTTCGTCAACCGCTCGTTGTACTCGTCACACTCCCGTTCGAGCCGCTCGATGTACGAGTCCTCGACGCGCAACCGCTCGCGGTCCGGCTCTGCGACAAAAGGCGTGCAGAGGTCGGCACCGACGTCGAACATGTCGTGCTGGACCCGAGTCAGCAGCCCGGCGATGTCGGCCGGCAGATCACCGAGAGCCAGCGCAAGACCGATCGCGGAGTTGGCCTCGTCGACGTCCGCGTAGGCCACCAGGCGAGGATCGGTCTTGGCGGTTCGGGAGAAATCGCCGAGGTTGGTGGTGCCATCGTCCCCGGTTTTGGTATAGATCCGCGTCAGGTTGACCATGACCCGAGCCTAACGCCATGGCAGGTCGCGTCTAAGGTGCCGAGGGCGGGCCGTCCCGTGCGACTGAGGAGTGCTGCCGTGTCAAAGAAGCTCGCTGTGATCGGTGCCGGCTTGATGGGGTCGGGAATCGCTCAGGTTGCCGCGCAGGCCGGATACGGGGTGACTCTGCGAGATGTCACCGACGACGCGCTCGACCGGGCCAAGAAGGCGATCGCCGAGTCGTACGCCAGGTTCGTGGCCAAGGACAGGATGGCTCCCGGCGATGCCGAGGCTGCGCTCGCCCGAATCGGCACGACCACCGATCTCGACGCGGCCGCCGATGCCGACATCGTCGTCGAGGCGGTGTTCGAGCGGATCGACGTGAAGCATGACGTCTTCAGAGTGCTGGATCGCATCTCCCGCGAGGATGCCGTCCTCGCCACCAACACCTCTGCCATCCCCATCACCAACATCGCCGCGGTCACCAACCGACCTGAGCGAGTGGTCGGCACGCACTTCTTCTCGCCCGTACCGCTGATGAAGCTCTGTGAGCTTGTCCGTGGCCTCAAGACCTCCGACGAGACCCTCGCCGCGGCCCGGGCCTTCGCCGAGGCGGTCGGCAAGACATGTGTGGTCGTCAACAAGGACGTGGCCGGTTTCGTGACGACCCGATTGATCTGCGCGCTCGCAATGGAGGCGGTCCGGCTCTACGAGGCCGGCGTCGCATCCGCCGAGGACATCGACACCGCGTGCAAGCTTGGCTTCGGACATCCGATGGGCCCGCTCGCGACCGTCGACCTGACCGGCGTCGACGTCTTGCGACACGCGACGATGAACATCTACGACGAAACGCAGGATGAGAAGTTCTTCCCGCCAGAGCTGCTCTCCCGGATGGTCAGCGCCGGGGACATCGGGCGCAAGTCCGGTCGGGGCTTTTACGAGTACTCGTGACCGCGACGTACGGCCGCGACGCGTTGTGACCGTAGTCACGCCGCCGGGGGCCATTACCGGCCAGTAGACTCCTGCGAGGCATCCTCGAAGGACGGCAGCTTTGTGGGCGAGCGCAGCGATGCAGAAGAGCGCACGCGGGATCGCCCTTGGTTGATGCGCACCTACGCCGGGCACTCGTCGCCCGCTGAGTCCAACGCACTCTTCCGCCGCAATCTCGCGAAAGGGCAGACCGGACTGTCCGTTGCCTTCGACCTGCCGACGCAGACCGGCTACGACCCCGACGATGAGCTCGCCAAGGGTGAGGTGGGGCGCGTCGGGGTGCCGATCACCCATCTCGGCGACATGCGGGCGCTTTTCGATGGCATCCCACTCGCCGAGGCCAACACCTCGATGACGATCAATGCGACCGCGATGTGGCTCTTTGCGCTCTATCAGGTTGTCGCCGAAGAGCAGGGTGCCGATCCGCGGTCGCTCGCCGGGACCACCCAGAACGACATCATCAAGGAATACCTCTCTCGTGGTACCTACGCCTTCCCGCCGGTGCCGTCCTTGCGGCTCACCACAGACCTCATCGCATATACCGTCGCGCACGTCCCGAGATGGAACCCGATCAACATCTGCTCGTACCACCTACAAGAAGCCGGCGCCACGCCGGTCCAGGAGATCGCGTACGCGCTGAGCGCAGCTATTGCCGTACTCGATGCCGTACGTGACGGCGGGCAGGTGCCGCCCGATCGGTTTGGCGAGGTCGTCGGACGCATCTCGTTCTTCGTGAATGCCGGCGTGCGGTTCGTCGAAGAGATGTGCAAGATGCGCGCGTTCGGTCTGCTCTGGGACGAGATCACCCTCGAGCGGTACGGGATCGGCGATGCGGGCCTGCGCCGCTTCAGGTACGGCGTCCAGGTCAACTCCCTCGGCCTGACTGAAGCGCAGCCGGAGAACAACGTCCAGCGGATCGTCCTCGAGATGCTCGGGGTGACACTTTCGCGTGACGCGCGAGCACGGGCGGTCCAGCTGCCTGCCTGGAATGAAGCCCTGGGCCTGCCAAGACCTTGGGACCAGCAGTGGTCGCTGCGTATGCAGCAGGTCCTTGCCTACGAGTCCGACCTGCTGGAGTACGGCGACCTGTTCGACGGTTCGGTGGTCGTCCAAGAGCGCGTCGGCGGCCTGGCCACCGCGGCACGTGCTGAGATCGAACGGGTCCAGGAGATGGGCGGCGCGATCGCCGCGGTCGAGAGCGGCTACCTCAAGGCTCGCCTGGTCGAGGCGCACGCGAGACGCCGGGCCCGGATCGAGTCGGGCGAGGACAAGGTGGTCGGCGTCAATTGCTTGACCGAGTCAGAGCCGAGCCCGCTGGTCGCCGACCTCGAGGGGGCGATTCAGCCGATCGATCCCGAGGTCGAAAGCAAGGCGGCCGACGCGGCCCGCGCCTGGAGGAGGAAGCGGGACCAGGAGACAGTTCGGGCGGCGCTTGACGGCCTGCGCACGGCCGCCAAGGGGTCGGACAACCTGATGGCGGCGACTCTTGCCTGTGCCCGCGTCGGAGTGACGACGGGGGAGTGGGCGCAGGGTCTGCGTGACGTCTTCGGCGACTATCGCGCGCCGACTGGGCTCGGCGCTGTGCCCGTGACCGGCCCGGGCGGTGAGCGGCTCGCCGCCGTGCGCCGGCGCGTATGGGAAACTGGCGACGCGCTTGGCACGCGGCTGCGCCTCCTCGTCGGTAAGCCAGGCCTCGATGGACACTCCAATGGTGCCGAGCAGATTGCCGTCCGGGCCCGCGACGCCGGCTTCGAAGTCATCTACGACGGGATTCGGCTGACCCCTGGCCAGATCGCGGCCGCCGCGGTCGCCGAGGACGTTCATTGCGTCGGTCTCTCGATCCTGTCAGGCTCCCACGGCGAGCTTGTCCCTGAGGTGCTGCGGCTGCTCCGCGAGGGGGGCGGCGCAGACATCCCAGTTGTCGTCGGCGGAATCATTCCCGAACCGGATGCGAGCCGGCTGCGGTCGCTTGGGGTCGCCGCGGTCTTCACACCCAAGGACTACGACGTCACCGACATCATCGACCAGATCATCGACGTGATCCGTGCGCGGAGAAATGTGACTGCGTAGCGGCGAGATCCGGGCACTTCGCCAGGCACTCGTGCGATGGGTTTGATCAGACACCGCTAATCTGGGATCTATGTTGGGCCTTCCCGAGGGGATCCGGGGGTGCTTGTTCGATCTCGATGGTGTGCTGACCCGCACCGCCGAGGTTCACCGGGCGGCGTGGGCCGAGGTCTTCAACGCGGTCTTGGCTGAGCTCGGTCCCACCCCTGTGCAGCCCTTTACCGAATCCGATTACCTCAGCTACGTCGATGGGAAGCCGCGACGGGACGGCGTTCGTGATTTCCTCGCGTCCCGCGGCATCCACCTACCCGAGGGCGAGCCGGACGACCCGCCGACTGCGAACACCATCGCGGGCGTGGGAAACCGCAAGAACGAGCTGCTCTTGCGACGGCTGCAAACCGACGGGGTGAAGGTGTACGAAGGATCGAGGACATACCTGGAGGCCGTCAGAGCAGCAGGGCATATGACGGCGGTCGTCACCGCGTCGGCGAACTCGAAGGCCGTCCTGGACGCGGCGAACCTCAGTGGCATGTTCGATGTGGTGGTCGACGGGAACGTCGCCACAGAACGACACCTCGCCGGCAAGCCAGCCCCGGATACGTTTCTGGCGGCGGCCGAGGAGCTCCATCTCGAGCCGGCCGAAGCAGCAGTCTTCGAGGACGCCCTGGCCGGAGTTGCGGCCGGCAAGGCCGGCAGCTTCGGGTTCGTGGTCGGCGTCGATAGAGCCAACCAGGCGGCCGCATTGAAGGAACATGGGGCGTCGATCGTCGTGGAGGACCTGGCCGAACTGCTGGAGCGCACATGAACGGCGTCGACTCGCGCTACCCGGTCGAACCCTGGTCGATACGAGTCACCAGCCTGGACATCGACGCTCTGGCGCAGAGCGAGTCGATCTTCGCGCTCTCAAACGGTCACGTCGGCCTGCGCGGCACGCTTGAGGAAGGTGAGCCCCGCGCGGTCTCAGGCAGCTACCTCAACGGCTTCTTCGAAGAGCATCCGTTGCCATATGCCGAAGCGGGCTACGGCTTCCCCGAGTCCGGGCAAACGGTGGTGAACATCACTGACGGCAAGCTCATCCGGCTGATCGTCGGCGATTCGCCTTTCGACATGCGTTATGGGATCGTCCGGTCCCACGAGCAGGTGCTCGATTTCCGCGCGGGACTCCTCAGCCGCGCGACCGACTGGACATCCCCCAACGGCCGCTCGGTCCGGGTGACCTCGTATCGGCTGGTCTCCTTCGCGCGGCGTTCGGTTGCCGCGATCGCGTACGAGGTCGAGCCGCTTGATGCCGGCGACCTCTACGTGGCGGTCCAGTCCGATCTGCTCGCCAACGAACCGCAGAACGGCGCACGGATCGGTGATCCGCGCGCTGCCGAGGCGCTCGCCGCGCCATTGGTGTCTGAGCTCGCTGCCGGCCGAGACCGGAGCGGCGTGCTCGTCCACCGGACCAAGCGCAGCGGCCTGCGGGCGGCCGTCGGCATGGACCATGTCCTCGCGGTTCCTGGCGAGTTCGATACGTCGCTCGAGATCACCGACGACCTGGCCCGATTGACCATTGCCGCGCGGTTGCCGCAAGGCACGAGGCTGCGTCTGATCAAGTTCCTTGCGTACGGGTGGTCGCACCGGCGATCTGCCGCCGCACTGCGCGACCAGGTGGAGGGCGCGCTCGCGACCGCGAAGCTCGCCGGGTGGGACGAGCTTGCCGCGGAACAGCGCCAGTTCCTCGACAATTACTGGGCGCGCGCCGACGTCGAGGTTGAGGGTGAAGACCCTGAGCTCCAGCAGGCCGTGAGGTTTGCGCTCTTCCACGTGCTTCAAGCGTCGGCTCGCGCTGAGCAGCAAGCGATTCCAGCCAAGGGCCTGACCGGCCCCGGCTACAACGGGCACGCCTTCTGGGACGCGGAGACCTTTGTGCTGCCGGTCCTGACCTACACCCGGCCAGAATCTGCCCGCGACGAACTGCGTTGGCGATATTCGATTCTGCCGCTCGCTCGCAGCCGGGCGGAGACACTCGATCAGCGCGGCGCGGCCTTCCCCTGGCGGACGATTCGCGGCGAGGAGTGCTCAGGCTACTGGCCTGCGGGGACAGCCGCGTTTCACATCAATGCCGACATCGCCGACGCGACGGCCCGCTACATCGCCGCCACCGACGATCAGGAATTCGAGCAGGTTTCCGGGCTTGAACTGCTCGTCGAGACCGCGCGGCTGTGGGCGTCACTAGGTCACTTCGACAGCGCAGGGAACTTCCGCATCCACGGCGTGACTGGGCCGGACGAGTACACGGCGATTGTCGACGACAACATCTACACGAACCTGATGGCACAGCGGAACTTCAGGGAAGCAGTTGCATGCTGCGAGCGCTGGCCGGACATCGCGGCCGAGAAGGGGGTAGATGCAGAGGAGGTGGCGATGTGGCAGAAGGCCGCCGAGATGGTCGTATTGCCCTATGACGATCACCTCCGCGTGCACAGCCAATCACGTGGCTTCACCGAGCACGACGAGTGGGACTTCGACGCGACTCCGCCAGAGAAGTATCCGCTGCTGCTGAACTACCCGTACTTCGAGATCTACCGCAAACAGGTGGTCAAGCAGGCCGACCTCGTGCTGGCCATGCACCTGCGCGGCGATGCGTTCAGCCCGCAGGAAAAAGAGCGCAACTTTGTCTATTACGAGGCGAGAACGGTCAGGGACTCTTCCCTGTCAGCCACGAGCCAGGCGATTATCGCTGCCGAGATCGGCTATCTGGAGCTTGCGTACGACTACTGGCGCGAAACGGCCCTCACCGACCTCTACGACCTCCAGCACAACATCGATCTCGGCCTCCACATCGCCTCGCTCGCCGGGACGTGGCTGGCGGCGGTCGCCGGATTCGGCGGCATGCGCGACTACGACGGACGTCTCTCGTTCGCCCCGCGGCTCCCACCGGCTCTTGACCGGCTGCGGTTTCGGCTGTCCTACCGCGAGCGCTGCCTGCGAGTCGAGATCGGCAAGGAGTCCGCGACGTACCAACTAGTGTCTGGACAGCCGCTGGAGACCACTCACCACGGCGAGCCGATCACGGTGACAACCGACGCCCCGACCACGCGCCCGATCTCGCCCCCACCACTGCTTGGACCGGTGAGGCAGCCGGCCGGTCGAGCACCGCGACACGCGTGGCATGGCTCGGACTCCAAGGAGCAGCTTGCGGCGGCGAGCGAGGATCAGCCTGGTCTGGTGCAGGTGACCCACCAGTCAGGAGGGATCGGCGGCTCAAGCGGTCGTTAGCCCCGTCAAGGTGGACAGAACGAGCCCGCCCAAAGTCGGGAGGTGATATCCGCCCTCCTGGACCGCGACGATGGGTACGCCCAATGAGGCCGCGAGACGACCGGCCCTCTCGTACCCACCCGCGGTGACTCGCAACGGACTCTCCGGATCGTCCGCCGCGGCGTCGACGCCGAGGGAGACAACGAGCGCGGCTGCGCCGAAATCCGAGATCGCCGAGATGAGCGACGTGACGCCGTCGAGCCAGGCCCGGTCGCCGATGCCCGGAGCGAGCGGGATGTTCTGCGTTGTCTTCTCGCCATCTCGGCGGCCGGTCTCCTCCGCGAATCCCACGTAGTGCGGGAACCAGCCCGCACCAGGATCGATGTGCACGGACCCGTAGAACACGTCGCTGCGATCGTAGAAGATCGCCTGTGTGCCGTTCCCGTGATGGGCATCGATGTCGAGGACCGCGACGCGCTCGAACCCGGCCTGCCGCAGTCCCTGCGCGGCAGCCGCGGCGTTGTTGAGGTAGCACGATCCGCCGTAGGCACGCCGCGTGACGTGGTGTCCCGGCGGCCGGCACAGTGCATAGGCGACTCGTGCCCGCCTCGACGCGACGAGCGCGACCGCGGTCAGCGCCGCGTCGACGGCACCGCGGGCGGCCTCCCACGTGCCCGGGCCGACGAGCGTCATCGTGTCGTAGCAGTAAAGCCCCGCCAGGCCGTGGGTGGCGTATGGAATCTGGCTTGGCAGGCCGTCCAACATGCCGGCGGTCGGGAAGACATAGGGAACGACGCGATCCTGCCCGTGACCCGGATAGCCGCGCGCCACCCACTCCGCGTAGACACCGGCCAGGTGATCGACGAAGTCGCGATCATGGACGGTTAGGAGGATCTTGTCGTCGTGCGCGTGGGCCGGCACAAGCTCGGCTCCGGCATCGAGCAGGGCAGCGCGGATCACAGTTGCGCGCTCTGCCACTTCGCTGCCCGGGCCGGGCATGCCGATCCACACCTCGCGGGATGGATCATGGCGTAGGCAAGCATCCGACCAGACGAGGGGGAGTCGCACAGCCATCCGGGCAATGATGGCATGCCGTCGTCACAGCCTGGCTATGGTCACAGGTAGGAGGGAGGGCGATCCGCGTGGGGGAAGACGGAGATGGCAACGGCGCCCGAAGCAGCGCCTCCGCTGCTGACCGGCCCGGCGATCGCCGTAGTAGCGCCCTGCTCTCGGAGCCGGGCCGCTCGCCGGTTCTGGACGCGGCCCAACTCGAGGTGCTGCGCCGATATGGCAGCGAGCGTGGTGTGGCCGTCGGGGACGTGCTGTTCGCCGATGGGGACGAGACCTATGACCTGATCGTGATGCTCGACGGCACCGCCGAGATTATCCAGGGTTATGGCCGGCCCGGCGCGACTTTCATCGCCGGCTATGGCCCGGGCCAGTTCCTTGGCGAAATCGGGATGCTCACCGGGCAGCGAGCCTTTCTGACTGCGGTGGCCACGTCCGCCGGGCGGGTACTGGCGGTTCCGGTCGCTGGTCTGCGTGCCGTCATGGCCCACGAGCCCGGCCTCAGTGATCTGATTCTGCGCACCTTCTTGCTCCGGCACTCGATTTTGATGCGCCGCGCGGTTGGCCTGACCCTGATCGGATCACGGTTCGATCCCGACACTCGGCGGCTGCTAGAGATCCTGGCGCGCAACAGACTGGTGTCGACCTGGCTGGACCTTGAGGCATCGCCGAATGCGGAGGCGATACTGCGCGGGCTGGGCGTGCCCGTGACCGAGGTGCCGGTGGTCATCGTCCCCGGTGGTCCCCTGCTGAGAAATCCGGCCGGACGCACCCTGCTCGACGCGCTGGGCATCTCGGGCGCGGACCATCCCTTTCCTGCCGCATCTTGTGACCTGTTGGTGGTGGGCGGGGGACCGGCCGGTCTGGCAGCGTCGGTCTACGGCGCATCCGAAGGGCTGGACACGATCCTCGCCGAGGAGCACGCACTGGGGGGTCAGGCGGGGACCTCGTCGCGGATAGAGAACATCCTCGGCTTTCCCGCAGGCTTGTCAGGCGAGGAACTAGCGGCACGCTCGTCGCTGCAGGCGCAGAAGTTCGGCGTCCGCATGAAGCTGGCCGCACGGGCCGTGTCACTGTCCTCAGACGGCGGCCTGCACCAGATCAGCTTCGACGATGGCGAGGCCGTTCAAGCGAAGTCGGTCATCATCGCCACCGGAGCGCACTACAACCGGCTACCGCTGGACCGGCTCGAGGAGCTTGAGGGCGTCGGGGTGTATTACGCGGCGACTCAGGCAGAGGCCCAGGCCTGCGGCATCGGGCCTGTCGCAATCGTCGGTGGCGGCAATGCTGCTGGGCAGGCCGCACTCTTCCTCAGCCGCAGCTGCACGCAGGTGCACGTGCTCATCCGGCGTGACTCGCTGGAAGCCTCCATGTCGCGGTATCTGATCGACAGGATCGAGCAGGATCCCCGCATCATCGTCTCGCCCCGCACCCAGGTCACCGAGCTGATCGGCACGGGCCAGCTGGAAGGGGTTCGGCTGCGCCAGGCCGACTCGCCGGGTGAGTCCGAACTGGCTCTGCGCGGGCTGTTCGTTTTCATCGGCGCCAAACCCAGGACCGAGTGGCTGGCCGGCCAGCTCGCCGAGGACAGCCACGGATTTCTGCTCACCGGCGCCGATATTCCCGCGGACAGGCTGGACGACCAAGGCACGACCCGGCTGTTGCTGGAGACCAGCACCGCGGGGATCTTCGCGGTCGGAGACGTCCGCAGCAGGTCGGTCAAGCGCGCCGCCGCCGCCATCGGCGAGGGCTCAATGGCCGTTCGGCTGGTCTTCGACCGCCTGCAGTCCGCCGGGACTGCAGAAGCGATCGAGCTCGGCACCGGCTCGCCTCGCGTCTAGATCGAAGGGCCGCCACTCGATCCTGTCGGCCAGCGCCGCGTTCCGGCATGATTGCACGATGCCTCGACTTACTGACCTGGGAGTCAGTATCGGTTTGTTGCCTGCCGGGCCGACCGATTCCATGCTCGACGTGCCTGGTGTTGGCGTCGGGCACGCCACGGTGTGGCGGGACGAGGCGCCACCGCCGAGTGGTCGAGGCGTGGCCCGTACGGGGGTGACCGTGGTCGACCCCGGCGGCAACCTCTTCCAGCGGCCGGTGCCCGCGGGCGGCTCCGTGCTGAACGGCGCGGGGGAGGTCACCGGCCTGCACAGCGCTCGCGAATGGGGGCTGATCGAGACACCGATCTTTCTCACCTCGACGATGCAGGTCGGACGGGTGTACGACGCGGCATGCTGGCTGCTCGCCGCGGAGGAGCCGGCGATCGGCGACGAGGAGGTCATCATCCCGGTCGTCGCCGAGTGCGATGACTCCTTCCTGTCCGAGTCCCGGGTGCCGCAGGTAGCGGACGAAGACGTCGCCAGCGCTCTGGCGGCGGCGAGGGAATCTGCCGGCGGCCAGGCGCCGCCGGACGAAGGCGCCGTCGGGGCGGGGACCGGAATGAGCTGCCTCGGCTTCAAGGGCGGCATTGGCACGGCATCACGAGTCGTGCCCGATGGCCATACGGTGGGCGTGGTCCTCCTGGCGAATTTCGGCGAGCGGCATCGGCTGACCGTCGATGGTGTGGCTGTGGGGAGGCTGCTGCCGGAGACGACGGTCGAGCTGCCCAGGCCAGTCGGGTCCTGCATCGTCGTCGTCGGTACCGACGCGCCCGTCGACACCGCCGGCTGCCGCCGGCTTGCCGCCAGAGCCGGGCTCGGTCTGGCCCGCACCGGGTCGTACGCTCACCATGGCAGCGGCGAGATCTTCCTGGCGTTCGCCACCGGGCTACGAAGCGATCGAGATGCACGACCATCGGGGGGGCCGGTGGGCGGCCGCGACCTCGACCCATACTTCGCGGCCGCGAGCGAGGCAACCGAGGAAGCGGTGATCAATGCGCTCCTCGCCGCTCAGACGGTCGTCGGCCGCGCCGGGAACACGAGCGAGGGTCTGCCGGCTGAGGCCGTACGGAAGCTGCTCGCCGAGCACGGACGGCGCTAGTGGCCACGCCGTCCGGCCGCCGCGCGACCGAAGGCCGGACCAGCGACGTCTGGCTTCCGGTGGCCGACGGGGTGCGGCTGGCCGCGACCCTCTACCTCCCGGCGACGGACGAGCCGCAACCCTGCCTGCTCGAAGCGCTGCCCTACCGCAAGGACGATCTGACGTCCTCCTACCGGAGCGAGTACCTGCGGCTGCGGGACGAGTTCTCCTACGCCGTCTGCCGGCTGGACCTGCGCGGGACGGGCTCCTCGGAAGGCGTCGCGACAGACGAGTACCCAGCCGTGGAGCAACGCGACCTTGCCCAGGTGATCGGCTGGCTTGCGGCGCAGCCGTGGTGTACGGGCAGCGTCGGCATGTTCGGCACCTCCTACAGCGGGTTCAATGCGATCCAGGTCGCCGCGGATCGGCCGCCCGCCCTCAAGGCGATTTGTGCGATCTATGCCACCGATGACCGCTACACCGATGACGTGCACTACATGGGTGGGGCGCTGCGGTTGCTCGACATCGTGGACTACTGCCACTACATGACTCCGATGAACGCGCTGCCGCCGGTGCCCGCTGTGTTCGGCGACGGGTGGCGGGAGGAATGGCTGCGCCGGGTTGACCAGCACGAGCCGTGGCTGCTGACCTGGCTCGCCGAGCAGACCGATGGTGCCTATTGGCGACACGGTTCGCTGCGTCCTGGCTATGACCGGATCAATGCCGCCGTGATGATCGTTGCGGGTTGGGCCGACGGCTACCGCAACAACTCGCTGCGTACTGTTGCCGCCCTGCAGGACGCGGGGATACCGGTACGGCTGCTCCTCGGGCCGTGGTCGCATGTGAGCACCACGAGCTCCCGTCCGGGACCGCGTATCGACCTCCTGCCCGAGATGGTTCGCTGGTGGGACCGCTGGCTGCGCGGTAAGGACAACGGCATCGACACGGAGCCGGCGGTCGTCTATTTCGCTCGCCGTTCGACGCGGCCGTCGCCGACGCTCGACACCTACGCGGGGGAGTGGCGGGCACTCGACCGGCCGACGGCAGTCGTGCGATCACATGTCTTTGCTATAGACGCACGACCGCCTTACGAAGTCGTGGCCGATGTTGGCACGGCAGCCTGGATCTCCTGTGCCGGACACCTGCCGTACGGCCAGCCGGGGGACCAGCGCCACGATGACGCCGACTCGCTGACCTGGGACTGGCCGGCGGATGGACTCGATCTCCTGGGTCACCCACGGCTACGCGCGCGGGTCATCTCCTCGGCAGCGGTCGCCCACCTCGCTGTCCGCCTCAGCGACGTCTGGCCGGATGGCACCTCCGCGCTGATCACCCGCGGCGTCCTCAACCTGCTACGCAGAGACGGTCTAGACCGATCGGATCCACTGGTCGAGGGCGAGGAGTACGACATCGAGGTCGAGCTCGAGGCGACCTCGTGGGTCTTCGAACCCGGGCATCGGCTCAGGCTCGCCATCGCCGGCGCGGATTGGCCGAACACGGTTGCCCCACCGCAGCCGCTGACGATGGAGCTGCGCGGCGGCACGCTGGAGCTTCCCACGGCAGAGACAGGAACGGACGCATCGCTCACCTCACGAGTTCCGGTGTTCGAGCCTGGCGGCGCGGCGGAAGACGTCGACACTTCAGCCGTCTGGCTAGTGGAACGGAATGTCGTACGCGACGAGACGGCATGCGTCGTCGGCAGTGAATCGACGTACGACACGCCTTACGGCAGGGCGACCGAGCGATATGCGGGCCGGGTGACGGTTGACCGCGCGAGCTTCGAGCAGCGCGCGGAAGCTGACGTGACCTTCGCACTCGAGTGGCCGGAAGCCGCGGTCTCCGCACGGGTCAACTCTGGATCTACGGGTCCGGCCCGGCTCGTACGACGTCGTCATCGATCTCGAGGTCAAACAGAACGACGAGACCATCGCCACTCGCCACTGGGCCAGATCCTTCGACCGAACCTGAGGGCCGCCCGCCGACAAACCGGGGTCAGCCGACGCCCTCGACGCTTGAGGGCCAGTGCCGACCTCAGCGCGTCGGCGATGCGTCGCATGCTTGTGGTACTGGCAGCACCAGCGTCGGACCGTATCTCGTCCCGGTAGAGCGGTGCGAGGTCGTCGCAGAGCGCGAAGCCTGTTACCGGGTCATCCGCGGCCAACCGAACAACCGTCGGGATGGCGGGCTTCTTGCTGGTCGTGATCCTGATGGCGAGAACCGATTCGAGCGACTGATTGCGCCGATTGTGATGCCTGGCTCGTCACCTACCAGCTCCTCCAGTCCCGATGCAGACAGAAACTCGTACAGACAGCCAGCGGTTCGTTACTGAACACGCCTTATGTCGCTTGCGCGCCGAGCAACGTGTACGACCTTCTGCACGCCCGCTGCCGCCGACACCCGCTACCCACGACCACGGCGAGCGCTGCAAAGCCGACCGGAAGCCACGCATCCTGCGGTCAACGATCAAGCGATGTGCGTCGAGCCTGAGTTTTTGACGAATCGCGATCGACCATTGTGCGGTGTGCATGACGCTGAGGCCGTTTTCGTCAGGCAGCGCGCACATTGGTTGATCCAGCGAGGCGGAGATGTCAGGTTCCTCGCACAGTGCCTGATCCAGTCGTGGCTGACGGAACCCCGACCAGTCCCCGAGGCCGTCTATGGTGAGGCTGCGTCCTCACGGGACTGGTTTGGCCAAGACAGCGTTCGCAATCATCGGGAAGGAGGATCAGCTGAGAGCGATGTCAACTAAGGTTGACAAGATGGCCGAGTCAACCTAGGTTGACAGCTATGACCGATACCGCACAGCTGGCATCCGATGCCGGCGGCCGCGATCCAGCCGTGGGCCTAAGAGCAGTGCGCGCGCTCCGGGTGCTGGTCGAGCGGCTCGAAGCACTGCAGGTCGGCAACGCCAGAGAGCGTGGCTGGTCCTGGCAGGAGATCGCGCTGCACCTGGGTGTGACAAAGCAGGCGGTGCACAAGAAGTACGCCGGCGGTCGTGGGCTGCTCAGACGGGAGAAAAGCTGATGTTCGAGCGATTCACCGACTCGGCACGCGAGGCGGTCGTCCAGGCGCAGGTAGAGGCCAGGAGCCTCGGACATAGCTACATCGGCACCGAGCATCTCCTCCTTGGGCTGCTCGCCGACTCAGAGTCGGATTCAGCGCGATGCCTGTCAATGCAGCGTGTTGACCACGACCAGGTGCGTGAGGCCCTCGTCCGGATACTCCCGGTGCCGTACGGCGACCTGGACGCCGAGGCCCTGGAGACGCTCGGCATCGATCTGTCCGCAGTCCGGGAGAAGGTCGAGGCCACGTTCGGTGTGGGTGCCCTCGACCAGCCGGGCAGGAGCCGCGGCCAGCGCAGGCGCATCGCCTTTGGCATCCCCTTCACCGCCCGCGCCAAGAAGGTCGTCGAGCTATCGCTGCGAGAGGCGCTGCGGCTGAATCACAAGCACATCGCGGACGGTCACCTTCTGCTCGGGCTCCTCCGGGAGGGTGAGGGTCTCGCGGTGCGGATTCTCGTCGACACCGGGGTTGACCTCGAATCTCTGAGGCGCGACGTCACCGCGGTGCTGGTGTGAGGTCTGCCTGAGCCGTCGAGGCGTGTGGCGGCACACCCTGGTAGCCGCGAGCGACCATCGTCACCCAGGTGTAGACAGCGTCTTCATTCGGCGCGAACGGGCCTGGCTTGAAGTGTGGCGATGCGAGACCGCGCTGGACCGACTCGCAGGCCGACCAGTCCTGCCGGTTCGTACGGTCCCAGAAGTCGACGGCGAACGATGGATCCGTCACACCCTTGACGAAATACCACGAGCACTCGATCGCCGTGCAGTCAGGTGCGACTGGGGTGAGCCGGTGCGTCATGACGTAGTCCGGGTGCGGCGAGATCAGCAAGTTCGGGAACAGCCCGAGGTAGAGCACCTGACGCGGATCAACGGCCTGGATCGGAATGCCCGCGGACGTTCCGTCCAGTGACATCGTGACCGCGCCGTCGCGTAGGTCCATGGAGCCGCCGACCCACGCACCAGGCAGGTCGAAATTCTCCCCGCTGTTCGGCGGTGACACCTGGCACAGCTCAGGGTGGATCAACGGGCAGTGATAACACTCGTGATAGTTCTCCACGACCACTTTCCAGTTGGCCGCCACCTCATAGTCATGCTGCGCGAGGTGGATGAGACTCTCCGGCGCGTACGGGGCGACGAAGGTCTCGAGCGCACCGATGTGGTCGCGGAACGGCGGCCCCGTCCCGGTCGCGTTCACGAAGACCCAGCCGTGCCAGACAGTCACTGGCAGCTCGACGAGGCCGTGCTCGGCCGGCTCGAAGCCGTCCATGTCACGGAAACCGGGTGCACCCAACAGCCCACCGTCCAGGTCGTAGGTCCAGGCGTGGTACGGGCACATCAGGGCGCGCTTGGTCGACGTGCATCCAGCGGGCAGGAGCTCGTGACCCCGATGGCGGCAGGTATTGGCGAACGCGCGGATTCCCCTGGCACCGGGGGCCCAGGTGAGGAGAACCATTATGTCCCCGACGCTGATCGCCCGCTGGGTGACCGGCTTGCTGCCACCGTCGCTCCGCAGCTCGGCTTCCCGTCCGGCACAGGTCCAGGTGCCGGCGAAGAAATGTCGCTGCTCCCATGCCAGGACGTCCGCAGAGGTGTAGGCCTCGGCGGGGAGCATCGTGCCGCGGCCGAATGGTCGCAGCGCCGGCTCGATGGCCTCAGGTGCGATCGGCGCGGGTGTCATGACATACCTCCATTGACCAGGGGAATCTGTCCCGCTGCGCCTACTAAGGTCTTCCCGTGGCGAATCGAGTGCGGCGACAAAACGCTGCGGTGCGCAAAGAAGAGATTTTGCGGACCGCCGTGGAGGAGATTGGCCGACGCGGATTCGCGAGCACCCGGGTCGCTGACGTCGCGGGCGTCCTCGGGATCAGCCCGGCGCTCGTCTTCTATCACTTCGCGAGCAAGGATCGGCTGCTGGCGGCGGCATTCGAGTACGCCGCGGAGCGCGACCTGTGGCGGCTGACCAAGGCGCGCCAGGCCCGCGGCTCGGCGCTGGACCAACTGCGTGCCGTGCTTCGGCTCTATTTGCCGACAGGTTCTTCCTCGTCCAGCTGGACATTGTGGATCGACGCCTGGGGTGCTGCCCTCCGCGAGCCGGAGCTGCGAGCGGTGTCCCGGCGCCTGGACCTGTTGTGGAAGGAGTCGGTTGCCGCCGTGATCGTGGACGGGGTGGAGTCCGGAGAGTTTCACTGCCCCGACCCGCACGCCGCCGCCTGGCGCATCACTGCGCTGCTGGACGGCCTCGCGATCCAGGTCACTGTGCATCGGGGCGTACTCAGCCGTAAGGAGATGGACTCCTGGGTACGCCGCCAGGCAGAAAGCGAGCTCGGCCTGGCCGCCGGCGCGCTCGACTAGCCCAATGGCTCGGCGGACCGTCGACGGGGGTCGGCGGCAGCTCATACCAGCCATGAGGGTTCCCTGGCAGGTTCGGTGAGGGCCGGGCGGTCGATAGCGAAGGCGCTGATGTCGCTGCACGTGGTCCCGGTCATGGCCAGGTCGGCAAGGATCCGGCCGAAGGTTGGCGCGAACTTAAAGCCATGACCTGCGCCGAGACCGACGAGAACGTCCGGATGAGTGGGCAGCGCATCCAGGACGAAGTCGCGATCCGGCGTGAGCGTGTAGAGGCAGGTCTTGCTCCGCACAGCCCGTCCCAGGCCGGGGAAAGTGGCTCGCACGAACGACACAAGCAGATCGACGCGCGTAGGGTCGGGCTCGAAGGTCCGGTCCCAGACCGTCACCGGCGGGCCGCCGCAGTCCTGCGCGGCCTTGACCAAAGCCTCACCATCTGCCGGAAACCCGTAGAAGCACGGGTCATCCATCCAGATCCAGACCGGGAAGCGGTCCGCGGCGAAGTCCCGTGGGTCGTCAGGCGCGAAACGGGTCACCTGCTCCTGAGTGACGGTGAGCGGCAGCGTCGTGCCGAGCCCGGCGAGCAGCTCGTTGGTCCATTCGTCGGCGGTGACCCCGTCGGCCGCGTAGGTCCACGAGTGATAGGGGCAGCGAAGCACGCGGGAGCCACACGGGTCCGGCGCCTCATCCGTGGTTGGATCATGTGGGACGAGCTGGGTCCCCCGATGCCGGCAGACGTTGTAGTGAGCGTGCAGCCGACCGTCCGCGTCGGTGGTGACGAGCACACTTTCGCCCAGCAACGCCAGAACGGACAGCCGACTGGGCAGCAATGCGCGGGCTCCATCAACCAGTCCGACGTCGGTCAGCCTGCCCGCGCAGGTCCAGCTTTTCGCGAGCACAATCTCGCGCTCACGTTCGTACTGCGCCTCGTCCACGTAGTGCTGGCGAGGCAACGCCGCCTGCAGTGTGGCCATTGCTACCGTCCCGGAAGCCGGCGTCGGTTGCGCGGCACAAGGTCGTACTCTCCGGTCACCGAGCCACCCTTCTCGGCGCGCTTGCGCGGCCGTTCTTACTGACTCGTGACTCAGTAAGCATGCCTGAGGAGCGACCTCATGTGAAGGCCCGCATCGCTTCGCCAAGACTGCTGGGGCGTGGTCGCTTGCTGTCGAGCGAGTCAGTATGCGCTAGCGTCCGCGCTGTGGCAGACGTCGTTTCCGCAGCCGATTCAGTAACGCCTGAAGGCGCATCCGGGGATGGCCCGCCGGTCGGCGGTCCGGCACCTCCGATCGCGCCGCGTCGGCCGCACGTCCACCGGCGCCACGGCGTCGATCGGCCCGACGACTACGCCTGGATGCGCGATCGTACCGATCCGGAGTTGCTCAGCTATCTGGCGGCCGAACGGGAGTTCTACGACGTCAGCGTGGCCGATCGCTTCCCCGTGAGGGATGCGCTGTTCGCCGAGATGGCGGCCCGGCTGCCGGCCACTGAGAGCTCGGCCCCCTGGCGCAAAGGTGATCATCTCTACTTCACTCGCCGCCATGACCACCGGCAGTTCGGCGAGTTCTGCCGCCGCCCGGTCGCCGCCGAGCCTGACGACGTTCAGGTTCTCCTCGACCTGGACGAGATCGCGGGCACCTCGTCGCACATCAGGCTCGGCGTACGCGCGGTCAGCCCGGACGGTCACCTGCTCGCCTACTCGGTCGACCGCGCGGGGGACGAGGTCTACGAGCTGCGCTTCAGGGATCTGGCAAGCGGCGATGATCTTCCGGACGCGATCGCCGGTGTCTACGAGGGCGGCGTATGGGCCGCGGACTCGGCGACCTTCTTCTACCTCGTGCCGGACGCCTCGTGGCGGCCGTACCAGGTCAAGCGGCACACCCTCGGCGACCCAAGTGATCTCGACCCACTGGTCTACGAGGAGCAGGACGAGCGGTACGACCTCGACGTCGAAGCGCCCAGGTCCGGCGAGATCATCGTGATCACCACAGCCAGCCGGGACACGACCGAGGTACGCATCGTCCCGGCGGCCGAGCCGACTGCGGTCGCGCGGATCGTCGAGGGTCGGCGGCGCGGCGTCGAGTATTTCGTCGATCACCTGCCCGGGCCCGACGGCGGCTTGCTGGTGATCGTCACTGACGACGGGGCTCCTGAGTACCGGTTGTGCACGGCCCCGGTCGCCACGCCCGGCCGGGACCACTGGACCGAGCTCGTGGCAGAGAATCCGCGCGAACGGCTTCAGTCGGCGACGGCCTTTGCTGGCTGTCTCGTGCTAGGCCTGCGGCGAGACAGCGAACCGCTGCTGCGGATTTTGCGTATGGCAGACGACGCGTCGCCCGACCCCGCGAGCGCACCGATCGACATCCACCCAGGCATACCGGCCGGTTCCATCCACCTTGCCGAGAACGAGGAGTTCGGCCTCGGTTATGCGCTTGTGGCGGTGACGTCCTACTCCGAGCCGACAAGCTGGCACCACGTTGATCTGGTCAGCGGAGCGCGTACCGAGATCAAGCGCGCCGATGTCGTCGGCTACGACTCGGACGACTACAGATCTGAGCGCCGGTTCGTGCCGGCACCCGATGGCGTGCAGATTCCGGTGACCCTGGTGAGGCACGGCCAGACCCCGCTTGACGGAAGCGCGCCGTGCTACATATACGGCTACGGCGCGTACGAGGCGGTAGACGAGCCGGAGTTCGATGTGGCGCTGCCGAGCCTGCTCGACCGCGGGATCGTGTTCGCCCATGCGCATATCCGCGGCGGGGGCGAGATGGGTCGCCGATGGTGGCAGCAGGGCCGGCTGCGCAGCAAGGCGACGACTTTCTCCGATCACATCGCCGTCGCTGACGCCCTGGCCGGGAAAGGGGGAGCATCGACTGCCGTGGTGGACGGTTCGCGGATCGTGACACGCGGCATCTCCGCTGGTGGCCTGCTACAGGGTGCAGTTTTCAACGCGCGGCCCGACCGGTGGGCGGGCGTCGTCGCCGAGGTGCCCTTCGTCGACGTGATCAGCTCGATGAGCGACCCGACGATGCCGCTCACGGTCAATGAGTGGGACGAGTGGGGGGATCCGGCGGATCCGGAGGATTTCGCGGCGATGCTGGCCTACTCGCCGTACGACAACCTTCCTGCCGGAGTGTGGCCCCCGCTGCTGGTGACCGGGGCCCTGCATGACACGCGGGTGCTCGTGCACGAACCCGCGAAGTGGACAGCAAAGCTGCGAGCAGCCGATCCGGCGGCCCGGCTGCTCTTCCGGGCAGAGTTGGGCGAAGGTGCTCACGCGGGCCCCGCGGGTCGCTACGACCGCCTCCGCTACGAAGCCGAGGTCTACGCCTGGATCCTCGCCCAACTCTCCGCACCCTCCGCCCCTTCCGCATCTTCCGCATGAAGGGCACCTTCACCCATAGGTCCGGGTGAAGGTGCCCTTCATGTCTCACGGGATGGAGCGGGGGTTCCCTTCATCCGCGAGGTCGGCGCCGCCTAGTGCGACGTGTTGCGGTACCTACGCACCGAGAGCGGTACGAAGACCGCAAGGATGAGCACACACCAGCAGACCGAGACCGGCACGGCATGCTCGAGCGGGAATGGCAGGTCGCCTGGGGTGGGCGCGGTCGGATTGCCGAACAGGTCCCGCACCGCGGCGGCCATGGCGCTAATCGGGTTCCACTCCGCCACCGTTTGCAGCCAGTCGGGCATGCCTTCCAGAGGTACGAACAAGTTGGAGACGAACGTCAGCGGAAACAGCCAGATGAAGCCGAGATTGTTCGCCGCCTCAGGACTGGAGACGATCATCCCGAAGAAGGCGCCGACCCAGCTCATCCCGTAGGCGAAGAACAGGATCAGTGCGTACGCGGCGATCGCATCGAGCACGCCGTCCCTGATCCGCCAACCGACGATCAGCCCGCACACGGACATGACGAACAGCACCAGGATGTTGCGCGCGGAGTCGCCAAGTGTCCGGCCGAACAGTACGGCAGAACGGGCCATCGGCAGCGACCTGAAGCGATCGATGAGCCCCCGCTTCAGATCCTCGGCGAGACCGATTGACGTCGCGATCGTTGTGAACGCCACGGTCTGCACGAAGATCCCGGGGACGAGATACTCCTTGTAGTTGCCGTCAGAGATCGGGATCGCACCACCGAAGACATAGGCGAACAGCAGGACGAACATGATCGGCTGGATCGTCGCGAACACCAGCAGGTCGGGCACTCGGATCGTCTGCAACAGCTGGCGCCAGGTCATCACGAGTGCGTCGGAGACCTTCTGCCCGAAGTGCGGGCGTCCGGTCGGTCGTGGGATACCGGGGGCGATGTCGGTGATCGCGCTCATGGATTGCTCCTCCCCTCCGCGGCCTGCCCGTCCTCGTTCTCCTGCTCCTCGTCGCTCTCCTCGGCGTGGTGGCCGGTCAGCGTGAGGAACACGTCGTCCAGGGTCGGTCGCCGCATCGCGACGTCGTCGATGCCGATGCCTGCGGTGTCGAACTCACGAACGACCTCGACAAGCACCTTCGAGCCACCGACGCTTGGCGCAGTCACCTTCCGGGTGCGATCGTCGATGCTCGCCTCCGCGCCGGACACCGTGCTGACGATCCGCGCTGCATCGCCGATACGGTCGCGCTGGTGCACCACCACCTCCACCCGCTCACCGCCGACTCGAGCCTTGAGCTCATCTGATGTGCCGCGGGCGATGACCCGGCCGTGATCGACCACCGCGATCGAGTCGGCGAGCTGGTCGGCTTCCTCGAGATACTGGGTCGTGAGCAGCAGGGTGACGCCCTCGCGGACGAGGTTTGAGATCACCTCCCACATCCCAAGCCGGCTGCGCGGATCGAGCCCGGTCGTCGGCTCGTCGAGGAAGAGCACGATGGGCTGGATGATCAGGCTGGCGGCCAGGTCGAGGCGCCGCCGCATCCCGCCGGAATAGGTCTTCACCTGCCGGCCGGCGGCGTCAGCCAGACCAAACTGCTCGAGCAGGTCGTCGGCGCGGGTCGCAGCGGCCTTGCCGCCGACGTGGTAGAGCCGGCCGAACATGACGAGGTTCTCCCGCCCGGTCAGCGTCTCGTCCACCGCGGCGTACTGCCCGGAGAGCCCAATGACCCGGCGCAGTTCTTCGCCCTGGCGTACCACGTCATAGCCGGCCACGGTCGCCCGCCCGGCGTCCGCCTTGAGCAGCGTGGCGAGAATCCGCACAGTGGTCGTCTTTCCGGCGCCGTTCGGCCCGAGCAGTCCAAGCACGGTGCCTTCTGGCACCTCGAGGTCAAGTCCATCCAGCGCCCGGACCTTGCCGCCGCTGTATGTCTTGACCAGTCCATCCGCGACGATCGCGGCGGCGGTCATGTGTCATCTCCCTTCATCGGCGCACTCACGGTGTCGATGTGACCGGGCAGCTTTCACCGTCATTTCGGCCGTGCAGACCCCTCCGGTGTGCTGGCCTGGCTCCAGGTACAACGCCGTACGACGGTGAAATCATCGGTCTCTCTGCGAGAAGTCGCGTTATATCGCGAGTCTGGCAGAACAAGATATATCGCGTCCAGCAATTTTGTGAAGACAATCCGGCGTCAGAACAGGCGCAGCGTCGGGTCATCCGCGCCGCGCAGGTCGGGCCGATGTACACCTCGTCGCCGCACTAGACGTCCGCTCAGCCGATGATCGGGCCTCACAGTGGTGGGGCGTTGGATTCACCGATCCGCAATCCTGACCTGCTGGCAGGAGCCCCATAGGCGGGGAGCAGCAAGCGACGTTGGACGACCGCAGCACGGCGGCACGCTCATGCTGCCGTCCGCCTCATTTGCCGCCCCGCGCAGTCCCGACCGAGCGACAAGCCTGGGACTCACCCACCGTGGGCAGCGGGCGACTGAACCCAGGGCGCGGCGGCGCTCGCGGTCACCGGACCACCGTTATCTCGCTGGACTTAGCCTTGTGTTGGCCGCTTCGCGTTGTACTGGTTGAGGGCCGCGACAAGGGCAAGCCCTGCGGCCTCTACGACATCCGTGGACGACGCCCGGACTGCAACCCTGCGGCGCGGCAGCTCCACCTCGAGCTCGACCTCTCCGACCGCCTCGCTGCCCGGGCCGACTGAGTAGGCCCGGAACGCGACGACCCGCGCCTCCACGCCCGTCGCCTGCGAGATCGAGTGGCATACCGCGTCGATGAGCCCGGTGCCAGACCCCTCAGCGTGCACCTGTTCCTCAGCCCGGGAGAGCTTCACGTTGGCGCGCGGCCCGTCCTGCGTGCCCCCGGAGTATGTAATGGCGTCGAGGTGCCAGCCGGTGAACGGCTCCGTCATGCGATGCCCCTTGAGGTCCAGCGAAGCCAGGGTCTGGACGGTCATCGAAAGCATATTGCGTCCGACGGCCTGAGCTGGAGCCTAATCGGTCCGATCTTTCGAACGGGCCCCACCAAGCAGATCTCCGCCGCCGAACTCCGGCGCATCACCGTGCCGACCGCGAAGTTGGCTATCTCTCTCGCTCGATGCCCTCTCAGCGTCAAACTGGTTGATCCGCGGGGCCGGCCACCGTTGTTTACTCCACGTCAGTCCCTCGGCGAGGTCTGGCTAGAACAATGTGAGGTCGCGAGGCTCCAGGCCCCGGAGAGCGTCGTAGTCAAGAACCACGCACCGCATGCCGCGGTCTTCTGCCAGCGTGCGCGCCTGCGGTTTTATCGTCTGGGCAGCGAGTATGCCGCCCACGGGGGCGAGTAGGGGATCACGGTTCAGGAGCGTCACGTAACGTGTGAGCTGCTCGACAGCCGCCAGGTCTGCTACTCGCTTAACTTCAACAGCCCAGTGCCGAGCGGCGGCTATAGGAGGATGTGACCCGCCGATCTCGCCCCGCCGCTTGACCTCGATGGCGAAGATCGCGCCGTTCGGATCGCGGCACAGGATGTCGACAGGTCCGATCGCCGTCGGATACTCGCGGCGCACCAGCCTCCAGCCCGCGCCCAGAGTGTCGATGTGGGTCGCAAGGAGTTCCTGCAAGTGCGCCTCAACCCCGTCTTTGACGAGTCCGGGGTCGGTACCAAGGTGGTAGTCCGCATCCGAGACGATCTCCTCGATCGTGATGATCAGCTGCTCGCCGGACTTCCCGGTGACCGTCCAGCACGGGCCGTCCTCGCGCAACGTGCAGGGCGCGGACATCCAGTTGAGCGGTTTGTAGGACCCTCCGTCGGAGTGGATCAGGACCGATCCGTCCGCCTTCACCATGATCAGCCGGATTGCGGAGGGAAGCCGCGCTGACAATCTGCCCTGATAGTCGACCGAGCAGCGGGCGATCATCAGGCGCACCTGGGCAAGGCTATAGGAGGCGGTGTGACCTCACCTGGCGCGTCCGTCACCAATGGTCTGTGCCACACTGACGGCGGTCCAGCACGGGCTTGGGCAGATCGGGACAATCCGCTGGCAGGAGAGGCGATGGCGCGCGAGTTCACGACGATCGGCGTGGTCGGCCTGGGAACGATGGGTGCCGGCATCGCGGAGGTCTTCGCTCGCAGCGGCTTCCGTGTCGTCGGCGTCGAGCAGAACGACGATTGGCTGGCCCGCGGCCGCGGCCACCTGGAGCACTCGACCGACCGCGCGGTCAAGCGCGGCAAACTCAGCGAAGACGAGCAGAGTGAGCTCTTCGACCGGATCACCTTCACCACGGCGCTGGCCGATCTCAAGGACGCCGACCTGGTCGTCGAGGCGGTTCCCGAGCACCTCGACCTGAAGCGTCAGATCTTCGCCGAGCTGGACGCCATCGTCCCGGAGGCATCGATCCTGGCCACAAATACGTCGTCGCTGTCAGTGACCCAGATATCGGTGGCGACGCATCATCCCGCCCGGGTCGTCGGCATGCATTTCTTCAATCCGGCGCCCGTGCTCAAGCTCGTCGAGGTCGTTCGCACGGTGGTCACCGATCCCGCGGTAGTTGCCGACATCGAGAGCATCGCCAGGCGAGTCGGCAAGACGCCGGTGGTGATCGGGGACAAGGCCGGCTTCATCGCGAACAAGCTGCTCTTCGGCTATCTCAATCACGCGGTGTCGATGTACGAGGGCAAGTACGCGACGCGCGAGGATATCGACGCGGCGATGCGGCTCGGCTGCGGACTCCCGATGGGACCGCTCGCCCTGCTCGATCTGATCGGGCTGGACACCGCGTACGAGATTCTCGACACCATGTACCGGCAGTCCCGCGACCGCCTGCACGCACCAGCGCCGATCCTCAAGCAGATGGTCACGGCCGGGCTGTGCGGCCGGAAGACTGGCCGCGGCTTCTACGCCTATGAGGCGCCAGACTCTCCGACGGTCGTTCCCGACGTGCTCACCCCCCCGAACGGAGAGCCTGGCGATGCGCCTGACGCGGGGGAACACGTCCGGACTGTTGGTGTCGTTGGCTCGGGCACCATGGCGGTCGGGATCATCGAGGTCTTTGCCCGGGCCGGTTATGACGTCGTGTACGTGGCGCGCGGCACCGAGAAGGTCGGCCGCGTGCGTGCGGCAGTCGAGCGATCGCTGGATAAGTCGGTTCTCCGCGGCAAGATCGAGGAGGCAGACCGTGATGACGCGCTTGGTCGGCTAAGCGGGTCGCCATCGCTCGACGATCTCTCCGACTGTGATCTGGTCGTGGAGGCCGTGGTCGAGGAACTGTCGGTGAAGCAGGCGCTCTTTGCGACCTTCGATGAGATATGCAAGCCCGGCTCGGTGCTTGCGACGACGACATCGAGCCTGCCCGTGGTCGAGCTGGCGATGGCCACCTCACGGCCGGCCGACGTGGTGGGCCTGCACTTCTTCAACCCGGCGCCCTCGATGAAGCTGGTCGAGGTGGTGCGAACCGTCGCAACCGCCGATGAAACCGCAGCAACGGCCTTGGCAGTCTGCCACCGGCTGGACAAGCATCCCGTCGTCTGCGGCGACCGGGCCGGTTTCATCGTCAACGCCCTGCTGTTTCCTTATCTCAACGACGCGGTGAAGATGCTCGACGCGAACTACGCGTCGGCCGACGACATCGACAACGCGATGAAAGTCGGCTGCGGCTATCCGATGGGGCCGTTCGAGTTGCTCGACGTCGTCGGTCTGGACGTGGCGCTGGCGATCCAGCGGACCCTTTACCAGGAGTTCAGGGAGCCTGGCTTCGCGCCGGCGCCGCTGCTCGAGCACCTGGTCACCGCGGGCTATCTCGGCCGAAAGGCAGGGCGCGGCTTCCATGACTACGCCGACCGCCTCACCAGCGCGGCGTCGCATTGAATGTTGCCTACGGTTGTCGGGTGAGTTCGCGAGCGGGTCGTCGTCGCCGCGACACGCCAGCGCGGCGGGCGGAGTCGGGTGCGGCCACAACACCTCAGCGGGTCGAGTCGTGGGCAGGCGGTGACTGGGCGGTACGCCCGATCACCGGATCGGCCTCGACCAAGACCTACCGTTGCCCCGGGTGCGATCAGGAGATCCGCCCGGCCACGCCGCACATCGTGGCCTGGCCGCTCGACGACGACGCCTCCGGCCAGCGTCTCGGGGAGCGCCGCCACTGGCACACTGCGTGTTGGGAACGGCGGGACCGGCGTACGCCGAAGGTCCACCGGCGTTGACCAGGCTGTCGGGGGTGACCACCTGGTGAAATCCCAGGTCGGCGGACTAGCGCCAGGCGTTGACCTAGTCAATCGTGGGCATAGGCACTGATACTCAATTGAGACAACCGGATGGGAGCAGCTGGAATGCCGCGGTCAGTGACGCGATGGGGGTATGCGCTGACTGCGGTGGCGGGTCTCGGTCTGGTCGCCGGATGTGGATCATCGAAGTACGAGTACGTGTCCAATTCGGCCGAGCACACCTACTTCCGTGTCCCCTCCAACTGGCAGCGTCTCAACGACAATCAGCTGCAGCGGGCGCTCGTCAATGGCGATCCGTCCTCCTTGGAAGAAGCCTCAGCCGAAGCGAGCAAGTGGGTTGTCGCTTACGACGCCGCGAGTTCCCCGTCACTGAACCACCTCAAGCTCGACAGCGTTCCCGAGGCGCCGATCGTCCTCGCCGAGGTCAAGAAGCTCACCTCGGACGAACGCGGGAAGGTTTCCCTCGACACCATGCGGGACACCCTCTTCCCGGTATCGAAGGACTCTCAGGAGCAGGCGAAACAGGTGCTCGCTCAGCAAGGCTCGGTGTACAAGGTCGAACTCCTCACCGATCAGGTCTTGACGCCGAGTGGTGGAGTCCACGGAGTCCGCACTGCCTACAACGTCAAATTCGGCAATCTGCCGCTGCAGACCGTTGATCTCCTCGCCTACGTCTCAGACGACAGTTCGACGATGTATTCGTTGATCGTCCGCTGCTCCACGTCCTGTTACGTGGCGAACTTCGATGAGATCGACAAGGCGGTCAAGTCGTTCACTGTTAAGGATTCAGGATGACGGAGATTCTGGAACACGGTCCGAGCGATACCGGCACGGGGGAAAAGAGCGGTCCTCGCGAAGCCAGTGTCACCGGCCGTCGCAAACACCTGCCGTTCTGGGACCGGATCAAGTTCCTGCTGCTCTTCGCCTTGCTCTTCGTGTTCCTGGTCGCGACCGAGCTCGACAACCCGCTTCTGCCCGTCTCTGAGGCGATCCGCAAGACTGTAGAGACTCGCTGGTGGCTGCTGGCGCTGGCCGGAATCGAGGTCCTGCGCCAAATCCACTTCTTGATCAGTGAGTTCTGGGCCGGCTACAACCGGTTCTGGGTCGACCGAGTGTTCGGTGGGCTCGAGCGGACCGGGCAGCGCCGACTCTCGGACTGGACCAGATTCCGCTTGGCCCGGACGCTGAAATGGCTGTTCTGGCTCAGTCTGCTGGCCGTCATCCTCGCCGCGGCCTGGAACACCACCCCGGTTCGCGCGCTCGTCCGGCTCCCGTCGGCGCTCTGGGGCTGGATGCCACTGTTCGCCCAGCTGGCGTTCGCGTTCTTTTTCATCGCGTTCCAGTTCATCGGATTGTTCTGGCTGCTGACCCGCGGCGGAACCGAGGTCTATTACCCAGAGGACGTCAAGACTCGCTTCACCGATGTGTGGGGCCAAGACCATGTGCTCGAGCGGGTGAAGGAGAACATGGTCTTCCTGGAGAGTCCGCAGGAGATCGAGAGCAAGGGCGGCTATGTGCCCGGCGGCATTCTGCTCTGGGGCCCGCCAGGCACCGGGAAGACGCTGATCGCGGAGGCGGTGGCCGGCGAGACCGGCAAGCCGTATGTCTTCGTCGACCCAGGCGCGTTCATCAACATGTTCTTCGGCATCGGCATCATCAAGATCAAGCTGCTATTTCGCAAGCTGCGTAGGCTGGCGCTGCGCTATGGCGGCGTGATCGCCTTCTTCGATGAGGCGGATTCCCTCGGAAACCGCGGAGCGGGCGTGGGGACGATTGGGCCGCGCGGCCAGTTCACTGGCGGACCTCTTGACGCCTGCCATGGCTTCGCTTATCTCACGCCGCACACCCAGGCCGAGATCTTCCCGACCTGGCTGAGCACCGGGGGGGAGCCACGCCCCAGCGGCCGCCGCGCCTTCGTCATGCCCGGCGGTATGGGCGGCGGCGGGATGGGCATGGGCACGCTGCAGGCGCTGCTGACCGAGCTGTCCGGGCTGAAGAAGCCGCGCGGCTTCATCAACCGGCACGTCCGCAGGGCTCTGGGCATGCGGCCGAAGCCACCGCCCAAGTACCGCATCCTCATCATGATGGCCACCAACATGCCGAGCGCTTTGGATGAGGCGCTGCTCAGGCCGGGTCGTATCGACCGCATCTACCACGTCGGCTATCCCGCGAAGCTGGGCAGGAAGCGGACCTACGAGGGCTATCTGTCAAAAGTCAAGAACGAGATTAGCGAGGAGCAGCTCGAGCGGCTGGCGACGATCACCCCCTATGCGACCGGTGCCTCGATCAAGGACATGGTCAACGAGGCCCTTATCGTCACCATCAGGGATGGCCGCGACACCATTACCTGGAACGACGTGGTCAGAGCAAAGCTGCTGAAGAGCGTCGGGCCGCCGGAGGGCGTGGATTACATCGAGCGTGAGCGGCACGCCGTGGCCGTCCACGAGGCATGCCACGCGGTGATGAGCTATCTCGTCCAGCGCGGCAACGTCATCGACACCGCCACCATTCAGAAGGGCCAGGGCCACCTCGGCTTCGTCCAGCCGATTCCGATCGAGGAGCGGTTCACCTCCTGGCGATCGGAGTACGAGGCCGATGTCATGGTGTCGCTCGCCTCGCTGGTCGGCGAACGGATGTTCTTCGGCGGCGACAACTCTTCCGGAGTCTCCGGCGACCTGCACAATGCCACCCACGTCGCCCTCATGATGGAGGGTCTGTGGGGCATGGGCTCCTCGTACGGGTCGCACGCCGCGAACCTGTTCAAGACCGAAGGCATGCCGATCGTCGACGGTACCGACCGCCGTGTTCTGGAGACGGATCTCGGCCGCAAGACCGAGCATCTGCTCTCGACATTGGCGGACCGGACTGGGCAGTTGCTCGAAGAGAACCGCCGGTCAGTCCTCGCCGTCGCCCACGCGCTCGAGTCCAATAGGACGATCTCGGGGGACGACGTGATCGCGGTGATCGAGGGAACCGAAGGACCGCTTGTCGATGGCCGGGCCTACACCCTGCGCGAGTCGATCCAGACCCTCGACCGCTACCACGAGGTCGCAGTCGAGGCCCACAGTGGGCGCCGGCGGATGTTGCCGCTGCCGGTCATCACGCTCGGCTCTCACCACAGCCATGAACTGGAGGGCGCCGGCCAGATCTCGGCGATGACACAGCCGCCTCCCGACTAGTGGTCGCGCCTGCGTACAGGCTGTGAGAGGTCCGGTCGCGACTTGTCGGCCGCGGATAGGGTCGATGCCGAGATGACCGAGATCCGATCCAACATGATCTTGCCGGCTCGGCGCGAGCCGGTGACGCTGCACACCGCAGACGGCCTTGACTTGGTGGCCCAACTGGCGATCCCGGCGGACCGGCCACCGACCGCCAGTCTCCTCACGCTGCACCCGCTGCCTACGCATGGCGGGATGATGGACAGCCACCTGTTCAGGAAGGCGGCCTGGCGCCTGCCGGCACTCGCCGGGCTTGGCGTCCTCCGCTTCAACACTCGCGGCACTGCCTCCGCGGCGGGACGCAGCGGAGGCGAGTTCGACTCGGCGGTGAGCGAGCGCTATGACGTCGCCGCGGCGATCGAGTACGCGGAGTATCACGAGCTCCCTCGCCGTTGGCTCGTCGGCTGGTCCTTTGGGACGGACCTCGCCCTCATGTATGGCGCGGACCCCTCGATCGAGGGTGCCATCCTGCTCTCGCCGCCGCTGCGCCACGCGCGCGACGCAGACCTCGACACGTGGGCGAGGTTCGGCAAGCCGTTGCTGGTCCTTGTTCCCGAGTTCGACGACTACCTGCGGCCGGCCGAGGCGAAGGAGCGGTTTGCCCGTATTCCGCAGGCCGAGGTCGTCGGTGTGGATGGCGCTAAGCATCTGTGGGTCGGCGAGCGGTTCGTCCGCCGGGCATTCGACGAGATCGTGGAGCGGGTGGCGCCCGAGGTGGAGACACCGCTGCCGACACAGTGGACCGGGCCTTACGAGACCTGGAGCGACCTGTGACGCTCGCGTACCGCGAAAGCGGCTCCGGGCCGCCGTTCGTCCTGCTTCACGCCTTCCCGCTGTCCGCTGCGATGTGGGAACACCAGTACGGTCCGCTCGGCAGGGTGAGCAGGCTCATCACCCCAGACTTGCCGGGCTTCGGCCGGTCTCCCTCGGCGATGTCCGAGCCGGCGGTCAACCTCATGGCCGACGAGGTCAGCGACCTGCTGACTCAGCTAGGGCTGGATGCCGTCGTGCTTGGCGGCCTCTCGATGGGCGGCTACGTGACCATGGGTTTCCTGCGGCGCCACCCGGAGCGGGTGCGAGCGATCGTCCTCGCCGACACGAAGGCCGGCGCTGACGCCGAGGCCGCCCGGGCCAACAGGGAGCGAATAGCGGAGGCGATGCTGGCAACGGGTGACACTGCCGCTCTCGCCGAGGAACTGCTGCCGACCCTGCTGGGGAAGACGACCTTGCAAACCCGCCCCGGCGTCGTCGAACTGGTCAGGTCGCACATCCGTGCCAGCGAACCCGCGGCCGTCGCCTGGGCGCAGCGGGCGATGGCCGCCCGTCCCGATTCGGTCGATACGTTAAGGAACGCGAGGCTGCCCGCGCTGGTCATCGTTGGTGAGGAGGACGTCCTTACCCCACCGGCAGAGGCGGAGGCGATGGCGTCAGCGCTCCCTCACGCAGACCTGGTACGCATCCCCCAGGCAGGACACCTCAGTGCGCTCGAGCACGCGGCGGCCTTCAACGACGCGATCACGTCCTGGCTGACGAACCTCACCCTGGATGCGCCGCCCACAGCTCGCTAGCCGCGCACGGACGGCGCATCCAACGTCCGACCGATCAGCCTTGTGGAGTTCCTGCAGGCTTCGCCGGCTGTTGCGGAACTGCCGGCTTCGGTCCGTCGCCGTCCTTGACCGCACCCGTTGCGGGCCCCGGCTTGGCTGCCACCGCTGCGGGCATCCTCGTCGGCTCTGCCCCGGGCACTGCAGCGCCTGTGAGCGTCGCGAGCATCTCGCGCACGTTCGACAGCTGAGCGTTGATGCTGTCCCTGCGGTGGGTCAGCGCCGCCAGCTCGCGTTCGGCCTCGAGGCGGGACCGCTCAGCCTTGGCGCGGGCGTCGGCGACGATGTCCTCGGCCTCTCGCTGCGCGGTCTCGAGCATCTGCCGGGACCGCCGTTCTGCCTCGTCGCGGAGCTTCTGCGCCTCGAGCCGGAGCTGATCCGCCTGCTCGCTGGTCTCCTTCAGGTGCCGCTCAGCGGCCTCCTGCCGGACCGCGAGGTCTCGCTCAGCCTGCTCACGCCGCTTGGCGAGACTCGCCTCGAACTCGGCGGCGGCCTGCGCTGCCTTCGCGCGCGCGGCCTCCAGGATGCCCTCCGCCTCGTCCCGTTTCGCTGCAGCCTCGTTGGCCGCCTCCGCCCGCACCTGAGCGGCCTCTTTGCGGGCCTCCTCGAGGAGCTTCGCCGCCTCCTGCCGGGTCTGCTCCCGGCGGGCGCGGCCGTCCTCCTCCGCCTGGGCGCGGACCTGGGCGGCGTTGACCTCCGCGGCCTTGCGCTCCTTCTCCGCTTTGGCCAGCGCCTCGGCCTGGAGGTCCTTTGCCTCTTCCTCAGCCAGCCTCAAGATCTTCTCGACGCGCGCGCCCAGGCCGGCGTAGCTTGGCTCGGCTTCGCCACCTTGTTTCTGCGCGTTCTGCAGCTCGAAGTGCAGCTCCTCAACCCTGCGCTCAAGGGCGCCGATTCGCTGAGCGGCAGCCTGCCGCTCGGCTGCGGTTCTCGCAAGATGCTCATCGACCTGCTTGCGCTCGTAGCCGCGAAGGACGATGTCAAAGCTTGATCCAACCTCGTCGGCCGAGGTTGCTTGTGATGTGCGGGGGTCAGTCATGCGGGACATAGTTCCAGAGCGCAGCCCCGCGTGCGACCCCAACGGCAAACGCGTCGCCTGATGTCAATCGCGCATTCTGAGCGACCCGTAGGCCGGACAGGCTCGGTGGGCCGACCGGCAGTGTCACTCAGTCTGTGTACGTGCCGTTCTGCGCGGTGTCGCTCGGGCTGCTGAAGCTGCTGAGCAACACCTCGTCTCCGTCCAGGCCGCCCTCGAGAACGGTCCGCATCCGGGCGAACTGGGCGGCAATCTCATCGCGATGCCGCTCGATCTCCGTCGCCTCCCGGTTCGCCGTCGAGCGCAACTCGTCCGCTTCTGTTTGGGCTCGGCCCAAGAGTGCGTCAGCCTCTTGGCGGGCACGCTCCAGCGCTTTCTTTGCCGCATCCTCGGCATCGGCGAGCATCTGCTGGGCATGGGCTCGGGCGCTCGTCACGCGCTGGTGATATTCGGAATAGGCCGCTGCGCGCTCCTGCTCGGCTTCGGTGCGAGCAGTGTCGAGCTCGTTGGCGGCGGTCTTCCGCGCGGCGTTGAGAACCCGCTCTGCTTCCGCGGCCGCTGCCATCCGCCGCTGCTGGGTCTCCGCCGCCGCCTCGCCGAGCTCATGCTTCGCTTTCTTGGTCGCCTCGGCGACGAGGCGCTCGGCGTCAGCACGAGCCTGTCCAAGCACGTCGTCTGCTTCGCTGGTCGCGGTTGACAGCTGCTCGGCGGCGGCCGAGGTGAGCCGCCCGGCCTCGGCCGTCGCCGCGGCGAGGCGCTGCTCGGCCTCCGATCGTGCAGCCCTCATCAACGACTCAGACTCAGACCGCGCGGTGCTGAGCTCGCGGTTGGACTCCTCACGTGCCGATGTGACGAGCGAGTCGGCCTCCGCGCGCGCCTCGTCGAGCTGTCGGCGCGAAGCGTCGCCCGCATCGCGCAGCCGCTCTTCTGCCTGGCTAGTGGCCTCTGCCACCATGCGATCTGCTTTCGCGGTTGCCTCGGCCAGCAGCCGTTCGGCGCTCGATCTGGCTTCGGTGGTCGTCCTGTCGGTTTGCGCGAGCGCCTGATGGACGAGCCGATCTGCCTGCGACCTCGCCTCGGCGAGGTGGCTCTCAGCCTGCGCGGAAGCGTCGGCGACCAGCCGCTCGGCCTGCTTGGTCGCGCTCGAGACGCGTTCGTCCGCTTCGGTCTGCGACGCGCCCACCCGGGCCAGCACCTCTGCCTCGCGGGCAGCGAGATCTTGGTCGGACTGTTCCCGCCTGGCCGCGGCATCCGCCAGCGCCTCTTCGACGATCCTCCGGCGTCTCTCCTCGGCGTCGGCGAGGACCTGCTCGGCCGCGGTGCGCTGCTCGGCCAGCCCGGCGAGCGTTTCGCTGCGTGCCCGTTCGAACTCGGTCCGCTGCCTCTGCAGCTCGGTGGTGGCGTCCTCGCGTACCTGCGCGAGCTGCGCTCGCTCGGTCTCGATCTCTGAACTGGCATCTCTCGTGAGACGGGCAGCCTCGTCTTCCGCATCCCGCAGAAGTTTCTCGATCCGGGCGCCCGCGGCTCCCGCCGAGACATGGGCAAGCCGGACGGTCGCGTCGTCGAGCTGCGCTTCACGCTCGGCCAGCGACCGCTTGTGCTCCTCGAGTTGCCGGTCACGAGCGGCGAGCGCGTGCCGAAGGTCCGAGAGCTCACGATGCCGATCGCCGACCATCCTCTGATGCTCGGAGGCGGCCTGGTCACGTCCGGCATCTGCCGACTCCAGCCTGGTTCTGGCCTGCCGGAGCTCATTGGTCGTAGCTGACAGTCGGTGCTCGGCCTCGGCGAGCTGCTCTCGCGCCGCCATCAGCTCGGCCGAAGTACGCACCAGCTCCTGGCGCCTGCTCTCTGCGCCTTCGCCGGATGCGAGGAGCTGCTCCCTGGCGACGGCGAACTGAGCGCGGACGCTCTCCAGCTCGGCTCGAAGCCGGACCGACTCGTCCGTGGTCTCCTGGCCACGCTCGAGCTGGTGACGCAGGCCTGCGAGCTCGCGGCGGGCGTTGTCGGCATCCCGTTCAGCGTCAACTCGCTGATCGCCGACCTCGGCGAGCTCTTGTAAGGCCGCATCCAGCCGTTCCTTGAGCGGACCGACCTCGTCGTCGGCCTGTCCGATCCGTTGGCGGGCGCCCGCCATGTTGCGTTGTGAGTCGCTGAGGTCGCGATATGCCTGGTCGACCTGATCGGACAGGACTCGTACGTTGCTGACCGCTTGGTCCCGTTCGGCGACCGCAGCGGCGAGATCGTCCTCGAGCGCTGTGAGATAGGCATCGACCTGCTGGCGGTCATAACCGCGCAGCACGATGTCGAATCCCTCGAAGTCCGGGGACGGCCCCGCGGCAGTCCCTCTGACCTCGATCCACGGCTCCTGGCTCACGGTGCGATTCTGCCAAATGAGACGAGGCGCTGGATCCACGCTTACGAAGTCGGCCGACGCTCGGAGCGCAGGTCACCGGACCATGCCAGGGCAGCAGAAGCGGGTCAAACGTCACGGAAATGGTTGATTTCGGTCTCGTGCTGCTCGCGCAGCCCCAGGTCTCGCACCCCCAGGCCTTCTCGCGGTGCAAGGCAGAGCACACCGACCTTTCCCTGATGGAGGTTGGCGTGGACGTCGTGGGCTGCCTGACCGGCGCCGTCGAGCGGGTAGGTCCGCGAGAGCGTGGGATGGATCCGGCCCTTGGCGATCAACCGGTTCGCTTCCCAGGCTTCCCGGTAGTTCGCGAAATGCGAACCGATGATCCGCTTGAGATTCATCCAGAGGTACCGGTTGTCGTACTGGTGCAGGAATCCCGATGTCGAAGCGCAGGTCACTATGGTGCCGCCGCGCTTGGCGACATAGACGCTTGCGCCGAATGTCTCCCGGCCCGGGTGCTCAAGAACGATGTCAGGGTCATCTCCGCCGGTCAGCTCCCTGATCCGCATCCCGAACCGCTGCCATTCGCCGGGATCCTGGGTGTCCTCGTCGGTCCAGAACTGGAAACCTTCCGCTGCGCGGTCGATCACCAGGTCGGCGCCGATCCGGCGGCAGATCTCGACCTTCTCCAGGCTCGAGACCACGCACACCGGTATCCCGCCCCCATTGAGGGTGAACTGGGTGGCGTAGGAACCGAGACCGCCGCTTGCTCCCCAAATCAGGACGATGTCGCCCTGCTTCATCGCGGCGCCATTGTGGGAGACCAGCTGCCGATAGGCCGTCGAGTTGACCAGGCCGGGGCAAGCCGCTTCCTCCCACGTGAGATGCCCCGGCTTGGGCATCAGCTGGTTCGCCTTGACCAGCGCGAGTTCGGCCAAGCCCCCGAAGTTGGTCTCGAATCCCCAGATGCGCTGCTGCGGGTCGAGCATCGTGTCGTCGTGACCCTGCGGATCTTCCAGCTCGACCGACAGGCAATGCGCGACGATCTCGTCACCCGGTCCCCACTTGGTGACCCCAGGGCCGGTTCTCAGCACCACCCCCGCCGCGTCGGAGCCGACGACGTGATAGGGCTGGTCATGACGTTGCGCGAGATCGCTGATCCGGCCATAGCGCGCGAGGAACTTGAAGGTCGGAACTGGCTCGAAGATCGACGTCCAGACCGTGTTGTAGTTGATCGCGCTTGCCATGACGGCAATGAGCGCCTCACCCGGCCCTACTGCTGGCAGCGGCACCGCGTCGACGTGGAGTGACTTGCGCGGGTCCTTGTCGCGGCTCTCCAGGCCGTCGAACATGCTGACCTCGTCTTTGCGTACGGTCACCGCGCGGTAGGAAGCGGGGATCGTGAGTGCCGCGTAATCGTCGGCTGACGTGTCACCCGCGAGAATGGCCTCGAGGATTGCGGTCATCTCGGCCATGGCGTGCCCTCCTGTGCCCGCTCGCCGACAGGAGGCGCTAGTGTCCCTCGCCACAATTCGCTTCCTATCTCCATGCCTAAGCGGCTCCTCGCGGCGTTCTCGTCGTCGCCGTTAGCGCCGCTAGCGGCCTCCTCCTCGGCCTTGCGATGCTTCCACCTGGCCACGAATCTAGGCACCGAATTTCTGGCTCGGCACACTGGACGGGCCCTCTGTCCGTTTGTGACGCGGTCGTGCTTGGAAGGTACTGGTCGGTAACTATCAAGAGAAGCAGCTGACTCAGTCGGCTGCTGTGGATTTCCTCACAGGGCGTCTCTCCTCGAGAGTCCCGCTCAGCTCATGCCCCGTCAGGACCCGCGGCGCTGGCATCGGCCGGTTCCACCAGTTCGACGAGAACACCGCCCGCGTCCCCGGGGTGGATGAAGTTGATCCTCGAGCCTGCTGTGCCTCGCCGCGGCTGCTCATAGAGCAAGCGCGCCCCCTCATGACGCAGGCGCGCGGACTCGGCGTCGATGTCCGTCACGGTATATGCGACCTGCTGGATGCCCTCGCCCCGGCGCTCAAGGAACTTTCCGATCGGCGAATCGTCGCGCAACGGAGCGAGCAGCTGAAGGCGCGAGTCCGAGTCCGCAATTGCGAGCATTGCCTCGCGTACGCCCTGCTCCTCGTTGATCTCGGTGTGTACGGCGCGGAAGCCGAACATCCGCTCATAGAACGCGATGGCGGCGTCGAGATCGCGGACCGCAATGCCGACGTGATCGATTTTCGTGATCATCCAGCCTCCCTCAGACGCTGGCGCGGTCTGACGCTACCTCCTCATGGAGGGGCGGGCCCGCTGTGACGGACATCTGTGACAGCCTTGGCCCCACTCGGAGCTATCGTGTCATCAGTTATCGCGCTTTTCTTCGTCGCAAATTTCCCGTGGAGGCGCCGTCATGGCCGCAAACGGTTCCGTCATCGTCGCGGGTGCCCGCACCCCGATGGGCCGGCTGCTCGGCTCGCTCAAGGATTTCTCAGGGGCCGACCTGGGTGGTTTCGCCATCAAGGCGGCGCTCGAGCGAGCCGGAGTGACGCCGGGGCAGGTCGACTATGTGATCATGGGCCAGGTGCTCCAGGCCGGTGCCGGGCAGATCACGGCCCGGCAGGCGGCGGTCAAGGCCGGCATCCCGATGACGGTGCCCGCGTTGACGATCAACAAGGTCTGCCTCTCCGGTCTGGACGCGATCGCTCTTGCGGACCAGCTCATCAGGGCCGGCGAGTTCGAGATCGTGGTGGCCGGCGGTATGGAGTCGATGACCAGCGCGCCGCACCTGCTGCCGAAGTCGCGCGAGGGCTTCAAGTACGGCCACACCCAGCTCATCGACTCGATGGCTTACGACGGCCTGTTCTGCGCGTTCGACCAAGTGATGATGGGTGAGTCCACCGAGACGTATAACGCCCGGCTCGGCATCGGCCGTGAGGAGCAGGACGAGTTCGCGGCACGGTCCCACCAGCGCGCCGCAGACGCACAAAAGAACGGGATCTTTGACGAGGAGATCGTTCCCATCGAGATTCCGCAGCGGCGAGGTGACCCGATCGTCTTCAGCACCGATGAGGGGATCCGGCCGGACACCACCACTGAGTCGCTGGCAAGGCTGCGCCCGGCCTTCGCCAAGGAGGGCACGATCACTGCCGGATCCGCCTCGCAGATCTCCGATGGCGGTTGCGCAGTGGTCGTCATGAGCAAGGCGAAGGCCGAGTCGCTCGGCCTGACGTGGCTGGCGGAGATCGGCGCCCATGGCGTGGTCGCCGGCCCTGACGCGTCACTGCAGTCCCAGCCGGCCAACGCGATCAAGGCCGCCCTGGCCAAGGAAGGGATCGGTGTCGACGCGCTTGATCTCGTCGAGATCAACGAGGCTTTCGCATCCGTGGGTCTGCAGTCGATGAAGGAGCTTGGGCTCACCCCGGACCGGGTCAACGTCAACGGCGGCGCGATCGCCCTTGGTCATCCGATCGGTATGTCGGGCGCGCGGTTGGCGCTGACGCTCGCGCTGGAACTCAAGCGACGCGGCGGCGGTGTCGGTGCCGCGGCTCTGTGTGGCGGCGGAGGGCAGGGCGACGCCCTGCTCATCCGAGTCCCGCGCACGGCCTGAATCCCGGGCGTCACCACCGTCTCCTTATCTGTGTTCCGGCTGGGGCCGGGAGTGCAGCTTCGGTCGGCCGGGGGATTCGCCGACGGTAAGGTCAGCGAGGTTATGGCAGCTGGTCAGGGCGACATCGCCGGCCTGGTGGCACGCGCGCGCAAGGGTGAGCCGCGCGCGGTTGCCCGGTTGATCTCGCTTGTGGAGGACGCGGCTCCCCAGCTTCGGGAGGCGATGGCTGCGTTGGCGCCGTACGCCGGCGAGGCCTACGTCGTCGGGCTTACCGGCGCCCCCGGAGTGGGCAAGTCGACGTCCACCTCCTCGCTCGTCACCGCTTATCGGCAGAGCGGCGCGCGGGTCGGCGTGCTGGCGGTCGATCCGTCCTCGCCCTTCACCGGCGGTGCCCTGCTCGGCGACCGGGTCCGGATGCAGGAGCATGCAACCGATCCCGCCGTTTTCATCCGGTCGATGGCGAGCCGCGGACATCTCGGTGGACTCGCCTGGGCTACGCCGCAGGCTCTGCGCGTCCTTGATGCGGCAGGCTGCGATGTGATCTTGATCGAGACCGTCGGCGTCGGTCAGTCCGAGGTCGAAGTGGCAGGTTTGGCCGACACCACGGTTGTCCTGCTTGCCCCGGGAATGGGCGACGCGATCCAGGCCGCAAAGGCAGGCATTCTCGAGATCGGCGACATCTATGTTGTGAACAAGGCGGACCGCGAGGGGGCGGACGCCACGGTTCGTGAGCTCAACCACATGCTCGCCCTGGGCGAACGGCGTCAGCCCGGTGACTGGCGACCGCCGATCGTCAAGACCGTCGCATCTCGGGGGGAGGGCGTGGACGAGCTGATGGAGGCGCTGGCAAAGCACCGCGCCTGGCTGGAATCGACCGGCAAGCTCGACGAACGCCGGCGGCGACGGGTCTGCGACGAAATCGAGGCAATCGCGGTGACGGCGCTCCGCGAGCGGATCGGCGACCTACACGGTGACCAGCGCTTGGACGTCCTCGCCAGTCGCGTCCTCGGTGGCGAGCTCGACCCTTACACCGCGGCCGACGAGCTGGTCGACACGCTCACGGCCACCTGACCACGGCAGCGGCCCGCCCCTACGCGATGCGCGCTGCGCCACCGGCTGCGTGGGCGATGAAGTGCGTGGGAGCGTTGAAACCGTGTCCGGCGAATGCGCCGGCGATCGCGCCGGCCACCGCTGAGGCCGCACTGGCAAGCACCAGGGCGATCGCGCAGCCGCCGAAGCCACCACCGGTCATCCGCGCGCCCAAGGCGCCAGCGCCGAGGGCGGCGCTCACCGCGAGGTCGAGCTCCGCGGCAGACACCTCGTAGTCGTCCCGAAGGGACTCATGCGATGCCGTGAGCAGCTCACCGATCTCCGTGGGGTCTTCCGCCTTGAGATGCTCGACGACGGCCAGCACGCGGCTGTTCTCCGTGACGACATGTCGGACCCGACGTCGCAGCCGGTCGTCATCGAGCAGCTTCAGCGCGTCGTCCAAGTCATCGAGCGGGATGTCGCGCAGGGCAGGAACCCCGAGGATCTGCGCGGCGAGCTCGCAGTCACGGCGACGGGCGGCGTATTCGCCACTGACCAGGCGGTGCGGTGCCTTCGTATCGATCACGAGAAGTGCAAGCCCCGCTCCCGCCAGCTTGAGTCCGATCTGTCGGGTCTGACCGCTGCGCGTGTCCAGGAACAGCGCGTGATCTTCGGTGGCGAGCAGCGACACTGTCTGGTCCATGATCCCAGTCGGCACGCCGACGAAGGCGTTCTCCGCGCGCTGCGCAAGTCGGGCCAGCGCACTGCGGTCGAGGCCGAGGTCGTACAGCTCGGCGAGGGCGAGGGCGACGGCGCATTCGAGTGCTGCCGAGGACGACAGACCAGCGCCGAGAGGGACGCTCCCGTCGACGAGCACGTCGGCCCCGCCGATGGCGTGCCCGGCTTCCCGGAGCGCCCATGCGATTCCGGCCGGATACGCCGCCCATCCCGGCACTGATCCTGGTGCGAGGTCGCCGAGCGCGGCTCGCGCCGGCTCGCCCGGGTGCTGCACGGACCGAAGATTGAGCTCGAAGTCGCGCCGCCGAGATACGTGTGCCACGGTTCGCTGTGGCAGCGCGATCGGCAGCACGAAGCCGTCGTTGTAGTCCGTGTGCTCGCCGATCAGGTTGACTCGGCCAGGTGCTGCCCATGCACCGTCTGGCGCCCGGCCGAAGACCTGCTCGAAGGCTTCTGCGGTGGTCAGCGCGCCACCTCGCGGAGTCGAGTCGCGATGTCCTCGGGAGTCAGGTCGTTCACGAACGCTCCCATCGCGGACTCCGAGCCGGCGAGGTATTTGAGCTTGTTGGGGGCTCGCCGGATCGAGGAGAGCCGCAGGTGCAGATAGGCGAGGTCGCGGTCCACGTTTACGGGCGCCTGATGCCACGCGGCGATATACGGCAGCGGCATGTCGTAGAGCCGCTCACCGAGGTTCAGGACCTCGAGGTAGATCTGCGCAAAATCGTCGCGCTCGGCTGCGGTCAGCGCCGGAAGGTCAGGTACCTGCCGGTTGGGGTACAGGTGAACCTCGACCGGCCAGCGCGCGGCCACTGGTACGAAGGCCGTCCACAGCTCGCTGCGAGCGACGACTCGTACCTCCGCCGCGAGCTCCGCGGCAAGGAGCTCGGCGAAGAGGCTGCCGCCGGTGCGGTCGCGATAACGGCGGGCGGAGTCCAGCATGCGGCGCAGCACCGGGGCGACGTACGGGTAGCCGTAGATCTGTCCATGCGGGTGATGCAGCGTCACGCCGATCTCGGGTCCACGGTTCTCGAACGGGAACACCTGCTCGACCCCCGGCAGCCGGCCAATCTCCGCGGTCCTGTCCGCCCAAGCGTCGACGACCGTCCGGACCCGGCTGGGCGGCAGCGCGGCGAAGGACGAGTCGTGGTCGCTGGTGAAGCACACCACCTCGCACCGTCCCACAGCGGGGGCCTCTACGTGCTCGCCGAGGCCTTCGCGGCTCACCCCCTCGTCCAGCAGCCTGGGCAGGAGTCGCCCTTGGTCGAAGACAGTGGCGTGATCGGCTAATGGAGATGTGGGCTGCGCGAATGAGGGGAACCGGTTCTCGAACACGACGACGTCGTAGTCGTCGGCCGGTATCTCGGTCGGCCGGCCCGGCCGGGACGGGCACAGTGGGCACTCGTCGGTAGGCGGCAAATGCGTGCGACCCATCCGGTGCCCCGCCATCGATACCCATTCGTCGACGATGGGGTCGTAGCGCATCTGCGGGGGAGAGAGCCGGGGCGGAAGGTCGCGCGTGTCGACTGCCGACCGAACGGCATCGTCGCGCTCGTCGTAGTAGATGAGCTCTCTGCCGTCCGCAAGCCGGATCGGTGTCCTCTTCATCGCGTTCAGTGTGCGCCACCGGTCCGGCGCATGAGGTGGCGGCTCCTGTCGTACCGCGCGAGGGACGGCGAACCCACGGCGACCGGGGTCGGGCAGCCACCTCGGGAGCGCCGGCGCCAGCCATCGGTGGGTACTCTGCTTGTGACAGGCAACATCCGGTCCTGTCGCCCAACCGTCACAACCGGGAGCTCAGGGTGGACCCCACCGAGATCGAGGCCGGCCGGCAGCGCTGGCGCGAGCACTACGAGAAGGCAGCGAAGCGAGACGCCGACTTCACCACGCTCTCCGGAATGGACGTCGATCCGGTGTACGGACCGGCCGCCGGTGTGCCGGTTCCCGGCTTTGAGCGAATCGGCTGGCCGGGCGAGTTCCCCTTCACACGCGGTCTCTACCCGACCGGCTATCGCGGGCGCACCTGGACGATCAGGCAGTTCGCGGGCTTCGGCAACGCACGCCAGACCAACGAGCGCTACAAGATGATCCTCGCCGCCGGCGGGGGAGGGTTGTCGGTCGCCTTCGATATGCCGACGCTGATGGGCCGCGACTCAGACGACCCACGCTCGCTCGGCGAGGTCGGCCACTGCGGCGTGGCGATCGACTCGGCACTGGACATGGATGTGCTTTTCTCCGACATCCCGCTGGGGGATGTCACCACCTCGATGACGATCTCCGGTCCCGCTGTCCCGATCTTCTGCATGTACGTGGTCGCGGCGGAACGGCAAGGGGTCGACCCGCGCGTACTCAACGGCACGCTGCAGACGGACATCTTCAAGGAGTACATCGCGCAGAAGGAGTGGCTGTTCGCACCAGAGCCGCACCTGCGGTTGATCGGCGACCTGATGGAGTGGTGCGCCGGCCAGATCCCGGCGTACAAACCTCTCTCGGTCTCCGGCTACCACATTCGCGAGGCGGGTTCCACAGCCGCGCAGGAGCTCGCCTTCACCCTCGCGGACGGCTTCGGTTACGTCGAGCTCGGTCTTTCCCGTGGCCTGGACATCGACCTCTTCGCACCCGGGCTGTCGTTCTTCTTTGACAGCCACATCGACTTTTTCGAGGAGATCGCCAAGTTTCGCGCGGCGCGCCGGATCTGGGCCCGATGGATGCGCGACGTGTACGGCGCCACCAGCGACAAGGCGCAATGGCTTCGCTTCCACACCCAGACGGCAGGGGTGTCCCTCACGGCGCCGCAGCCGGACAACAACGTTGTGCGGACCGCTGTCGAGGCGCTCGCCGCAGTGCTCGGCGGTACGAACTCGCTGCACACCAACGCCCTCGACGAGGTGCTTGCGCTGCCGAGCGAGAAGGCCGCGGAGATCGCCCTCCGTACCCAGCAGGTGATCATGGAGGAGACGGGCGTCGTGAATGTCGCCGATCCGCTTGGCGGCTCGTGGTACGTGGAGGCGCTCACCGACAAGATCGAAGCGGAGGCCGAGCGCATCTTCGCCCGGATCAAGGAGCTTGGTGTCACCCGGCGCGAGCATCCGATCGGCCCGATGACCTCAGGAATCCTGCGCGGTATCGAGGACGGCTGGTTCATGGGTGAGATCGCCGAGGCGGCCTTCCAATATCAGCAGCAGCTCGAGAAGGGCGAGAAGAAGATCGTCGGGGTGAACTGTCACACCCAGACCGTCGAGGAGCCATTGGAGATCCTCAGGATCAGCCACGAGGTCGAGCTTGAGCAGCGAGACGTGCTCGCGACCCGGCGAGCTCGGCGCGATTCGGCAGCGGTGCAAGCCGCGCTGGAGCGCATGACGGCCGCTGCGAGAACCGACGAGAATCTCATCCCGAGCATGCTCGACGCGGTTCGCGCCGAGGCCAGCCTCGGCGAGATCTGCGACGCCCTGCGCACCGAGTGGGGTACCTACGCGGAACCGCCCCGTTTCTGATCCACCCCCTACGGCTCGGCGCGGTATGCGTCCCGAGGCACGGCAGGCGCGAATCAGTCGTTACCGTGGAAGCGGACGTGTGAGTTGGAGGCTTTCGATGGCGATGCTGACCGACGCCACCAGGATCTGGGCGAGGCACGCAGTCCTGCCATTCCCCACCGATCTGCGGGATGATCCCGAGTTTCTCGAGGTGTGCGACGGCCTGTCCCGCGTGGCGGAGGCTTGCAAGACCAATGGCCGGCTCAGTCCGCCTGATCAACAGTGGCTGAGGCAGATCAGGCCCGATCTCCATCGGCGGATGCTGACCATGCCCCCGTCGGGAGAGCGTGGCTACGTGGAGAGCACGCTCTCGGTCGTGGACGCTTTCCTTACCGAGGGCCGCCTGGCATAGGTGCCTGTCGCCGCCGGCCTTTGTCCGAAATTCGCACGACGGCGACCGCTTTTCCTGGGTGACAAGATGGGGGTATGCAGGAGCAGAGCTTCACCCAGCGAGGCGCGGTCGATCTGAGTGCAGTAGCGGCCCCGGCAAGTCGTGGCTCAGGCGGTGCCGCTGCCAACGGCGGCTCCTATGTCATCGACGTGACCGAGGAGACTTTCCAGACCGAGGTCATCAACCGCTCTGTACGAGTGCCCGTGCTCATCGACTTCTGGGCAGATTGGTGCGGTCCGTGCAAGCAGCTCTCGCCGATCCTCGAGCGGCTGGCCGGGGAGAGCGGCGGCCGCTGGGTGCTTGCGAAGATCGATGTAGACGCCAACCAGCGGGTCGCCGCAGCCTTTGCAGTCCAGGGCATCCCAGCGGTGTTCGCCGTCATGAAGGGCCAGCCGGTGCCGGTCTTTACCGGGGCGCTGCCTGAGCCGCAGGTCAGGCAGTACATCGACGAGGTCCTGCGAGTGGCAGCGGCCAACGGGGTTTCTGGCACCGTCGAGCCGATCGCCGGTGAGGTGCAGGCCGAGGCCACCGAGGAGCCGGCTGTCGACCCGGGCCTAGCAGCCGCTCAAGCGGCCATCGACGCCGGTGATCTCGACGGCGCGGCGACAGCGTTCAAGCAACTGCTCGACCAGCGTCCGGGAGACCCCCAAGCCACCTCCGGCCTTGCGCGGGTGGAGTTGCTCCAGCGAGTCCGTGGCATCGATGCCCTGCGGGCCCGGCAGACCGCTGCCGACAAGCCCGACGACGTTGCGGCCCAAGCGCTCGCGGCAGACCTGGACATCGCCGGCGGTCACGTCGAGGACGCCTTCGCTCGGCTCGTCGAGACCGTTCGCCGCAGCAGCGGAGAAAGCCGTGACAGCGCGCGGCTGCACCTCTTGGAGCTCTTTGAGGTCGTGGGGCCCGCCGATCCGCGGGTGACCAGAGCGCGGTCCGCCCTGGCCAGCGCGCTGTTCTAAACCCAGACGGATCGACAGCACGTGCGGCTCGCCCGGTTGAGGCGCACCCGCCGCTTCGGTGTTTGGAAGTCGCATGCAAACTGGCCTCGACGGGGCAGTTGCCAAATCGTGACACTCGCCCATCTATCGCCTAAAGTAGCTACGCTCCGCAATCGCTGCAGGTGATCGGCCTCGAGAATGACATTCCGTTACGATCAGGCCATTTAACTGCGCGTTAGTCATTACTTACTGGTCAGTAAGCCACTTGTCGGACGGGGCGCGGAACGCCAGTATGTGCCCGACCCGGTTAACCGCGTGTGGTTGCACCAACCGGGAGAGTGCCGTTTGGCCGCGGCGCTCGTGTGAGGTGGGGAGTGCGGCCGGCCTCCCTCATTTCGACGGCTCGTCCCCATGGACGGCGGGCACCCGTAAGCGCGCCGCCGGGTCAGGAGGCAAATATGTCGCTCGACCTGGCTAAAGTTGTCTTGCGGTGCAGTCCGTCCAATGGGCGGCGACCGCATCCAGTTCTCTCGCTTCTTGGGGCAACGTCCGCAGGCGGACCCGAGAACGGGGCAAACAGGAGGTCCCTGTGACGGAAGTGGTCGACCAGGGGACTGGTCGCACTAGGTGGAAGCGCTTCGGCATAGCGTTTGTACCGGCGGTCGCGGCCGGCGCAGCGTTAGCGATCATGGTGGCGAACGGCGCGCTCGCCGTGTCCTTCGCCGTCTCTGGCTCGCAGTTCAAGGTCAGTGCGGACAGGCTTACTGGCGACGGCTTCTCGCAGTTCGGCTCGATCGATCATGGGACCAGCTCGACGGACCTTCACGCCGTCGTTGTCTCGGTGATCGACGACAACGCGGAGTTGACGAATCTATGCCAGAGCGTGTCGATCCCGATTCCCGGGCCGCTGCAGCCGATTCTCGGTAGTCACAAGATCATTAAGATCTCGGCCGGTGGGGGCAACAACCCGGCGACGGCGGACAACCTCGTCGTCGACATGACACAGCTCGATGCGAGCCAGGCGAGCTTCGGCAACATGAGGATCGGACAGGACGCCTCAACCCTCGGCGTTGACCCCCTGGTCAGCCCTGATCCGGCCCCAGGCACGTTTGCTCAGGCTTCCGACACCGTCGATATTAGGAATCTGCAGCAGACGGCGTGGGCCACAACGGCAGGCACGTTCACGCTTCCCGGGCTCTCGCTCGGGTTCAGCAACACCGAGTGCTTCTGACCGTCGCACGACCGATGAGCGGGGCGGCCATATCATTGGCCGTCCCGCTCACTTGGACCTCGACCAACAGGGAGGAGAACGGTGGCGTCTGATCCCCCTGGCCCTCGAGGTGATGAATCCGCGAGCTCGGACGAATCTCCTTCGTCTCCTTCGTTGCTCGCCCGCGCTCGAGGACGACTCGCCGGTTGGCGGCGGGGTTTCCGCCACTGGCGGCGCAGCCGGCCGTTTTGGGCAGGGCTCATTACGCTCGCCGCGGCATACGAGCTCGTCGCGGTGCCGAATCTCTCGCTCGGCGGACTCACCTTCCAGCAGGGCATCGCGGGCATCGGGACGTGGCTCATGGCCGCGCTGATGGCCCTCATGGCCCTCGTGATGTGGTTCCAGCCGCACCTTCGGGTGATCGCCGGGGTGTCGACGATTCTCTTCGCGCTGGCCTCGTTCCTGACCTCCAATCTCGGCGGCTTTCTCCTCGGCATGCTGCTCGGTCTTGTCGGTGGATCGCTGGCCGTCGCGTGGGACTTCCACAAACCGAAGGCCGAGACCCCAGCCGAGCAGGTCGCTGCCGGCGACGAGCCAAGCGACGGGGACGAAGGCCGGGGCCTTGATCTGGTACGGCCCGGGGAGACGGGCGACGAGGCCCGCTATGGCGCGATGAGCGATCGGCCAACGGAGCCGCAGCCGAAAGCGTTGCCCGGCTGGAGCAGCGAGCGGGAGTCGTTAGCGTCGATCCCCGCGTCTGGTCAGGTCTCCGATGGGACTGCCACTCGATGAGCGATGGGGGCCGGGTTGACCTCGCCACTTGGAGGCGTCTCCCGGCCATGATGGTCCTCCAGCGCAGGCCAGTGATGTCGGCCGTGGTCCTCGCGGCGCTGCCTGCGCTTGGCTTCGCCATGTTGACGACCGCCGGAGCCGCCTCGGCCGGTCCAAGCGACGGACCGACCTGCGACCCGACAGAGACATCGTCCGCAACGCCAGGCGAGTCCATCACCCCATCGATCCTGGCCACCCTGTCGGTCCTGACGTCACCGCAGGGGGCCATTACCGCTGAGGCATCGCCGGCGACGTCGGCCGCGCCGTCCTGCTCGCCGGCGAGCCCGGCGCCGGCGACACCGAGCGAGAAGGCCTCGGAGTCGGCGGCGACCAGCCCTTCCACCTCGCCATCGTCGGATGCACGGAGGATCGAGGCTGCCGCTGCTGACCCGCAGGCAGCCGCGATCCGGGGTGTTCTCACGGCCGATGAGAGCAGGGTGGAGGGATTTGGGTTCGTCGGTGTCGTTACTGAGCACACGGCGGCCGCCGATGTGCGGTTCCTGCGCTTCATCGCGGACACCAACACCTTGACCGACATGCGGCTAGCGGTGACCCAGGCGGGCGTGACCCAGACAACCCTTGGCAGCGGGGGTCCCGCCGTGTTGTCCGGCCACGTCGTCATGGACGTCACCGTGTTCAAAGCGACACTTGAGGGAACGCCGGTGGAGTTCACAGCGGATAATCCGCCGTCTGGAGCGTTGATTCTCCCCGAGATGACCTTCACCGATCTCGAGGCACACGTGGTGCTCGTCACCTGCGACGAGATGACGATAGGCGGCATGACTCAATCGCTGTCCGGTGACTGAGCCACGGTGCTCCGCGCCTTGTGAAGTTCGCTGCCGCGCAGGCTCAGTCGTCCAGGTGCGAGTGACTCAGCCAGAGAGCACCGAGCGGCGGCAGCCGCAGGGTCGCCGAAGCGGGCAGGCCGCGGTGCGGCTGCGGGACAGCGGTGACCGAGCCGAGGTTTCCGGCGCCTGACCCGCCGTACAGATCTGCGTCGGTGTTGACGACCTCGCGCCAGATGCCGGCCATGGGCAGGCCCAGGTGGTAGTCGTAGGGAACGGCCGCAAAGTTCGCCACGCAGGCGAGCGGCGCCGCTCCCTCGTGGCCGTACCGCACGAAAGCCACGACGTTGTGCTCCGCGTCGTCGACGGCGAGCCATTGGAAACCGCCAGGGTCGCTCTCCCGCGACCAGAGGGCGGGCGTTGCGGCGTACACCTTGTTCAGATCGCGGAGTGCCGCCTGCAGGCCGGCATGGTCGGGCAGGTCGAGCAGCCACCAGTCCAGGCTGCGCCCTTCCGACCATTCCGCTTCCTGGCCAAGCTCGCTGCCCATGAAGAGCAGCTTGCCGCCCGGATGCGCCCACATGTACGCGTACAGGGCACGCAGCTGCGCAAGCTTCCGCCACCTGTCGCCGGGCATCTTCCCCAGCAGCGAACCCTTCCCGTGGACCACCTCGTCGTGCGACAGCGGCAGGATGAAGTTCTCGGTGTACGCGTACATCAGCGAGAACGTCAGCTCGTTGTGGTGAAAGGTGCGGTAGATCGGGTCGCGGGAGAGATAGCCGAGCGTGTCGTGCATCCAGCCCATGTTCCACTTGAACCCGAAGCCGAGCCCGCCCGCGCTGGTCGGTTTTGTCACCCCAGGCCACGCGGTGGACTCCTCAGCGACCGTGATGACCCCGGGTACACGCTTATAGACCGTCGCGTTCATTTCCTGCAGGAATCCGACGGCGTCGAGATTCTCGCGGCCACCCTGTGGGTTGGGCACCCACTCGCCGGCCTTCCGTGAGTAGTCGAGATAGAGCATCGATGCGACGGCATCCACGCGCAGCCCATCGAGGTGGAACTCTTCGAGCCAGTACAGCGCGTTGGCGACCAGGAAATTGCGGACCTCGCGGCGGCCGTAGTCGAAGACGAGGGTGCCCCAGTCGGGGTGTTCGCCGCGGCGCGGGTCGGCGTGCTCGTACAGCGGTGTCCCGTCGAAGCGGGCGAGCGCCCACGTGTCACGCGGAAAGTGCGCAGGCACCCAGTCGACGATGACGCCGATGCCGCTCTGGTGGAAACGGTCGACGAGGTAGCGGAAGTCGTCTGGAGTCCCGTACCGCGCCGTAGGAGCGAAATAGGACGAGACCTGGTAACCCCATGAGCCACCGTATGGATGCTCGGCCACCGGCATCAGCTCGACATGGGTGAAGCCGAGGTCGGCGACGTAGGGGACGAGCTCCTCGGCGAGCTGCCGGTATGACAGGCCCGCACGCCACGAACCGAGATGAGCCTCGTAGATCGACAGCGCCTGCCGGTGCGGGTTGCCGCGCGCCCGGGCCTTGAGCCACTCTTCATCGCCCCAGGTATAGGACGACTCGAAGACGACCGATGCCGTGGCCGGTGGACGCTCGGCGAAGAAAGCAACCGGGTCCGCCTTTTGCCGCCAGACCCCGTCCCGGCCGAGGATCTCGTATTTGTATTGGGTGCCGGTGCCGATCTCCGGGACGAAGAGCTCCCAGACGCCGCTGCCACCCATCGAGCGCATCGGGTACGCGCGGCCTTCCCAGTAATTGAAGTCACCCACGACACGCACCCCGCGGGCGTTCGGTGCCCAGACCGCGAACGACGTCCCGGTCACCCGCCCAGTCGGCGCCTCATACACGTGCACATGCGCACCAAGCACCTGCCAGAGCTGCTCGTGCCTGCCCTCCCCGATCAGATGCAGATCGACATCGCCGAGGGTGGGGAGATAGCGGTACGGATCGTCGGCGGTGACGGTGAATCCGGGATAAGCCACCTCGAGCCGGTAGTCAGGCACGTCGGCCCGCGGCAGAGCGCCAGCAAAGACGCCTTCGTACTCGTGCTCGAGCTCGACGCGGCGACCCCCGGTCAAGACCGTGACCCGTTCCGCCCACGGCCGGAATACCCGGACAGTCACGCGGCCGTCATACGGATGAGGTCCGAGGACGGCGTGCGGATCGTGGTGAGTTCCCTCGACGAGTGACTGCAACTCCTTCCGGTCAACCGGCGCCACCGTCGCTGTCTCAGCCACCCCCTCAGCCTGCCACGCCCACCGTCCGCCAAACAGCACACCGTCGCACGTTCACGCCCGCCAGCATCGCCAGGTCCCCGCGCTCGCCTTCTGCTGTCAGCAGACACGCACCCGCGTCCTGCCGGAACCATCAGGTTCACGCCGGCCTTCCGCAACCCAGCCCCACGTCCCACGCCCCGTCAGCACGAAGATCGCGAGTTTTGGTGGGATCGCGCAGCGGACTGCCCGATTCCACCAAAACTCGAGATCAAGGAGTGCGCCGAGCCTGCAGTCGGGCGACAGTTGTCCGGATCGTCTGGATAACGTCATCGGGATCCGTGCTGTAGATCCCACCAGGTGAAGCGAAGAATGGTCCAACCGGCCCTCACCGCAGCGTTCTGCTTGGTTCGATCATGCTGGAATCGGCCTTGATCCGAGTGGTAAGCCAGTGACCGCGGCGCCGGCGACGAAGTCGACATCGACATCCGGAAGGTCGTCACGAAGCAGCCTCACACCATCGAGCTGGAGATGGCGACGCACCGGGACTGTCACGCAGGGTCGTGGCCCGACGACCTTGATGCGATGGCGCGCTGCCGCTGACGCCCCGCTCATGACCGCGTGGGAACCCGCCGATAGGTAAGCGGCCCAGTCCAGCGACTCCGCGACGATCGGCGCCCCGGCGAAAGCCAGCGCACTCCCCAAGGCCGGGACGAACTCCCCCTCGGCACGACGCCGCCGGATCTGATAGGTGCTGAGGCCGCACGCACGGGCTTGCGCCGGAACGAAGACGCCGGCCTGATCGCGCGCCACCGCACCAAGGTTCATCGGCAAAGTCTCGGCCAGGCTGGCGATCCCCCGCTGACATCCAGACGTTGCGGTGGACAAGCCTGTGGAGCGGGGACGAGCACGGGGGTGAAGATCGCGAGTTTTGGTGGGATCGTGCAGCGGACTGCCCGATTCCACCAAAGCTGAAGATCTTGGTCGGAGGGATGGACGGTGCTTGGTGGGGCGAGGAGAGGCTGGGCGACTA
>JBKPTD010000124.1:0-26926 GCA_046735375.1 Actinomycetota bacterium | reverse complement strand
CCGATATGGCGGCATTGGCTCGTCGAGCTGTCGCGTCGATTCCGGTTCGTCCGTTACGACGAGCGCGGGTGCGGACTATCGGATTGGGATATTGACCAGTTTTCGTTCGACGACTGGGTGGACGACCTCGAGGCGGTGGTCGACGCCGCCGGGCTGGATCGGTTTCCGCTGCTCGGCATTTCCCAGGGCGGCCCGGTCGCGATCGCATACACCGTGCGCCACCCAGAACGGGTCAGTCGCCTCGTGCTGCTCGGCGCGTTCGTCCAAGGTCGGCGCAAGCGCGCTCGCACCGCCGAGGAGCGGGAGCTCGCCGAGGCCCGCATCGACATGGTCCGTCTAGGCTGGGGCCGCCCGGATCCGACCTACCGGCAGATCTTCGTTGCGCGATTCCTGCCTGAGGCAACCCAAGAGCAGTGGCGCAGCTTCGACGAGCTTCAGCAACGCACGACCTCGCCCCAGAACGCGTGGCGGTTCCTAGACGAGTTCGGAAACATCGACGTGACAGACCTCGCGCCGAAGCTCACCGTACCCACACTGATCATGTGCGCTCGTCGGGAGCCCGACAACGTGTTCGAGCAGTCGAGGCTGCTGGCTGCGCTGATCCCGGACAGCCGTCTGGTCCCACTCGACAGCAGCAACCACCTCCTACCTGAGAACGATCCCGCGTGGAAGCACTTCCTGGCCGAGATCGACGCCTTCCTGCTCGGTTCGGAATAAGAAGGCACGGCCCGGACAGGGACTCTCGCGCCACCCGTGGGCACTGCGACGGGGCCGACAGGGGAGGTTGGCAGGCTGCAGCCACCTTGCCTAGATGTATCGCATTTTTACCACGGATCCGCTAGACCGGAATCAAAGGTCAGTCGATGCGAGGAGGCGCCGTGTTTGATCAGAGACGGAGCCGTGCGGGTTGGGTCGTCGGTCTGGCGGTCGTGGTGGCTGCCATGGTGCCGGCGCAGGCATACTCGGCGACGGCGAGCTCAGATGTTCGAGTCACCACCCATGACATCATCACTACCGATCCCTTCGGGTCGGCCACGCCACCGACTGACGTGCTTCAGCAAAACGAACCGTCGATCGCCATTCACCCGGCAAACCACAATGTGATCGCCGTCGGGGTCAATGACGTCCGCACGGTCGGGGTCTCGGACGACGCCTGGCAAGGGCTGGCTGTCTCGACGAACGGCGGCGCGTCGTTCGCCTTCGAGACGTTGATCCCGGGCTTCCCCGGCGACACGTCGGCGGAAGGGCTCGCCTCGCCGGTCCGTGGCAACGCGGCCGCCTCAGATCCGTGGCTCGGCTTCGACTCCGCTGGAAACCTCTACTTCTCGTTCATCGCGTTCCAGCGGACGCCGCCTGGGAAGCCGAGTAGCACTGTGGCCAATGCTCTCGCGGTCGCGAAGTACCACATCAGCGCCGCCGGCACGGTGACCTATGTGAACACATCCGTGGTGCAGCGCGGAACCGTCGGACTCGGCCAGCAACACGACAAGGAGGCGCTGGCCGTCGACCAGGGCAGCAACCGGGTCTACGTCTGTTGGGCACGCTTCACCGGTGGCCAGAGCCACCTGTCGGTGCGGTTCTCCAGCGACGGCGGCCAGACGTGGCAGTCGTCAACGTTCGCCGGACCACAGTCGGACATCACCAAGATGCAGGGCTGCAACATCACCGCCGCACCCAATCACGACGTGTACGTGTCGTGGCGAACGTTCGACAACAACCCGGCGGTTTCCAACCCGAACGACAGCGCGATCTTCATCGCCCGCTCGACCGACGGCGGGAACACCTTCTCCACCCCGCATCGGGTCGCGACGTTCGTCGATTACCGCCAGAACGCGACCCGGACGCCACCGATCTTCCGCGTCTTCGCGGACACGACAGTGGCCGCCGACGCGAACGGTGTCTACGTCGGGTGGCACGGACGAAGTGGTACCAACGGCGCCGACGTTTTCGTCAGCCGTTCGAAGACGAACGGCCAGACGTGGGAGGCCCCGGTCAAGCCCACGGCGGGCGCGGGCGGGCATCAGATCATGCCGTCGCTCGCAGCTGCTGGCGGACAGCTTTCTGTCATCTGGTACGACAGTCGCAGCGAGCCTGCCTTCACCTCGAGTGGACCGGTAACCGGACAGTGCCCAGCCGGTGCCACCACGGGTGCGGGATGCACTGGCATGGACGTCTATTACAACCAAGCCCCCACCGGGGCTTCGGGCCCGCTGACGTTCGGAGCGGAGCTTCGCCTCACCGACCACTCGTTCAACCCCAACCTGTGGGGCTCGATCAAGGCCGTCACGCCTTTCATCGGGGACTATGTCGGTCTCGCCGCGGACGCGACCACGGCATACGCCGTCTGGACGGACAACCGCGACATCAACCCCACCGCGAGCGCCGCCGAGGATGCGGATGCCACCACGGACCCGCCCGCATTGATCAATGCGCGCTCCCGCGACGCGAACGTCTACTTCGACAAGATCGCAAAGTAGTGGCAGAACTGGGGGCTGCTGGCTGAACCCCGGCAGCCCCCAGTTCAACCCCGGGACAGGTCAGCGCTAGTGAGTCGAGCGCGGCGCCGGTCCGGCGATCACCTCGAGGAACCTGGCGAGTCGGCTCTGCTTGCGGCCACCGGCACTGCCTTGATCGCCGGCGGCAACAGGCACGATGTGCTGCCCGAGATCGAAGGTCACAAGGGAGCTCTCCAGGCCCGGGCTCGTCTGTGTGAAGTCGTCCAGTTCGACGTCGCGGGCGGTGTTCTCTGAGTCAATCCCCGGGGGTAGGACGAGTGCGTCGTGCGCAAGTCCGGCAAGATCGGGATCGCCCGAATCCATCGTCAGGATCGTGGCACCGATCTTCCTGGCGTCGGCAACCCGCTCCAAGAGGGGATGCGGGGCCCGTTCGGTGGTCACCACCATCAGCGTCTCGCCCCGCCTGGCCGCCTCCAGCCGCTCGAGCGGGACGGCGAGGTGGCTCGGCGCAGAGCGCGGAACCGACCAGCGGACCAAAGTTGGTTCGAGCTCCGGCAGCCTGGCCCACCTTGCCTCGTCAGCCATGTGGGCGGTGAAATGCCAGGGCTCGAAGCCAGGCGTACCCACGACGAGCAGCTCACCGTCGCGCTGGGTCGACTGCCGTAGCGAGCCTGCGAACTCGCGTATCCGCTCCAGGTGCCCTGATGGGGTGAGCACGTCGACGAGGAACCGCGCCCGGGCTAGGTCCATACCGGCCATCTTGACATCCAGGCCCGCCGAACCGGCACACCACGGTCGGTGACCGACCGGGGGCCGCTGGCTGGGGCAATCTCGACGATCTCCGGACAACACGCGAAAGCGGTGGCAAGCTGACTCCTAACGGATCGTGAAGTCTGCAGTGCCATGAGTGAGCATCGGGGAAAGAATCGTGAGCGCTGCGTGCCTGTGTTCCGCGCCCCATCCCAGCGTTGCGGGCGGGCGGGTCGACGCAGCACTATGCGAAGGTGGCCGACGAGGGAGACCGGGTGAGCGACGCCCACGCGCCGGAGCCGCGTCGGATCATCGACGATCTTGCCGATGCGGTTGTCGCCACCGACCGGCTCTGCCAAGTCACGGTGTGGAGCCGGCCGGCTGAGAAGCTGTTCGGCTGGAGCGAGGCTGACGCATTAGGGCAGACGCTCTCCGACCTCGGTCTGGCGTCGGAGGGGTCAGAGGGTCTCCTGATGACCCAGCGTGCGTTCGCGGGCAAGCCGTGGGACGGCACGTACCCGGTCAGTACCAAGTCAGGCGAAATCGTGTACGTCAGGTTCCGCGCCAGGCCGAGATGGAGCGATGACGGGAGCGTCGCCGGGATCGCTCTGCAGTGCCGTAATTCCCTCCAGCCCACCGAACAGCATGAGCGCTCTGCGGCACGGATCGCGCTGCTATCAGACGCTGGCACCGCACTGGGCGGTTCGCTCAACCTGAACCGGACGCTCAAGGATCTCGGCAGTCTGTTCGTTCCCGCATTCGCCGACCATTGCATCATCGACCTGTACGACGAGGAGGGGGCGCTGCGGCGGCTCAGTACGGCCGACGCGCCCGGCTTCGAGGACCCGGACGCCTGGCTCGCCGACGGCGAAGTCGTCGACTACCCATCCGGGCACCTGTGTGCCAAGGCGATGAGCGCTGGACGATCACAGCTGCGGCACGTGTCCGAGGACGGCATGTCGGAAGTGGCCGGCACCGAGCGCATCGCGGCGATCTATCGCCGCATCGGTGTCAAGTCGATGATTGCCATGCCGCTGCCACGATCAGAGCAGGTTAGCCAGCTCACCGACGATCACCGATCGGTGAGCGGCGTGGTGACACTGCTGCGCTCGGTCACCGGCACCTTGTACGAGCAGGAAGACCTCGATCTCGTCGAAGCTGTCGGGCAGCGCGCCGGCCTCGCGCTCGACAATGCCTGGCTCTACAACCACCAGGTGCAGACGGTCGAGATCCTCCAGGAGAGCTTGCTCCCCAAGGACCCGCCGCCGCGCGATGGTATCCGGATCGGCGTGCAGTACCGCCCGAGTGCGAAGGCGCGAGTAGGTGGCGACTTCTACGACGTCGTTGAGCTCTCCTCCGGGCGGGTTGGCCTGGTGATCGGTGACGTCCAGGGCCGCGGCGCCGCAGCCGCGGTCATCATGGGCCAGCTCCGCGCGTCGCTGCGGGCGTACGCGCTGCAGGACATGGAGCCGGTACGCCTCCTGGGATTGATGGATGAAGCGGTCCGCGCCCTCGGCGAGGAGCTCTTCGTCACCTGCACGTACGCGGTCTTCGATCCCTTCACAAAGGAGTGCAGGATCGCGAACGCGGGGCATCCGCCGCCGCTGTGGATCAGGCATGTCTGCAAGCCCGCCTACGAGGTGCCGCCCAACGTCCCGCTGGGCATCGGCGGCTTCAACTTCTCCGAGGCCGTCGTCACCCTCAAGCCGGGCGACTCCCTGCTCTTCTACACCGACGGCGTGGTCGAGCGCCGCGACCTCCCCTGGGACGCGGGCATCGAGCGGGTGAATCTGACCCTTGGCCAGCTCGCCGGCCGCGGTCTTGGGCCGCAGCGGCTCGCCGATGCCCTCATCGATGCGATCCCGGGCGCTGCCGGGGACGACGCCGCCGTTCTCGTCGTCCAGTGCACCGATGACGAGTTGCCCTTCACGTCCTATAGCCTCCCGCCGATCGCGACCGCGGTCGGAGACGCCAGACGGCACACCCGCGACACCCTCACCGCGTGGAAGATGCACGAGGACGCCGACCTTGCCGAGCTCCTCGTCTCCGAGCTGGTGACCAACGCGCTGCGACACGCCACCGAGCAGAGGAGGTCGACCTCCCCGGCGTACCTGTGGCCCGACATACAGCCGCCGCGGCGGGCAAAGCCGAACGGCCAAGCCCGCATCCCAATGGGGCTTCGCCGCGGTTCCACCTCGCTGTGGATCGAGGTCCACGATTTCGACGTACGGCTACCGCGAATGGCCGGCCCGGACAGCAACGCCGAGACCGGCCGTGGGCTCGTGCTCGTCGACGCGCTGGCGAAGCGGTGGGGAGCGCGGCCCACTGCGGACGGCAAGGTCGTCTGGGTCGAGCTCGAACCCTCGCGGCTCACGGCGGCGCTGCGCGCCGCCGTGGCTGCTGGAGTCTGACCGCTAGATCCCCGGGATACCGCGGGCGTGGAATGCGTCCTGTACGACGTTCGCCGCATTGTTCCCGCCCAGTTCTTGCGCGGCGGCGATGGTCGCCTCGGCGGCGTCATGGAACGACGTGTCCGGCGCGAAGTCGAACTGTGCCTCGATGATGATCCGGTCCGCGGTCGATGCCCCGAGCCCGTTTCTGATGTCCCACAGCGCACGAGACCAGATCTGGCCGTCGTGGTGTACCTCGCCGTTCCGGCTGGCGTAGGTCAGGTCGGTGTCGACCCGCCTCAAGCAGTGGGGTATGCGGCTCGTATAGGAGGTCGAGTCCCAGTCGGCAACGCAGGCGGCGTCGGCGTTGAGCGGCGCGCCGTACACCGCGGCCACATGCAGACCAACCGTCACGCTGAGGTAGTCGCCAAAGGCTTCACCGATTGACCCGGCCTCGACTGAACTCCCGAAACCAGGGACCTGCGAGTCGTGGACGGCGTGGCCGTACTCGTGCACGATCACCTCGCCGTCCTCGGCGTCGTCGACGCCACCCTTGCCGAGCTTGATGTAGTCGTGCTTGTCCCAGGAGAAAGAGTTGTCTGCGCCCCATTGGTCGATACGCAGGTCCTGTGATTCGGCGTTGGCAGCCCGGAATTGCCCAGGCACGCCGGTGAAGCCGAGTGACCGCAGGTACTTCTGTGCCTCCGTGGCCCAGAAGTAGGCCATCACCTGCTCGAACCTGTCGTCATGGCGGTCGTACACGAACGTGTTGGTGGGGGAGTAGGCGGGATCGCCGGTCTCGCTGCGGACGTTCGCCCAGTCGCCGACCAGGAAGCCGCTGCCGTCAAGATTTGTGAGGGGCACCAGGTAGTAGCCGCCGGCGGGCACCGCACCGGCCGAGTCCTTCTGGTCGGTCAGCGACTGATCGCCGAGGGACTGGACGGGGTTGGGCAGAAAGACCCGGGCGACACCGGTGCTGGTACCGGGACCCGGCTTGGCGGCGTAGGACGTGGATGGAACCGCTGCCACGGCCAGGCCAGCGACGGCTGCAAGCCCCGCGGCGGACGCGACTAACGGACGGATCTTGGACACGGGCACGGCGGTGACCTCCGGTCGGCGGCGGCTGGGCGGGACCACTCCATCACACCGTAGGTCGGGCCGCTTGAGTCACCCCCCACTGTCCAACTGGCACAACCTGGCCGCGACGGATGCGCCCGTCGACCTGATCATGCCCACGCCGTTGGATCGCGGCTCGGTCAGGTGGCTCGCCTCTTTCGGCCTGTCAGGCCACCGCCTCGAGATCGCCCAGGAAGAAAGCGGCCGAATGAAGGGCGCCCTCGGCCCATCCCGCGATGCATGAAGGGCACCTTCAGCCCGTCAGTTCGGGTGAAGGTGCCCTTCATGCGAGGCGGGCACCGGTGGTGAATGGTGCTGCCCGGCGGCGGGATGCGGTTAGTGGTAGCTGTGCTCCTCGGCGGGGTAGCTGCCGCCCACGACCTCAGCGGCGAACTCGTGTGCCGCAGCGGACAGCAGACCGCGCAGATCGGCGTACCGCTTGACGAACTTCGGCCCAGGCGACGGTGTCAGCCCGGCCATGTCCTGCCAGACCAGGACCTGCGCGTCACACGACGCGCCGGCGCCAATGCCGATGGTCGGTATGGCCAGCGACGCTGTGACCCTTCCCGCCAGTTCGGCTGGCACGACCTCCAGGACGAGGGCGAAGGCGCCGGCCTCTTGCAGCGCCTTGGCGTCCTGCATCAGCCGCTCGCCGGCCTCGCCGCGTCCTTGCACCCGGTAACCACCCAGGACGTTGACGGATTGCGGCGTGAGGCCCAGGTGCGCCATCACCGGAATCCCGGCCGCGACCAGAGCCTCGACCTGAGGCAGCACTCTGCTGCCGCCCTCGAGCTTGACGGCGTGAGCGAAGCCCTCCTTCATGAACCGGGCGGCCTGGTCCAGCGCCTGTGCCGGCGAGGCCTGGTAGGAAGCGAAGGGCATGTCGGCCACCACCATTGCTCGCTTGGTGGAGCGGCTGACCGCGCGAACAAGCGGGACGAGCTCGTCCATCGTCACAGGAATCGTCGTGTCGTAGCCGTACACAACGTTCGCGGCGCTGTCCCCGACGAGCAGCACCGGGACGCCGGCCTCGTCGAAGATCTGTGCAGTGAGCGCGTCGTACGAGGTGAGCATGGGCCACCGCTCGCCGCGCTCCTTGGCGGCGGCGATGTCGCGGACGGTAACCCGGCGGCCATGATCGCCGCCATAAAGCGTCCTCGTGGCCGGGCCGGGGGACGGCCCACCGGCAGCCCCAGCCGGGGCAGATGACATGGACATAATGCGATCTCCCATCTCGAGGCGCCAAGGTGGCGTCCCCGGACTCAATCGATCGTGCCATGCCCGCCAGCAGACCGGAACACCGTGGCGGTGCCCGGCGCCCGTCACGACTCGCTGCGTTGACGAGGCTGGGTGGCTAGAGAGCGCGCAAGCGAGGGATGACGTCACGCCCGATGAGCTGAATCGTTGCGTGGGGATCGAGACTCGCGACTTGGATCGATACATAGTGGGCGCCGACGTCGGTCACCAGCGGCCGGTACGCCTCGACAAGCGCGTCCGGTCCGTCGACCACCGTGTACTTACCGAGGATCTCGGCACGGTCCATGGCGTCGGCCCGTTCCCGTAGCACCGCGGGGTCGGTGACCGAATCGCGGCCGGGGGCGCGCAGGCCGCGCATCGAGCCGAGTGCCTGCCAGGCCTCGTCCTCGCCGGACGCCAGGACCACCCAGCGGGTCGCCACGATCGGGGGATCAGTGAGGCCACGCGCTTTAGCTGCGGCGCGGAATGGCTCGATCACCCGCTCCAGCGTTTCCTTGGGGTCCTTGACGCTGGTGAGGAGGCCATCGGCATGTGAGCCGGCGAATGCCGCTGCCTTCGGCCCGCCGGCGGCCATCAATATCGGCGTCCGTCCTAGCGGCGGGCTGTAGAGCTTGGCTGCTGAGGTGGAGTAATAGCGCCCGGCGAAGTCGACCTTTTGGCCGGCGAGCAGGCGGTGAATGATCTCGAGTGCCTCGTCCATGCGGGCCATCCGCTCACTGAAGCCTGGGAACGGGTAACCGAGCTGGGTCTCGTTGATCGCCTCGCCGCCGCCAACGCCCAGCAGGAAACGACCGTTCGAGAGCCGGTCCACGGTGGCCGCGGCCTGCGCAATGACCGCCGGGTGATAGCGAAAGAGCGGACTGGTCACGGACGTGGCGAGCTCCACTCGTACGGTGCGCGCGGCCACCGCTCCCAGCCACGTCCAGACGAAACCGGCGGCGCCGACGTCGTCGACCCATGGCGTGAAGTGGTCCGACGCCAGCACGAGGTCAAAGCCGACCTCTTCGGCGAGCACCGCTTGCTCGAGCAGGTCCTCTGGTTGGTACGACTCGTGGCTACACAACCAGCCGAACCTCGTCGCCACTGCGCCTGCTCCCTTCGCGCTGTCGCACCTGTTGTGATCGCGGTTGCGCACCACGCTACCGATCTCCCCGTCCATTGGGCTGATCTCGCGTTAGCTCGCTCGCGACGCGCTGACCGTCTGCGCGCTGTGGTTCAAGATCGAAACTTTACCTAGATTTTAGATACGGATCGGTTGCGTATCGAAATATGCGAGCGTAGCGTCGCGTTACAACGATACGAAACGTACCCGTATTGATTCCGGGGAGGAGCCTCTTGGAAGCCCAGCTGCAACAGCAGCAGACCGCCAACCCGCGTCGCTGGGCCATCCTCAGCGTCCTTGTGGTCAGCCTGCTCGTTGTCGTCCTCGACAACACAGTCCTCAACGTCGCACTCAAGACCATCCAGGAGGACCTGAACGCCTCCCAAAGCCAGCTTGAGTGGTCGATCAACTCCTACACCCTCGTCTTCGCCGGGCTGCTGTTCACTTTCGGCCTGCTCGGTGACCGTTTCGGCCGCAAGCGCATCCTGCTCACCGGCCTCGCCATCTTCGGCCTGTCGTCGCTGATTTCGGCATATGCCCAGACCCCCGGACAGCTGATAGGCGCGCGTGCGCTCATGGGAATCGGCGGAGCCGCGATCATGCCCGTGACTCTCGCAATCATCCAGAATGTCTTCCCGCCGCAGGAGCGCGGGCGCGCGATCGGCATCTGGGCCGGTGCGGTCGGCATCGGCATTGTCATCGGGCCTGTCGTCGGCGGTGCGCTGCTCGAGCACTTCTGGTGGGGCTCTGTCTTCCTGATCAATGTACCGATCACCGCGCTGGGCATTGCGCTGATCAGCGCGATCGTGCCGGAGACCAAGAACCCCCACCCGGGGAAGATCGATCCGGTCGGCGTCGTCCTCTCCATCGCCGGGCTGGCTCTCCTGGTCTACGGCATCATCAAGGGCGGCCAGCTGGCCAGCTTCACTGACCCCGAGGCGCTCGTGCCTGCGCTCACCGGACTTGCCTTGCTTGCCTTCTTCGTGTGGTACGAACGGCGCAGCGACCACCCGTCGCTGGATGTGAAGGTGTTCCGCAACCCGCAGGTATCCACCTCGGTCGCGGCGATCAGCCTCATCTTCTTCGCGATGATGGGCGCACTGTTCTTCCTGACCTTCTACCTGCAGATCGTCCGCGGATATTCACCGCTGCAGGCGGGCCTATGGTTCCTTCCTTTCGCGGCAGGACAGATGGTCTTCGCGCCCTTGTCAGCCAGCCTCGTCAAGCGCTTCGGCATTCGTGCCGTCAGCACCTTCGGTCTAAGCCTGCTCACACTGTCGCTGGCTGGGTTCCTCCTGATGGATGCGGACAGCCCAATGTGGTACTTCGCGATCGTCGGAGTCATCCAAGGTGCAGGGGCGGGCAGCGTCATGCCACCCGCGACCACGGCGATCCTGGCTGGGCTGCCCAGGGAGAAGGCCGGCGTCGGCTCGGCCATCCAGAACACGATGCGCCAGGTCGGCGGAGCGCTTGGCGTCGCCGTCCTCGGCTCGGTGCTCTCCGCCCAGTACCGGGACCAGATCGCGCCCCACTTGTCAGCGCTCCCCGCGCGGGTGCAGGACGCGGCTGGCGAGTCCATCGGCGCGACCATGACCGTGGCGGGCAAGGCAGGTCCCAAGGCGGTCGCGCAGATCCAACAGCCGGCCTTCGACGCCTTCATCCATGCGATGCATGTGACTGTGACGGCCGCGAGCTTCGTGGCGCTGCTTGCAACCTTGCTGGCCTTCCGCTTCATGCCGAGCATGCGCCCGGCCGCAGAAGTCCCCAGCCAGGTTTCTCGCGAGCCCCAGGAGGCAGTGGAAGCAGTACCGGGCCACTGAGGATTGGGCATGATGACGGACGTGCACGAGGTGGACACACTGGCTGCGGCGCGTGGCGAGGAGGGTTCCACGTGGAGCCCGCCTAGCGCGCGACCCGGTCGACCGCGCAGCGAGCAGGCCGAGCGGGCCATCATCGAGGCCACGCTCGACCTGCTCGTCGAGGTCGGCATTGCTGCCCTGTCGATTGAGCAGGTGGCCGCCAGGGCGGGCGTCGGAAAGGCGACGATCTACCGGCGCTGGCCCAACAAAGAGGCGCTCATCATCGATGCAGCGGCGTCCTTGAAGTCGCCGCTGCCTGAGGTGCCTGGGAAGTCCATCCGCGAGGATCTCAAGATAATCGCGGATGTGATGGTCGCCGACCAGCAGACGGCGCGAGCACGGGAGCTCTACACCTGCTTCGTTTCCGAGGGTCGGCGGCATCCCGATCTCGCGAAGAAATTCACCGAGACCATCATCGAGCCACGGCGAGAGTACATGCGGCGAGTGCTCCGCGGTGCGGTCGCACGTGGCGAGCTGCGCGACGACCTCGACGTCGACACGATGGTCATCGCGACGACCGGTTCGCTGATGTATGCCTCGATGATCTGGCCACACTTCCGTTTCGTCGAAGGCGGTCCGGAAGGTCTCACCAATCGGCTCGTCGACACGCTTTTGGACGGCCTGCGCCCTCGTTGACTTCACGCCGTTGGTGAGGGGCGCTTTTGCTCGAACCCGCACCGCATGAAGGGCACCTTCACCCGGACCTATCGGGTGGAGGTGCCCCTTCATGCGGTGCGGGGGAGGCGGTGCGGTGGGCGGCGGTCAGGTGGTGGGAGAGCCTTCGCGCCAGCGGTCGGTGATCGGGAGGCGCCGGTCACGGCCGAACGCTTTGAACGAGATCTTGGGCCCGGGCGGATACTGCCGCCGCTTGTACTCCGCTGCGTCGACCATGCGGATCACCTTGTCGACCAGGTCCGCGTCGAACCCGGCGGCGACGATGTCCGCGTGTCCGCGATCCTGCTCGACGTAGTCCGCGAGGATGTCGTCGAGGAGCTCATAGGACGGCAGCGAGTCGGTGTCGAGCTGCCCCGGCCGCAACTCCGCGGAGGGCGGCTTGGTGATCGAGCTCTCGGGGATGGGCGGGGTCTCGCCACGTTCCTCGGCTGCCTTGTTGCGCCACTTGGCCAGCCGCCACACGAGTGTCTTCGGTACGTCCTTGAGCGGAGCGAACCCACCCACCGAATCGCCGTACAACGTCGAGTAGCCCACTGCCAGCTCGCTCTTGTTGCCGGTCGCGAGCACGAGATGGCCATGCTGGTTGGACAGCGCCATCAGGGTCGTGCCGCGCACCCTTGCCTGCAGGTTTTCCTCAGCAACACCGTCTAGCTTCAGCGCAGCAAGGTATGTGTCGACCATCGGGGCGATCGGCACGACCTCGCAATTGATGCGGAGCCGGGCGGCCAGGTCAGTCGCGTCTGTCTTGGAGTGCTCGGAGGAGTAGGCACTTGGCATCAACACCCCATGCACAGCGTCCGGGCCAAGTGCGTCCCGCGCGATGGCCGCGGTCAGCGCCGAGTCGATACCGCCGGAGAGCCCGATGACAACCGAGCGGAAGCCGTTCTTCCTGACGTAGTCTCGCACTCCCGCGACCAGCGCGGCGTACACCTCGGCCTCGTCGGTCAGCCGCGGCGCGACCCCAGAGGTGATCGGGGGGTACGGAGCGAGCGGCGCACTGCTGATCTCAACCCGGTCGATCGCGATCCCGTTGACCGTGCCCGATGGTGCGCTCGCACGGATCTCCCCGGCGGCCTCGGGCTGCCCGGCGGACGACGCTTCCGGCAGGTCGAGATCGACAATGAGACAGCCGTCCTCGAACTGTGGAGCGCGCCCAAGCACCTGCCCGTCCGCGGAAACCACGATCGAGTCGCCGTCAAAGACGAGCTCATCCTGGCCGCCGACCATGTTTACGTAGGCGAGCGTGCAGCCCGCTTCGGCGGCCCGCTGCCGCGTCAGCGCCAGCCGCACATCATCTTTGTTCAGCTCGTACGGCGACCCGTTGATCACGAGCAGCAAGCCGGCTTTGGCGATGCCCGCCACCGACACCGGCCCGCCGTCCTGCCAGATGTCTTCGCAGATCGTCAGCGCGACGTCCACTCCGTGGACGCGGGCAATCGAGAGCCGGTTACCGGGGACGAAGTAACGGAATTCGTCGAAGACGCCGTAGTTCGGCAGGTGGTGCTTGGCGGTCCTGGCCACCACCTTGCCGCGGTGGATCCAGGCCGCGGCATTCTTCGGCGCACCGGCCGGCTGGCCCACCACGGGCGCGGCCGTAGGAGAGCCATCGAGGTACCCGGTAACCACAGTGGTATCGCCGAGTCCATCCGCCGCGAGCTGCGCGGCGAGGCGCTCGAGCATCGTCGTCGACGCGGTGATGAACGAGCCCCGCAGCGCGAGGTCCTCCACGGGGTAGCCGGTCAGCATCATCTCTGGGAAGACGACGAGGTGGGCTCCCTGGGCGGCGGCGTGCTTCGTCCAGGTCCTGACCAGGTCGGCGTTCCCGGTCAGGTCGCCGACGATGGGGTTCACCTGGGCAAGCGCGAGTCGCAGCTGGGCCACACTCCGAGCCTAGTCGTCGCGCGCACAAGGACTACGGGTCGTCTGGCGGGCCCGGCTGGTGCCTCGCCGCGTTGTCGTCGTCGCCGTACCACGTCCAAGATCTCTAGTCATGGTGGCTGCGTGCAGTTGACCGCACTTTCTTACCAGGACTCGCGATCAAGGGGCCTGGTCAGCGGAGGCGGGGTACTCGCAGTCACTTCGCGCCTTCACACCAAGCGAGGCGCATCATAATCAGCCGCCCGCGAGGCGTCCGACCGGAAGACCTACGGATTCCGTTGCCTACGAACCGCAAGTCCTTCTGTTTCGGCACGGTAAAGGCTGTTCCGATTTCTTCCCTTCGGCGGTTCCGTGTAGTAAACAGACGATCCCAAAGGCTCTGCTACTGACTGACAGGACAGTCAGCGACCTGTGCCTCGCGACCCCTCTGCCGCGCCCGGCGGTCCCCTTCGGAGGTAAGGATGATCGAAACAGTCGCGTCCCGCCCAGCGCGGATGCGGCGACGCCTCGCCGTCACGGTCGCGGCATTTGGCGTCGCAATGCTCCCGGCGACCACCGCCGTGGCTCAGAGCTCGCCATCACCAAGTACCGCCGAGAAGACCTTCACCATCGGGTATTCACAGGACATCGACACCCTGAACCCCTTCGCCGGCTTTCTCTCGATCTCCTACGAGGTCTATGCCGACGTCTATGACCTCCTGACAGGCTGGTCCCAGAAGGACTTCAGCCCCGTCCCTGGCCTCGCCGAATCGTGGACCACCTCGCCTGATGGCAAGACATGGACCTTCAAGATCCGCTCCGGCGTCAAGTGGTCTGACGGGCAGCCGCTGACCGCCAAGGACGTCGCCTACACCTTCAACCGGGTGGTCAACGGAGAGACCGAGAACTCCGCGTTCTACAACTACGTCGCGAACCTCAAGAAGGTCACGGCACCCGATGACACAACGGCCATATTCGAGCTGTCAGCGGCCGACCCGATCATGACCCATATGTGGGTCCCGATCCTCCCGGAGCACATCTGGAAGAACGTGTCAGAGAAGGACGCCGGCACCTTCGACAACAAGGAGATGGTGGGAACCGGAGCGTTCCAGCTCGTGGAGCAGAAGCCCGGCGAGTTCGTCAAGCTGAAGGCCAACAAGAACTACTGGGGTGGGGCGCCGAAGATCGACAACCTGGTCTACCGCATCTACAAGAACGACGATGCCATGGCCCAGGCCCTGCAAAAAGGTGAGATCGACGCCGTCGCGGACATCGGCTCCAACCAGTTCCTTGCGCTGAAGAACAAGCCAGGCATCACGACGGTTCAGGCGACCGGTCTTTCGTTCTCGGAACTCGGTCTCAACACCGGAGCCGCGACGACCGACAATAAGCCGGTCGGAGACGGCAACCCAGCCCTGAAGGACAAGGCGCTGCGGCAGGCGATCGGCTACGCCATCGACCAGCAGACGATCGTGAACAAAGTGCTGCGCGGCCTCGGTAAGCCCGGAGTCGGCGTCATCCCGCCGGTCTACGCCGCTTACAAGTTCGACCCAGGCGCGAACGCACGGACGTTCGACATCGCAAAGGCCAATTCGCTGCTCGACGCCGCCGGCTACACAAAGGGCTCCGACGGCATTCGGGTGGACCCGAAGTCCGGCAAGAAGCTCGACTTCCGGCTCTTTGGCCGCACCGAGGATGAGAATTCCAAGGGCCTCGTGCCCTACATCCAGGACTGGATGAACCAGATCGGCATCAAGACCAAGGTGCAGTTCGTCACCGACGACAAGCTGACCGACATCATCGCCCACGGCAATTACGAGATGTTCACATGGGGCTGGGGGGTCGAGCCCGATCCCGGATTCCAGCTCTCGACGTTCACGTGCGACCAGCGTGACAGCGGAACCCCGAAGGATCCGGTTGCCGGGTGGTCCGACTCCTTCTACTGCAATCCCGCCTACGACGCGTTGTACCAGCAGCAGAGCAACGAGATCGATCCGGCGAAGCGGGCCGAGATCGTCAAGCAGATGCAGCAGATGATCTATGACGACGCGCCGTACATCGTGACCTACTACGTCGACTCGCTCGAGGCCTACCGATCGGACAGGTGGACGGGTGTGCAGCGCCAGCCCACCGACGGCGGCAACGTCTTCTTCCAGTACGGCACCTACAGCTACCGGAATCTCGATCTCGTCTCCGCACAGGAAGACTCCGGCGGCGGCCTCGCCACGGGCGTCGTTGTCGGTATCGGCGTTGCCGCGGCCGCGCTCGTTGCCGGCGGCGCGGTCGCGTTCGCTCGGCGGCGGTCGAGCGCGGACGACCGCGAGTAGCCACTGGCACCATGACAATACAGATCGACAGCGTTCGGCCGGAGGAGCGCTTCGCCTCCGGCCGAACGGGCGGACCGACCTCGCGGCGGCGGCACAGATATCAAGCGGCGCGACTCATCACCCGCCGCATCATCGGTGCATTTTTCAGCCTTTGCGCGGTCGTCGTCTTCAACTTCTTCCTGTTCCGCGTGGTCTCCGGCGACCCGGCGAGAAGCGCGGCCCGTAACCGGCACCTGTCCGCGGAGGGTGTGGCTCACCTGCGGGAGCAGTGGGGCTTGGACAAGTCCAGGTGGGAGCAGTTCACGACGTACGTTGGGCACCTCCAGCATGGCGACCTGGGGACGACCTTCATCGGCTCGCAGCCGGTCTCGTCGGTCATCCGCGACGCCTTCTGGCCGACCATCCTGCTCGTCGGCACGTCGACGCTCCTCTCGACGATCATCGGCACCTGGATCGGGATCAAGGGCGCGTGGGAGCGCGGGTCGCTGTTCGATCGAGTCTCGAACGGGACCTCGCTGACGCTGTATGCCATGCCTGTCTTCTGGCTCGGCATCGTGTTGCTCATGCTCTTCGCCGGTAACCAGGTTGGCCTCGGCATCTTCCCAACCGGCGGCATCGCCGACAGCAACGTCGACACGTCGAGTCCGGAGGGCTGGCTCAACGTCCTTCAGCACCTGTTCTTGCCGTGCCTGACGCTGACCCTCGCCTATCTCGCGCAGTATTCCCTGATCATGCGGTCGTCCATGCTCGATGAGATGGGTCAGGAATACCTGACGACTGCCCGCGCCAAGGGTTTGCGCGATGCGGTGGTGCGGCAGCGGCACGTGGTGCCCAACGCGCTTCTCCCGGCCTTCACCCTGATCTTCTTGAACTTCGGATTCGTCATCTCCGGCGCGGTCACGGTCGAGTACGTCTTCTCCTGGCACGGGCTCGGGTGGCTGACCCAGGACGCGGTGTCCGCACTCGACTACAACCTCCTTCAGGGCCTGTTCCTGGTCTTCTCGGCCAGCGTGATCTTCTTCAACCTCATCGCGGACTTGTCGCTCGGCCTTCTCGATCCGAGGGTGAGGGAAGTATGACCGCCCAAACCGAGGCCGCGGCTCCGGTCAGATCCGCACGGGCGATCGTCTGGGCCCGGCGCAGCGCGGCCTTCAAGCGTGCGTTCAAGCTCTTCTGGTCAGAGACCGAAGGCAAGGTCGGTCTGCTGCTGCTGCTCTTCTTCATCGCGGTCGCGTTGCTCACGCCGATCATCGTCGGTTCGGACGCACTCAGTGTGACCAAGGCGACGGGACAGCCCTATCAGCCACCCTCGTTGGACTACCCGCTCGGCACCGATCAGTTCGGCCGGTCCGTCCTGAGTCTGATCATGTGGGGCTCCCGGGTGTCCCTCATCGTGGGCTTCGCAGCAGCGGCGATCGCGATGTTCATCGGCACCGTGGTGGGCGTGGTGTCGGGGCACTTCGGCGGCTGGGCTGACACGGTCCTGATGCGCATCGACGACTGGATGCTCACCATCCCGTTCCTGCCGCTCGCGATCGTGCTCGCGACGATCTTGCCTAGGGGGATCCTGAACATCATTGGTGTCATCGGCATCGTGTCGTGGCCGGGGACGGCCCGGATCATCCGATCTCAGACCCTGGCGGTGAAGTCCCGGCCATACCTAGAGCGGGCCCGTGCTCTCGGCGCCGGAAACCTCCACCAGATGAGCAAGCACATCCTCCCCAACGTCATGCCACTCGTGCTGGCGAACACCACGCTGACGATCGCCGGCGCGATCCTCACCGAATCGGCGCTCGCCTTCCTTGGCCTGAGCGATCCGTTGCGGGTTTCCTGGGGCTCCACACTCGACTCGGCGTTCAACAATGGAGCAGTCTCACAAGAGGCGTGGTGGTATCTGCTTCCGCCAGGCATCGCGATCGTGCTGGTCGTCCTTGCCTTCACGTGGATCGGCCACGCGCTGGAAACGGTGCTCAACCCGAGGCTGAAGGAGCGGTGACCGCCCAGTGAGCCTGCTGGAGACCAAGGATCTCTGCGTCACGTACCGGACCAGTGAGGGCGACATCCCGGCCGTCCGCGGCGTAAGCCTGACCTTGGACTCAGGGCAGACGCTCGGCGTGGCGGGCGAGTCCGGCTGCGGCAAGTCGACACTCATCGCCGCTGTCCTGCGGCTGCTGCCGAAATCCACCAAGGTGACCGGCCAGATCCTGCTCGACGGTGAGGACATCCTCACGATGAACTGGCGGGAGCTGCGAGCCGTCCGCTGGGCGCAGGCCTCGATCGTCTTCCAGGGCTGCATGAGCTCGCTCAACCCGGTCCAGCGGGTCTCGAAGCAGATTGCCGAACCGATCCTCGTGCACGAGAAGATCGGCGAAAAGAAGGCGATGTCCCGGGTCGGCGAGCTCTTCGAGCAGGTTGGCATTCCGGCGTCGCGGATGCACAACTACCCGCACCAATTCTCCGGAGGACAGAAGCAGCGGATCATGGTCGCGATGGCGCTTGCGTGCCGGCCGCGGTTGATCCTCGCCGACGAGCCGACCACTGCGCTGGACGTGATGGTCCAGGCGCAGGTACTGATGTTGATGTCCGATCTCGTACGCGACCTCGGGCTCGGCCTGATCCTCATCAGTCACGACCTCTCCGTCCTCGGCCAGACCTGCGACCGGGCCGCGGTCATGTATGCCGGGAAGATCGTGGAGGAGGGTCCCTCGGCGGCCGTCTTCGGCGCCTCGGCGCATCCGTACTCCAGAGCGCTTGCAGCCGCCTTCCCGACGATCGGGGACGAGCGATTCCGGTACGCCCCTCGCGGGCTCGGCGGTGACCCGCCGCATCCCGCCGACCTGCCATCGGGGTGTACCTTCCACCCGCGCTGCCCGGTTGCCCGTGAGGAATGCTCGACGGTCGACGTCGAGCTCTGGCCGGTGGACAACACCCACCGGGCGGCCTGCGTGCTGGTGCGCGACCAGGAGAGGGCGTTGGCATGAGCGACGACCTCAGGACGGCGCCGGGTCATCAGGAGAGTGCCGCCGACCCGCCGGCCGTGTCAGCGGTCGCGCCGCCGGAGTCGCCGGTTGCCAGTTCAGCCGCCGACGGCGAGTCAGCGGTCGCTGCAGCACGACCAGGCGCGAACAGGATCGGCCCGCCCGCCGTCGAGGTACGCAACCTGCACGTGACCTTCACGGGGCGTGGGCTACGCCGGGGGCAGGATGCGCATGCGGTGGACGGAGTCGACCTGCAAGTGATGCAGGGGGAGATCGTGGCCCTGGCCGGTGAGTCGGGCTGCGGGAAGACGACCCTCGCGCGCACGATCCTCGGCCTCGAGAAGCCGACGGCAGGCGAGGTCGCCTATCAAGGGTCACCCTTGCGCTACAGCTCCCGGGCGCTCAAGGCCTACCGGCGGAACGTCCAGCTTGTCCTCCAGGACCCGACAGGCGCGCTCAACCCTCGCCAGTCGGTTTATGAGGCGGTCGCCGAAGGCATCAGGATCCACAAGCTTCGGGGAAACGAGGAAGAGCTCGTCGCTCGGGCACTGTCCCGGGCGGGGCTGCGGCCTCCGGAGCGGTTCTTCCTGCGCTATCCGCACGAGCTGTCCGGTGGGCAGCGGCAGCGCGTTGTCATCGCCGGTGCCTTGGCGCTCGAGCCGTCCGTGATCGTCGCCGATGAGCCCGTCTCCTCATTGGACGCGTCGGTCCGCGGCGAGATCCTCGCGCTGCTACTCAAGCTGCGCGACGAGATGGGCCTGTCCGTCCTCGTCGTCACCCACGACCTCGGTCTCGCATGGAACATCGCCGATCGGATCGCCGTGATGTATCTCGGCCGTATCGTCGAGGTCGGCCCGACAGAGGACGTGCTATCCCACGCCAGCCACCCGTACACGAAGGCGCTGCTTTCTGTAGCGGGCGAGGGAATGGCGGCGCGCACCACCAGACCGGTTCTGCTGAAGGGTGAGCCTCCGGACTCGACCCGGATCCCTAGCGGATGCCGCTTCCATCCACGATGTCCCGCTCTCGCTTCTGGAGCAGCGGAGGCGGCCGGAGTCGCGGACGCCTGCCGCTCGACTGACCTCCCGATCATCCCGGCCGCCACCGGCCACGCCGCAGCATGCCACCTGGTGCCCCCGTCGTGATGTCCGCTATCTAAGGCCAGCCGATACCCCGACCACAGCGGTCGTTCTCTATCCCTTCATTCGTGCGGAGACCGATGTCCTGACGGTCAATGTGTTTAACCAGTGTGGCGTGTGGGGCAGATGTGGCCCATGGGGACACGATCCCGTAGCGGGTCGAAGACCCGCTCCGCTTGATCGGCCTTGTCGACTGTGGGGGAATCATGCTCCGATCGCCTCGACTAACGGTCGCCACCGGCATGGGCGTCGTGGGGCGGCTTCCCGTTGCGGCCCTGATCATCCCGCTGGTCGTTGCACTCCTCGCCACTGCTCTCACCGTCGTCCTTTCTCGACCGGCCTCCGCTGAGCCGGGGACTCCAGTGAGCTATCCGGCCGGTGCGGCCGCGACCCGGTTCACCGGAGCCGCCTTCGACACCTGCACGGCGCCATCGCTGAGCACCGTGAAGGCATGGTCGGCATCTCGCTATCGCGCCGTCGGCGTCTACATCGGTGGCTATCGATCCTGCAGCCAGCCGCAGCTGACCGGCGGCTGGGTCAGCGAGCTCACGAAGCGCGGCTGGCGACTCCTGCCGATCTACGTCGGCCGGCAAGCACCGTGTGCCGACCGCAGGTTCCGTTACGTCATCAGCACGACCACCGCCGCAGCCGCGCAGGGCGCGGACGCGGCGGCTGCCGCCGTGAGCAAGGCCAGGGCGCTCGGTTTCCTCGCGGGCAGCGGGATCTATCTGGACATCGAGCACTACGACTCCACCGACAGCGCCTGCCGTACCGCCGTCATCCGTTACATCAGCGGCTGGACCAAGCAGCTGCACCGCCAGGGCTACCTCGCCGCGGTGTACATCAACACCGCGGGCGCGAAGCAGCTCGTCCAGACCTACTCGTCGAGGACCTACGCCCGGCCCGACGCGATCTGGCTCGCGCGCTGGGACGGCTCCGCGTCACTCGTCGGATGGTCCGGCGTGCCCAGCAACAAGTGGGCGGTACACCAGCGGGCGAAGCAATACCGCGGAGATCATTACGAGAGCTACGGCGGCGTTAGCCTCCGAATCGACACCGACAGGCTCGACGCGCCGGTCGCTTCGGTTGCCTATCCGTACCGCGTCACGGCCAATGGTCTCAGGGCGCGAACCGGTCCCGGCACGTCCCATTCCATCGTGAGGGTCCTGCCCAAGGGAGCGGCGATACGAGTGGTGTGCCGGACCCATGGGAGCAAGATCAGCACTACCTCCATCTGGGACAAGCTGACCGACGGCAGCTATGTCAGCGACTTTTACGTGAGTACGCCGGCCCGGACGAGCTATCCGGTCCCGCCCAGGCAGTGCACATATCCGTACCAGGTGACCTCCAGCACGGGTCTCTATCAGCGGACCGGTCCCGGCTTGTCTTACCGGACGGCCGGCGGCCTGCCGAGCGGGTCTCTCGCGTGGGTCGTCTGCCAGCGAGCAGGATCGAAGGTGGGCACCACCAGGGTCTGGGACAAGCTCGCCAACGGGCGGTGGGTCAGCGACCACTACGTCGCCACCCCCGGCACCACGGGATATAGCAAGCCCGTGCCCCGCTGCTGAGCTCCATCGACGGCAGAACAAGCCGATCTGCGTCCCCCTGGGCCGCTCGGCTCGCAGCTCATACGACCAGCCCGAGGCCGGTTCGATCTCGACGTCGACCTCGTCGCCCACCGAGGCGCCGGCAGACTGCAACGCCCCGCGACTGACGCCGACGCAGAAGCCACCGCCGGCCACGAGCATCGTGCTGCCCGTGAATGGCGCGTTATCGAGTGTGCCGGTCACGCGCATCTGCCGTCGTCCGCCCAGGTCGGCGACGAGTTCGGCGGGTATGTCAATGACGGCGAGTCCGCCCGGCTTGTCCTCTCGCCAGCGCCGCACGCGACCACGAAACTTCACCATGCTCTGCCACCCCTGCTGTCGAGACAAAGCCTCCGCGATCGAGCGTGCACACGGTCCGCCCGTTCGGAGTCGCTGAATTCGCTGGGCGAACGGTACAGCCCTGGATCCTGTGATCACTGGCGACAGCATGCGGTTTGTGTGAGTGTCCCACCTGCCAGTGATCATGAAATATGACGCCTCATCGACGGGTTGCCGCTGGTGGATCGGGTATGCGTGTTTGGATGAGGTGGACCAGGTGTCGGAGCACGTGATGGCTCTGCGGCGCCGTTGAGGAATAGGGGTTGTGCGATGAGGACGGGCGCTGCCCGGGGCCAAGTTGGGCACTTCCACGAAGCTGGGTTCTACGGCTCCGACGCGGAGTTCGCCGATCTGATCGTGCCCTTCGTTGAGGAAGGTCTGGCCGCAAACGAGCCGGTCATCATCGGTTACGACGAACGTAAGGCAGACCTGCTTCGATCGTGGCTTACTGATCCGTCCGACGTAGAGTTCATTGGCGATGGCAGCCTCTATGCGACGCCCGCGCGGGCAATTGCGACCTACCGGCGGCTGTTTGAATTTCATGTAGCCATGGGCGCCGAGCAGATCCGGATCGCCGGGGATGTTCCTCACCGGGGCAACGGGGGACGGTTCGAAGGCTGGGACCGCTACGAGTGGGCGGTCAACGCCGTCTGGCAGGACTTCCCGGTGTGGGGCCTGTGCTTGTACGACACCACCACCGCGCCCAAGGACGTGCTCGAGGTGGTCGAGCGCACCCATCCTCGTATCGTTTCGCCGTCCGGGCAGCACTGGCCGAGCGAACGCTACCAGGAGGTGCCTGCATTCGAGGGCCTGCCGCCTGCGCCCGACCCTCTTGAAGCGTCTGCACCGATCGTTGAGCTGAACGACCGTCCCGCGGCCGACGCCCGGCATGCGCTCGCGCAGGTCGGCCGGGGCCGACTCGCCGACACCGCGCTCGCAGACTTGATCGCCGGTACGTCAGAAGCAGTCAGCAACGCGCTGTGCCACGGGACACCGCCGTCGACGGTCCGCATTTGGGCCGCGCCGGATCGCGTCGTGGTCCACGTCAACGACACGGGCCCCGGCCCCGCCGACCCCCTGGCAGGCCTTGTACCGGCATCGCGCCGCACCTCCACCGGGGGCTGGGGACTCTGGGTCTTGCATCAACTCGACATCGATGCAGCGCTCATCCACACCGGCAATGGCTTCACCGTCCGGCTGCGCGCCGGCACGTTGCCTAACTGATCCGTGCCCATTTCGCTCGTCCGGACGATCATGTAGATGCACTCTCGGTCAGTCGGTTGAACCGCAGGTCGGGGACGCAGCGCGACCGGTGGGATGGACACACCCCATCAAGGGGGGTCTTTTTGGCCACGCGGTCTGCCGGATCGAAAAGCGCACTGGCCCGGCCGGACTGCGGCTGTATGGCAGTCTCGATGTCGACGCTCGGTCGGTCTTGGACCGTGAGCTGGAAAATGGCCTCCGCGACGGACGCGATCTCTACGTCGACCTTTCTCAGCTCGAGTTCATCGAGGTCGGCTGCATACATATCCTCCTGGATGTCGCGGCCCACCTCGAACTCGACGGCTGTCGCCTTTTCCTGCTCAGTCCAAACCCCACCGTGCGCCGGATCATCGCGATCGGTCAGCAGGCCTGGCCTCGCAACGTCGAGATCATCCCGTGCCCGACGTAACAGCACCAGGAAGGACAGTCCCCGAGACCTTTAGTCCTTGATGGCTCCAACGGTGCGGCGTCCACCCTCGGGCGTCGCCGGCTACAAGTCATCACTAGGCCGCGGCCCCAGCCGTCCTCTGCCTATCCCCCCTGCAACGGGGCGCGGTTGGGGCCGCTTCTCCATCCTCCGTCTGTCGTAAAGCGTTGGCTAGAGATAGACGGAGGCGGGCACCATTCGAGTCGCCATTAGGGCGGTTCCAGCCGCGCCTCCCCCCTCGAAAGGCGCGGCTGGGCCCGCTTCTGCAGCGCGCCGTCCCCCGGGGGTGTGGGATGGCAGGAAACGACGGACGCAGGAGCATACATCGCTCAAACCGGCCGAAGCGTTACAGAAACCTCAAGGAGAACCGCCGATGTGGCGGGCATCCGCCTCGACGAACCCGTCCTGCGTTTGGGTGTTGTGCCCTGCCAGCTCGGGAGTCCGGTACTTGACCCGTCCTCGACAGTGGTCCTCTTAGCATGCTCGCATGCTGGATTTCAGTGATGGCTCGGCCGAGGCAGGGAACCTCGAGGTCAGTTGGCACGCGGGCTGGCCGTCGGCCAAGCACGATCCGGCACCTGAGATCCAGGTGCACGCCTACGACCCGCACATGGTGATTCTGCGGCAGAACAAGTCGGTCAGCCACGAGGCCCCGTTCATGTTCCTGCTGTTCGGCAACTCGCAGGCGTTGTTGCTGGACACCGGCGCCACGGCCAACCCGTCTTACTTCCCGCTTCGCCGGACCGTGGACGAGCTGATCGCCGCCTGGCTGGCCGACAATCCCCGCGACGGCTACGGGCTGACCGTCGCCCACACCCACGGTCATGATGACCATGTCGCCGGCGACGGGCAGTTCGCCGATCGACCAGACACCGTTGTGGTACGCAGGTCGGTCGATGGCGTGATCGAGTTCTACGGCCTGGACCGGTGGCCCGACGGCGCGGCGACGCTCGATCTCGGCGGCCGGGTCCTGGACGTGCTGCCTGGGCCCGGGCACCACAGATCGGCCACCGCGTTCTACGACCGATGCACCCGGTTGCTGTTCACCGGAGACTCGGTGTACCCCGGACGGCTCTACGTCGAAGACTGGCCGGCGTTCACCGCCACCATCGACCGGCTGCTGGACTTCTGCGCGACCCGACCTGTCAGCCACGTCCTCGGCTGCCACATCGAAATGACCACGACACCCGGCAAGGACTACCTCTTCGGGTCGACCTACCAGCCGGACGAACCACCGCTGCAGCTGACCGTCGACCACCTGCGCGCGCTGCAGGACGTGCTCGCCAAGGCCAGTGGCAATCCCGGCGCTCCACCGTTCGGAGAAATCGGGACCTACCCTCACGACGACTTCATCGTCTGGCGCCTCTGAGGGGGTGGTCCTCGCCAGCAGCACGCGTTGAGGCCGCGGTCTCCGATACATAACCCGACTACGGCGCGGCATCCGAGCTGGGGTCTCATCTGCGTCGGACGACCACCGGCGACGCGTCGAAGCGCTCAACCGAGCCATTGCATGTTCAGGTGTGAGGGTGTCATCCTGCGGGTGGCGTGTGAAAGGGGAGGGAATGTTCAACCGGCACGGCGTTCCGCGGTCGAGGATCGAGCTGCTCGGGCAGGTTCCGTTCTTCGAGGGGCTGTCGAAGAAGGTGCTGGCGCGGATCGACTCACACGTCGATGAAGTGCAGATACCTGCCGGTAGCAAGCTGACCGAGCAGGGATCCAGAGCGTACGAAGCCTTCGTCATCGCCGACGGCGAGGCCGAGGTGAAGGTCGGCGACGAGGTGGTCGGGCACACCTCGATCGGCGAGCTGATCGGAGAGATCGGCGTGCTCAAGCACACCTTGCGTACCGCGACGGTGACGGCGACGACGCCGATGCGGCTGCTCGTGATCAACTCACGCGAGATGAGCTGGTTGTTCGAGGACCCGAAGCTCGCCGCCCGGGTGCAGCAGAACCTCGACAAGCACCTTCAGGGACCACAACCGCACTCGGCGACCGACCAGCCCTGATCCCTGGCCGCAGCGCCCACGGTGGCCACTCCACGTACGCGACCTCCGCTCGTAGCCGTTCGTCGACAGCGGCCTCGACGATCCCAAGACAGACCAGTCCAGGCGAACCGTTCCGCTGCCGAAGTTCGTTACGGACCCGCTCGCGGCACACCTGGCGGCGCACCCGGGGACCGAGCTAGAGCTTCCGGGGGCGATCTGAACGGCGATCCAACGAGGATCCGTCTCGTCCTCCACAACGACGGCAGGCCGGTGCTGCGAACCACGGTGACGAACCGCCTCAAGTACATAACTCGTCGAGCCGCCCTGCCGAACGTGACGCCGCATCTACTACGCCACCTTTACCGATCCCTGCTGCACGACGCCGGCATTCCGCAGATCGTGATCGATGCCTGCTGCGGACATCGGCCGGTCGGAGCGTCGGCATGACCACCTACACCCATCTGCTGAGAGGGATCGCCGAACGGGTACGTAACGCGGTTGAAACCTCATGGGAGGAAGCTCTTGTGCACCGAATGTGCACTGCCAAGGACGAGAAGGCAGCTGACCAGGGAGGCTAGAACCGGGTGGATAAGCAGCAGGAGTGTGTCTCTCGCGCTTTCGCGACCTGCTGATTCGCCCCCCATAGCTCGCCTGACCTGCTGAAACTCTGTTGGTTGTTGACCGTCGTTTACTGACGATCCTCGTCGTTCTGTACGCCATTTGTACGCCAGGCGAGGGTCATAGCGGCCCCCGGCCGCGAGGCAACGCGAACCGGGGGCCTTGATCCACTGCATAGGAGTGGACCCAATGAACGACCCTACCCACCGCGGCCTACGCGGGGACTTGTGGGCGCAAGCGAGGTTCGCCGATCTGGTGACGCTGCTCGGCGGGCCGCAGAGCCGCCGAGAGACAGATCTCCTCGTCATGCTGTCCCGGCTAATGTCTGACGCTGAAACCAACCTGCTCATCGAGCTGGTCCGCCGGATCGCGACCGAGTAGATCATTCGCGTGCGAAATGATGTTGATCCCTGCGAGCCCGGAGGAGGAATGCTCGCGGGGATCTCCACATGTCGTGTATCGTTCAACGATTCCGCGATAAGCGGAAAACCTGGGCCCCGTCTAACGGGGGATTCGGCGGGGCCCAGGCAACGAAAACCGTAGCACTCAAGCACCGAACCGCCGCAATCCGTGGTCAAGTTAGATATGCCGGGTCGTCATCGTCCTCGAACACGTAGATCTGCGGGCCGGCGGTGACGGTGGCGGCGACGCTGTAGGCCATGGCGGCCACTGCACGTACGCGACCTCGGCCCGTAGCCGCTCGTCGACCGCGGCCCGATCCTGGACTCGGTACCTGAGTACGTAGGTGCCGTCCACTCCTGGACCGTATCGCTATTCGAACGTACGTTCTAGCGTTCCCAAG
>JBKPTD010000123.1:0-7094 GCA_046735375.1 Actinomycetota bacterium | reverse complement strand
AGCGCGGCGAGCGCGGCGAGCGTGGCGAGCGCGGCGAGCGTCCGGGCACCCGTCAGGCAACCGAGGCGCCCGCTCAGGAAACCGCTGCCGCGACCACGGCACCCGAGTCCGGAACGGAGGGCTGACGATGCTGATCCCTCGCAGGGTCAAGCACCGCAAGCAGCACCACCCGGACCGTTCTGGTGCGGCGAAGGGCGGTACGAAGATCGCTTTTGGCGACTATGGCATCCAGGCGCTCGAGCCGGCCTACGTCACCAATCGGCAGATCGAGTCGGCTCGAATCGCGATCAACCGGCACATCCGCCGTGGCGGCAAGGTCTGGATCAACATCTATCCGGACCGGCCGCTGACGAAGAAGCCGGCGGAGACCCGGATGGGCTCGGGCAAGGGCTCTCCCGAGTGGTGGGTGGCCAATGTCAAGCCGGGACGGATCATGTTCGAGCTCTCGTTCCCGAACGAGAAGATCGCTCGCGAGGCGCTGACCAGGGCGACCCACAAGCTCCCGATGAAGTGCCGGATCGTCAAGCGTGAGGAGGCGTGATGGCCGTCGGAACCAAGCCCAACGAGCTTCGGCTGCTGCCCGAGGACGAGTTGCTCGCCAAGTTGCAGGAGTCGAAGGCGGAGCTGTTCAATCTGCGCTTCCAGGCTGCGACCGGCCAGCTCGAGAGCCACGGCCGGCTGCGCGCAGTCCGCAGGGATATCGCGCGCATCTACACGATCATGCGCGAGCGCGAGCTTGGCATCACGCCGGTGGAGATGGAGGACGTGGAGTGAGCGAGCGAGCGAGCGAGCAGAGCACGTTGACGAATACCACTGCCAGCCGCGGCTTTCGCAAGGTACGCGAGGGTCTCGTGGTGAGCGACAAGATGGACAAGACCGTCGTGGTGGCCGTCGAGGACTGGGTCAAGCACCCGCTCTACGGCAAGGTCATGCGGCGGACGAGCAAGCTCAAGGCGCACGACGAGCAGAACCAGTGCGGAGTCGGTGACCGGGTCCTCCTGATGGAGTCCCGTCCGCTGTCGGCCACAAAGCGCTGGCGGGTCGTGGAGATTCTCGAGCGTGCGAAGTAGGAAAGCAGGTTCGGCCAGGCTCGGCGGACGGTCAAGATCGCCGAGAACCAGCTCGACACACAGGAGAGTTCAGTGATCCAGCAGGAGTCGCGACTGCGCGTCGCCGACAACACGGGTGCCAAGGAGCTGTTGTGCATCCGCGTGCTCGGCGGCTCGGGGCGGCGCTACGCGGGCATCGGTGACGTCATCGTCGCAACCGTTAAGGACGCCATCCCCGGAGGGAGCGTCAAGAAGGGTGAGGTCGTCAAGGCGGTCATCGTGCGGACCAAGAAGGAGCGCCGCCGCGTCGACGGCTCCTACATTCGCTTCGACGAAAATGCCGCTGTCCTCATCAGGGACGGCGGTGACCCGCGCGGAACCCGCATTTTCGGCCCGGTCGGCCGCGAGCTGCGAGAGAAGCGGTTCATGCGCATCATCTCGCTGGCACCGGAGGTGCTGTGACATGAAGATCAAAAAGGGTGACGCGGTGATCGTCATCGCCGGTCGTGACAAGGGCGTCGAGGGCAAAGTGATCTCGGTCGACACCGCCAGGCAGCGCGTGCATGTCGAGGGCGTGAACATGGTCAAGCGCCACACCAAGGTCAACCAGACCCCTCGAGGTGCGAAGACCGGAGGGATCATGAACCAGGAGTCGTCGATCCACGTCAGCAACGTGATGATCGTCGACGAGGAGACCAAGAAGCCAAGTCGGGTCGGCTACCGCAAGGAAGCCCACACCGGCCCAAGCGGCAACGAGAAAGTACGCAAAGTCCGCTTGTCGAAGCGGAGCGGTAAGGACATCTGATGACTGCGACTACGACCGAGCGCGCGCAAGGGACCGGTCAGCGGCCGCGCCTGAAGCAGCGCTACCTGGACGAGATCGTCCCGCAGCTTCGCTCGGACTTCGGCTACGCCAACGTCATGCAGGTGCCGAATGTCACCAAGATCGTCGTGAACATGGGCGTCGGCGAGGCGGCCCGCGACTCGAAGCTGATCGAGGGTGCGATCCGCGATCTCGCCGCTATCACCGGCCAAAAGCCGGCGGTGACCAGGGCACGCAAATCGATCGCTCAATTCAAGCTGCGTGAGGGCATGCCGATCGGCGCCCACGTGACCCTGCGTGGCGACCGGATGTGGGAGTTCCTCGACCGCATGCTGAGCATCGCACTGCCTCGTATCCGTGACTTCCGCGGGCTTTCGCCAAGGCAGTTCGACGGGAACGGCAACTACACCTTCGGACTGAACGAGCAGAGCATGTTCCACGAGATCGACCCAGACCGCATCGACCGGGTCCGCGGCATGGACGTGACGCTCGTGACAACCGCCAACACCGACGCCGAGGGCCAGGCGCTCCTGCGTCAGCTCGGCTTCCCGTTCAAGGAGAACTGACCGTGGCGAAGAAGTCACTGATCGCCAAGGCTGCGCGCAAGCCGAAGTTCAAGGTCCGTGCGTACACCCGCTGCCAGCGGTGCGGTCGACCGCACTCGGTTTACCGCAAATTCGGCCTCTGCCGAGTCTGCCTTCGCGAGATGGCACACCGCGGTGAGCTTCCCGGTGTCACCAAGTCCAGCTGGTAGGCACCCCACGAAGTTTTCGCTCGCTCCGCTCGCTCGAAAACTTCGCGGGGACCCGCCCTGGCGGCTGGGCGACGAGACAGACAAAGTCGAAGACCAGAAAAGCAAAACTGAGTCGCCGAAGGTCCTGCTCCGGAGGAGAGCCGGAAACCGCGGCGGGAAAGAGGCCCCAGGCCATGACCATGACAGACCCGATCGCAGACATGCTCAGCCGTCTGCGTAACGCCAACTCGGCATACCACGACGATGTGTCCATGCCTTATAGCAAGATCAAATCACACATCGCAGAGATCCTTCAGCAGGAGGGCTATATCGCAAGCTGGAAGGTCGAGGATGCTGAGGTCGGCAAGACGCTCACCCTCCAGCTCAAGTACGGCCCCAACCGCGAGCGTTCGATCGCCGGCTTGCGCCGGGTCTCCAAGCCAGGCCTGCGGGTGTACGCGAAGTCGACGGGCTTGCCGCGCGTCCTCGGCGGACTCGGTGTCGCGATCATCTCGACGTCATCCGGTCTGCTGACCGATAGGCAGGCGGCCAGGAAGGGCGTGGGTGGGGAAGTCCTCGCCTACGTCTGGTGAGGGAAAGGAGGCAGCGCAAATGTCGCGTATCGGACGTATGCCTATCCCCGTTCCCGCGGGCGTCGAGGTCGACATCAAGGGCAGCGAGGTCATAGTCAAAGGCCCAAAGGGCACCCTCTCCCACACGGTCGTCGACCCGATCGAGGTGACCAGGGAGGACGGCAGCCTGCGCGTGACGCGGCCAGACGATGAGCGGCGCAACCGCCAGCTCCATGGCCTGACCCGCACTCTCGTCGCCAACATGGTGACCGGTGTGACCGACGGCTACCAGAAGACCCTGGAGATCCAGGGTGTCGGCTACCGTGTCCAGGCACGGGGCTCGGCGCTCGAGTTCTCCCTCGGCTTTAGCCACCCGGTGCTCGTAGAAGCACCAGAGGGCATCTCCTTCCAGGTCGAGACGCCCACGCGGTTCCGCGTCCAGGGCATCGACAAGCAGAAGGTCGGCGAGGTCGCCGCAAATATCCGCAAGCTGCGCAAGCCCGACCCCTACAAGGGCAAGGGTGTGCGCTACCAGGGCGAGGTCGTCCGCCGCAAGGTCGGAAAGGCTGGTAAGTAAGTCATGGCTGTCGGTGTGAAGACCGGCAAGGGTCACGCAGGTAAGCGCTCCGCGCGAATCCGCCGGCACCTGCGCGTAAGGAAGAAGGTCGCAGGCACCTCGAATCGGCCGCGGCTGGTCGTGTCCCGCTCCTCGCGGCATATCCTCGGCCAGCTCGTCGACGATGTCGCCGGCCGCACCCTCGCCTCGGCGTCGTCGATGGACGAGACCATCCGAGGCAGTGAGGGCGACAAGACCGCGCGAGCACGTCAGGCCGGCAAGCTCCTAGCCGAGCGAGCGACGTCGGCGGGCCTCTCTTCGGTCATCTTCGACCGAGGCGGCTACCGCTACCACGGTCGCGTAGCTGCCTTCGCAGACGGCGCTCGAGAGGGAGGGCTTGAGTTCTGATGCGTGCGCGTGACGCTCTGATGCATGCAAGTGACAGGACATTCATGAAGTACTCGGGAACGATCTCCCGGCGATCAACTGAAAGAAGGACGTTCTGATGCCAGGACCCCAGCGCCGCGGTGGCGGTGGCGGTGAGCGGCGTGACCGTCGCGGTGACGGTCGGCGCGACGGTGCCGCCGAGAAGACCGCCTACGTCGAGCGCGTCGTCGCCATCAACCGGGTGGCCAAGGTCGTTCGTGGCGGCCGCCGCTTCAGCTTCACCGCCCTCGTCGTGGTAGGTGACGGCGACGGAACGGTTGGCGTCGGCTATGGCAAGGCAAAGGAGGTGCCGGCTGCCATCGCGAAGGGTGTGGAAGAGGCCAAGAAACACTTCTTCAAGGTGCCGCGGATCCAGGGCACTATTCCCCACCCAGTGCAGGGCGAGGAGGCCGCGGGCGTCGTGCTCCTGAAACCTGCCGCACCAGGCACCGGTGTCATCGCCGGCGGCCCCGTGCGTGCCGTGCTGGAATGCGCCGGCATCCACGACGTGCTGTCAAAGTCGCTCGGCTCGTCCAACGCGATCAACATCGTGCACGCGACCGTCCAGGCGCTCAAGCAGCTCGAGCGGCCCGAGTCTGTCGCCGCCCGCCGTGGACTCCCACTCGAGGATGTGGCACCGGCAGCGCTGCTGCGTGCCAGGGCCGGAGCGGGTGCCTGATGGCGCGGTTGAAGGTCAAGCAGACCAAGTCTGAGATCGGCGGAAGGAAGAACCAGCGCGAGACCCTGCGCACACTGGGTCTCAAGCACGTCGGCGACGTGGTCGTCAAGGAGGACCGCCCAGAGATCCGCGGGATGGTCAAAACGGTGTCGCACCTCGTCACCGTTGAGGAGGTCGACTAGTCATGGCCCTCAAGGTCCATCACCTGCGCCCAGCGCCGGGCGCGCGTACCAAGAAAACTCGCGTGGGCCGAGGTAACGCCGGCGCCGGGGGCAAGACCGCCGGGCGCGGTACCAAGGGCTCGAAGGCCCGCACCCAGGTGCCGGCGCGGTTCGAGGGCGGCCAGATGCCGTTGCATATGCGGCTGCCCAAGCTGAAGGGGTTCAGGAACCCGTTCCGCGTCGAGTTCCAAGTCGTCAACCTCGACAAGCTGGCCGCGCTTTACCCGCAGGGTGGTGAGGTCACTGTCGACGATCTGGTCGACAAGGGCGCTGTTCGGCCCGGCCGGCCGGTCAAGATCCTCGGCACTGGTGAGATCACGGTGGCCTTGCAGGTGGGCGCCAACGCGTTCTCCGCATCTGCCAAGGAGAAGCTCGCCGCTGCCGGCGGCACGACGACAGAGGTCTAAGGACCACGAATGGTCGCTCGCCTCGGCACCCAGCCTGGACATCAGCGGCTGAAGCCAGCCGCCGCCGTCACTGCGAGTGAGCACGGGCGGCTCCCCGCCAGGTCGCCGAGTGAGGAGATCAAAACTTCGTGGGGTGCCGAGGATCAGGTATTGTCCGTGAGCGTCCGGTGTGACAACGTGCGCCCGGACGGCTCAACCGACGACGAAGCCCCGCCCGTCTCGCGGGCGGTTGCGCAGGAGGATCCGTGCTAACCGCGTTCGCCCGGGCATTTCGCACGCCCGACCTGCGCCGAAAGCTGCTCTTCGTAGCCGCGATGATCGCGCTGTTCCGGCTGGGATCGGCGGTGCCGACGCCCGGCGTCGACACCGGGGCGATCAACCAGTGCCTCAAGCCACTCCTCGATCAGGGCGGCATCTACGGGCTGATCAACCTGTTCAGCGGCGGCGCGCTGTTGCAGCTATCGGTGTTCGCGCTCGGCATCATGCCCTACATCACGGCGAGCATCATCTTGCAGCTGCTCACCGTGGTCATCCCGCGGCTTGAAACGCTGAAGAAGGAAGGCCAGGCAGGTACCGCCAAAATCACGCAGTACACCCGCTACCTGACCATCGGTCTGGCGGTGCTTCAGTCAACCAGCTTGATCGCCATCGCTCAGCAGCCCGGGCGGCTGCTGCAGGGCTGCTCGCTTCCGCTGATCAGGAACGACGTCGGCTTCCTCGGCATCGTGACGATGGTGTTCGTCATGACTGCGGGCACCGGCGTGATCATGTGGCTGGGTGAGTTGATCACCGACCGCGGTATCGGCAACGGCATGTCAATCCTGATCTTCACCCAGATCGCCGCCACGTTCCCGCAGCAGCTGTGGGCCATCAAGCTGCAGGAGGGGTGGGGCGCCTTCCTGATCGTCATGGCGGTGGGTCTGGCTCTGGTCGCCGCGGTGATCTTCGTCGAGCAGTCGCAGCGCCGCATCCCCGTCCAGTACGCGAAGCGGATGATCGGCCGGCGGATGTATGGCGGGACGTCGACATATATCCCGCTTAAGGTCAACCAGGCCGGCGTCATCCCGGTGATCTTCGCGTCCTCGCTGCTCTACCTGCCTGCGCTGGGCTCGCAGCTGTCGGGCAACCAGGACTCCGGCTGGGCATTGTGGGTACAGACCCACTTCGTGCGAGGCGACCACCCGCTCTACATCTTGGCGTTCTTCGCGCTGATCGTGTTCTTTACCTACTTCTACGTGAGCATCACGTTCAATCCGACCGAAGTCTCCGACAACATGAAGAAGTACGGAGGGTTCATCCCGGGCATTCGCGCCGGCCGGCCGACCGCCGAGTACCTCTCGTACATCCTCAACCGGATCACGCTGCCCGGATCGCTCTATCTCGGTCTCATCGCGATCATCCCGATGATCGCAATCGCGATCTTCGGTGGGGGAGTCAACCAGCGGTTCCCGTTCGGTGGCACCAGCATCCTGATCATCGTCGGTGTAGGCCTGGAGACGGTAAAGCAGATCGAAAGCCAGCTTCAGCAACGTAACTACGAGGGCTTCTTGCGGTAGTGCGCATCGTCCTCGTCGGGCCGCCGGGAGCGGGGAAGGGGACCCAGGCCCAGTTCATCGCCTCCCACCTGT
>JBKPTD010000122.1:0-42384 GCA_046735375.1 Actinomycetota bacterium | reverse complement strand
CGCGCCTGATGACGATCCGAACGAGTGGCATGAAGGAGCCCTGGCGGTTCGCACCGGGGGGATCCACGCCATCCTCGGTGACGAGGCCGCACCGGCGTGGCTGATCCAGCAGCTGGCGGATGAGACGGATGCCGAGGTCGTGGCGAGGGAGCTCGAGTGCTTCGCCGGCTGGACCCCCTGGCCGCTCTTCCCCCGGATCGTCGCCCCGACATTGATCATCGCCGGTGAGGATGAGAGCGAGAACTGTGCAGCAGCGGCGGCGGCGATCCCCGGGGGTCGTGCCGTCGTGCTCCCCGGTCTAGGGCACCTCGGCGCATTTGCCGACAGCGAGCAGGCACTCCGTCACGTCCGGCCATTCCTGGAGAGGACGACAGGATCAGGGGACACAGCGAGGAGGGAACAAGCGCATGACCTACACCGATGACAGCGACCTGCCGGCAATCACCGATGACCAACTCCGGCGGGCTCTGACCGAAATCAGGCCGTACACGATTGTGATCCTCAAGGCCGGCCCGAAGTTCGAGATGCCCGATCCTGACCGTAGCTCGGAGGTGGCGAAGCTCATCTGGGCGCACGGCAAACGCAACTACGCGCTCCGCACCGCCGGTGTCATGCCGATCGTCTGCCCAATTGCTGACGGCAGCGGCGTGACCGGCGTCGGCATCTTCGACGCCGATCCGGCGGAGGTCGAGAAGATCATGGCCGCAGATCCAGGGGTACAAGCGGGTGTCTTCACCTATGACATCCACCCGACGCGGGGCTTTCCCGGCAGTGCATTGCCCTGAGGAGACCGGGAGCTGATTCACTCGGGCCGGATCGGGAGGTCATACTCGCGTCGGACGCTGGAACCGACACGAGAGATATCGGTGCCATAGATGTGCAGGGAAATCGTCGTGTCCTCGGTGGGATTGTTGACGCGGTGGATGTCCCCGGGCGGCGCGAACCCCGTGACCGACCCCACCAGGTTGGCGCTGCGGCCCACTCGTTCGAGGTAATCACCGGTGGGACACCCGAAGAGCTCCTCCTGCTCGACGCCTTGGAGGACGCCGACGACGCACCACGTCACGTGATCGTGGATCGGGGTGACCTGCCGTGGCCGCCACACCACGGCGACGATCGAGAAGGCGCCGTCCGGCTCCGCGTACAGCAGATGGCTCTGATAGCTCCGCGGATCGCCGGCCTGCTCCTCAGCGGTAAGCAGGTTTGGCGTGGGCAAGTTCCGGCGGAGCGCATCGGCGACGAGCGCTGCGGTCTGCCCCCAGCCGCTGTGCTCGTCGATGACGGCGCGTACTTCGCTGACCAGGGCGGCGAGCCCGGGCCCAGCTGCGGCTGGCCTCGTGGTGGGGCCACCGGTGAGGATCGCTTGGCTCATGGCTCAAGCATGGCCTCCACGGATTTATAGGTCCAATGCCAAGAACCTTCCAATCACATAGATGAGATCGATAAATTGGCCGCATGCTGGACGCCACCCGACTACGAGTGCTGGTCGCCGTTGCTCGTACCGGCTCGGTGACAGCCGCCGCACGGGAGCTGCACTACACCCAGCCATCGGTCAGCCATCATTTGGCCCGGTTGGAGGCCGAGACCGGCGCCACCCTTATGCAGCGGGTCGGGCGCGGCATCCGGCTCACCGAGGCCGGCCGGCTACTTGCCGAGCGCGGAGCCGAGATTCTCGGTCGGCTCGACGCGGCCTCCACAGAGCTCGCAGCGCATGTAGGTCTGCGCGTAGGCCGAGTCCGGCTCGCTGCATTTCCATCCGCTCTCGGGACCTTCGTCCCGACTGCAGCGTCTCGACTCGTGGCCGAGCATCCGGGGCTGGAGCTGCGACTAATAGAGACAGAGCCGCCGGAGGCAGTGCAGATGCTGCGTGCAGGCGAGGTGGACGTGGCCGTGATCTTCCGATACGGCGACAATGCGCCGGAGGAGGACGGAATCCGAACCCGACTTCTCCTCGCCGAACCGACCTACCTGGTGACCACCGACGGCGGCCGCGACCTCACTGGCTACCGCGACGCCCCGTGGATCGCCGGCTGCCAACGCTGCCGCAGGCACCTGCTCGACATGTGCGCTGTGGCGGGCTTTCAGCCGCGCATCTCGTACGAGACCGACGACTACGTCGCAGTCCAGTCCCTGGTCGCCGAGGGGCTGGGGGTCACCACGTTGCCGGGGCTCGCCCTGGCCGCCTCCCACCGCGCGGGCCTACGGACCTCTTTGCTACCCGACTCGACCCGCTACGTCATGGCGGCCACCTATGGAGCACCGCCCGATCCACCCGCCACCGCTGCCCTGCTCGACGCTCTCGCTGATGCCGCGTCTGGATGGCGGGCTTAGGACGTAGGTGCGACGTGCCTCAAGGTCAGCGGCGTCTCCTGTTCCTTGCAGACAGGATGATCTGAGTGACGGTGTATGTACTCAGCCGCAGCCGACGAGCGATCTCGTCAGGCTTGATCCCTTGCTCGTTGTACAACAGGGCAAGCTTCTCCTGTGACCTACTCCATGGGCGCCGGACGGGCTTTTGGGTCGGTGCCCGCCGGCGAGCAGGCCGGGTGGGTCTGCCCTTGGAGCCGACCCGATCAGGCGCTGCTGGGGCGTGGGAGCCGCCGCTGTCCACCTCGCCACCGTCGAGAGACACCCGCGGGCCGAAGGTAGCGCGCCGCTGATCCCGATAGCGCCCGCTCGCCATCTCGCGGCGGGTGTCCTCGTCCAGGATCAGGTACTCATCCGCCGCCTTGTTCTGCGCGATGGCCACCATGGTCAGGCCCTTGACGTTCTTCGCCTGGCATTCGGCCGCCGTGCAGTAGTCATACTTCTCTGCCCTCTCGGCAGCCAGCTCGACTCCGCAGGTGATGCAATTTGCCATCGTCAGTCTTTCTCGTAGAGCAGTGGCAGAGCGTCCCTCCGCCGTGGTCGCCGTCGGCCATCCGCCGATCCGCGCCGATGGGAAAACGCTGAGCGAAACCACCGTGTTCCGCGCGCCGTCAGCCGGGCCATTCCATGAGCCTGCGCGAGCCGAAGCCCGACAGGTTCTCAGGGTGCGAGCAGCGCGCGGAGCTGTCCGGGGGTTCGGCCGGTTTCGCGCCGAACCGTGCGGGTCAGGTGCGCCTGGTCAGCGAAGCCGGCCTCGGCTGCGAGTGCAGCGAGGTCTTGTTGACCGTCGGCGAGTCGATCCAGCGCCTGGCGTACTTTGAGTCGGCTGCGGAGTTGGCTGATCGTCACACCGCTGCTGCGGTGGAAGAGGCGGCTCAGGTGATAAGGCGACAGCTGGGTGACCCGGGCAAGGTCGCCGAGGCGGAGCCCAGGATCGGCGGCCACAGCCTGCCGGACCTGATCCACCACCCGCCCGGCCCGCCGCTGAGTCGGGAAGCCGGCCGCGACCGCCTCCGGCGCCAGACCTGAGACGACGGACCCGACCAACAGGAGAGCCCGCTCGGCCAGCTCCTCGGTGTCGGCGCCAGCGCGGGCCCGCGCGAGGAACGCGCGGTGCCCGACATCGACGGCCGGAGAGGTGAGAAGCGGCCCATCGGCTCGGTCCCGTGGCAGCGCCGCGCCACGCGTGGTGGCCTCGAGCAGAGCGCTACTGACTGTGAAGGTGGTGCATATGTCTCCACCGACCGGATGGGCGATCCGCTGCTCGCTGCCCGCCCGTTCCAGATAGCCGCTGCAGGCGTCAGCCACAATTTCCGCGCCTTCGACCTGTCGGCGGAACAATCCGGACCGCACCAGCACCAGGCTGAAGTGACCGACGGGTTCCGGGGTCGACCAGTCGGGTCCGCCACCGTCACAGCGGACTGCCGCCACGGTCATTTCTGCCGTGGCGAGCAACCGTCGCGATCGGAGCATGGTCGCAGGCTATGGCCGGGCACCGACAACTGCAGCGGCGCAACATCGTTCAAGACGTCGCTCGCCTGGGCGGGCACGCTGACCGGCATGACCAACCCGATCCTTCAGTTCCTGCCCGCCGACGCACGTCACCCGGATCTCGATCCCCGGACCGACCTCTACGGACGCTTCGTCGGCTCCTGGGACATCGACAACCACCAGTACGACGAAACACGCGGCGAGTGGGTCGACAGCCGCGGCGAGGTCCACTTTGGCTGGATCCTTGGCGGTCGCGCGATTCAGGATCTTTGGGGCTCGCCGGAGCGAAGCTTCGGCACCACGATCCGGGCGTACGACGCGGACATCGACGCATGGCGGATCCACTGGTTCGCACCCGCATGGACGTCGTACTGCACCCTCATCGGCCGTGCCGACGGCGACCGGATCATGCAAGAGGGTGAGCAGTCCGACGGCCGGCCGATTCGCTGGAGCTTCAGCGACATCACGCCTAGCAGCTTCCTCTGGCGCGGGGAGGTCTCCGACGACGGCGGCGCGACGTGGCGCCTCAAGCAGGAGATGCGGGCCCGCCGCCGCGCTTGACATTGACGCAGCTGTGTGACGACGGCGAGGAGCCTGATGCGCCCGTATCTCCGCGTCCTCGGCAGGCCTGACTTCCGCCGGTTGTGGACCGGGGCGACGGTGTCCACCCTCGGCGACGGCATGACGTTCATCGCCCTGTCGTGGCTGGTGCTCACCAGGCCAGGCGGTACGGCTCAGCTGGGCGTGCTCGGCATCTGCTATACCGCGCCAGTCCTGTTGGGCGGGCTTGCGGTCGGCCCATTGCTCGACAGGTTCGACAAGCGGATGGTGCTGATCGCCGACTGTTTGCTGCGAGCGGTCGCGGTCGCGGCGGTCCCCCTCGCCGACGCCGTCGGCCCGGTTCCCGGATGGCTGCCGTTCGCGGTCGCCGCGATTTACGGGCTGCTGAAGATGATCCCGCTCGCCGCTTTCCCGGCGGCGATCCCTCAGCTCGTCGATGACGAGGACCTGGATCCGGCGAACGCACTGGAGTCCCTGAGCTTCAGCTTCGCGGGTGTAGCCGGGCCGGCCACCGCTGGCCTGCTGATCACTCAGATCGACCCCGCAAACGTCCTGCTGATCGACAGCGCCTCTTTCCTTGTCTTCGCGCTACTTACCGCACGGGTACGACGACCCCTTCGCCCCCAGGTCGATGCGACCTCAGCCGACCAGAGCGCCGATCCACCGCGGGCGCAGTCGCTTGCCAGCCTCCTTCGCGATCGCGCGATCGTTGCCACGACCATCGCCTTCATGGCATTCAACGTCGCCGAGGGGATGCTGATGGTGACGGCGCCTTGGCTGGCTAAGAACGAACTCCCGGCAGGCGCGGCGGCGCTCGGCGTCTTGCTGTCTGCCACGGCCATGGGTGAAATCGCCGGCGCTACCGTCGCCGGCCGGCGCGGCGCAGGCAGGTTGCCGGTCCGCGCGATCGGTGTGATCCAGATCGGCGCGGCGAGCGCGTTCCTCGCCCTGCTCGCCTCACCGCACGAGGTGCCGGTCGGTCTCGGCTTCTTCGCCATGGGGCTGCTCAGTGCACCCATGACGATCTGGGCTCAATCGCTTCGGATGCGCCGTATCCCAGCTGCCCTCCACGGCAGGGCGTTCGCGACGCTGCGCACGCTGATGCAGGCCACCCCACCACTCGGAGCGGCGCTGGTAACCCCGCTGCTCGTCCGCGGCCAGCTGGCCGCAGCCGCTGTCGCCATGGCCGCCATCGCCGGTGTCCCCGCCCTCTATCTGATCTTCGGCGATGCCGCGAGAACGCCGGCCAGCGGCCTCGTCACGAGCGAACTGAGCCGCGACCCGCAATAACTCGCTGGCGGCTATTCCTGTCGACGAAACCGGTATCGCTTGCCGCGGTGACTGTTAAGGCGCGTCGCCCGCCACTCGCTTCACATATCGATGTGCGGGAACCGGAATGGGCCCCGCCGTGCTGGCCGCTGGATAGTCAAAGACCCCCTCGTCCGTCCATCCATTCCGTTCATAGAACCGACGGGCGCGGACGTTGCCATCGACGACCGCTAGCCATGCTCGCTCGTTGCCGTTCACCGCCACGAGACGCTCCGCCTGGGCGAGCAGGAGGGCTGCCACACCCCGACCGCGGTGCTGTTCGGAGACATAGACCTGTTCGACCTCGTCACCGACCACCATCACAAATCCGGCCACCGCGCCATCGACCACGGCGACCACGGTGTCCCCGACGCGGTCGGCGGCGCGAGATTGGAAGGACTCCTTGGTACGGACCACGACGAGATCGTCGGGGACATGGCCGAGGTGCCCATCGCGCCATCCGTCGTACCAGATCTTCGCGACTGCCTCCGCGTCATCGAGGCGTGCCTGGCGAAGTGCCGCCGGGGACATGGGCTAGCCTTCCGCGAGCTTCACGAGAGCGGCGAGGACCTCAGGGAAGTCGGCGGTAATCGCAGGGCCGAGCTCTGGCCCAACCTGGCCGGCTGCCGGTCCGGTGATCTCGGTCCGGTAGACGATACGCGTACGTACATCCGTCACTGGCTCGAGTCGGTGGACCGTGCGGACGACGAAGTCGCCGGCGTCCATCTCGTCGGTGAACAACTCACCTGGAGCGATCTCAACGAGCCGCATCCGGACCGTGTCCTCGTCGCGTGAGGTCATCGTGAATGTCGTACCGACGGCGAAAGGACCATCGGTCTCGATTCTCTCGATCCCCGTGTTCCACTGTGGCCAGGACCTGAGGTCGGACCAGTGCCGCCACAGCGCTTCTGGGCTGGCGGTGGTCTGGACGCTGTGCTCGTACTCCCACATCCATACTCCCTGGACGTTCACGGCGGGGGGCTCATGCCCCATTCGTTGCAGCGAAGTCGGTCCGCGATGCTAACCGGCTGCGCGAACAGTCGGTGTCACCCGTCAGCAGGGGTTACGTGGTCTGCCCGCGCACTCAGGAGCTGGTCCGGAGTTCGCACATGCCTGCGGCAAGCGCGTCGGTTACCTGGTCGAGGAGCGCAAGCAGATCGTCCTTGCCGCTGTCCTGCTGCCAGACGTCGATGGCGACGATGACGGCGGCGAGCAACGACGAGCCAATGACACGCATGCGCAGCTCGTCCGCTTCAGTTCCTCGCTTGCGCGCGAACAGCGACGCCAGTGCCGCAACTCCGTTGGTCTGTTCCTCGAGGAAACGCGCCCGCACCTCAGGAACGCTCATGGAGAGTTGCACACGCTGGAGGAGCCGCTCAGGATCACGTCGATAGAGGCCGCCAAGGCTCTCGCGGACAACCATGCGGAAGCTCTGGGCAATCGGTTCGTCGTTGGGTCGAGACTCCAGAAGATCGAGCGCCAACGGATCGTACTCGTCCCACATCACGACGTCTTCCTTGGTGGGGAAGTACCGGAAGAAGGTACGTGGTGAGATGGCGGCGGCGTCGGCGATCTCTTCCACGGTTGTCTGCGCGTATCCCTTCTCGGTGAACAGGCGCAGGGCCTCCGTTTGGATCATGCTCCGCGTCCGGGTGCGCTTGCGCTCGCGCAGATCGTAGGAGCGCCGATCACGCGACTGCTCCGGGCGCTCGGCCGCCGTCTCGACTGTCATGGTCCGAGTCTACCAACCTTCGGCATCGCATGCCACTTCGACTTAGACTGCCTGATTGACAGCCACTGTCATTATGTCTTATCGTGTCGGGCGTGGACACGAGCTGGCAGGAGACGCGGATGACCATCACCGCTCACCGGCCCACCTGCCAGCGACCACGAATCGACCTTCGGCTCAGAAGTACTTGGAGGACGAGATGAGCCAGCAGATCCGGGTGCGAGTGCGCAGACCTGCCGCCCGACGCACCCCGTTGAACGAGCTCGATCTAAGAACGCCATCCGGTCGGCTACTCCCGTATTGACATGAGAGGACAGGAGACTCCGATGACCATCGGCCTTATCCCCGGCTCTACCCGAGCGACGGCGCGAAAGTGGTGGGCGCTCGGGTCGCTCGTATTGGCGGTCTTGGCGGTCGGCCTGGACGGCACGATTCTCAGCGTGGCCTTGCCGACCGTTGGCCGCGCACTCGACGCGTCCACCGGTCAGCTGCAGTGGTTCGTGGCGGCATACACCCTGGTCTTTGCCGCCGCATTGGTGCCTGGCGGAATGCTCGGTGACCGATATGGGCGCAAGAAGATGCTCATGGTCTCGCTACTGGTCTTCGGCGCAGCGTCGATCGCGTGTGCCCTGGCAACCTCGGCTGGCGCGTTTATTGTCGCCCGTGCGGTGCTCGGGCTCGGGGGCGCACTGCTGCTTCCGATGGTGCTCGGCATCATCCCGGTCCTGTTCGACGACGAGGAGCGCGGCCGGGCGATAGCGGTGACGACAGCCGCGGTCATGCTGGGTTATCCGATCGGGCCGCTTCTTGGCGGCTGGATGCTGACCAGCGTCGACTGGGGCTGGGTGTTCCTGATCAACGTTCCGGTCGTCGTCCTTGCCCTCGTCGCCGTTGCTCTGATGTTGCCGGAGAGCCGCAGCAGCAGCCGGCAGCGGATCGATTTCGGCGGTGTGGCCCTCTCGGCCGGCGCGCTCGTGCTGCTTACCTACGGGGTCATCAACGCTGGACAGGACGGCTGGACCGACCCCGCTGCTCTTGCCGAGATGCTCGGCGGCGCACTGGCCATCACGGCGTTCGTCCAGTGGGAGCGCCGGGTGGCGGCGCCGCTGGTCGACCTGCGCCTGTTCCGATCACGGCCGTTCGCCTGGGGCGGCATCATCAGCTCCATCGTGTCGTTCGCGATGTTCGGACTGCTCTTCGCCGCCCCGCTGTACTTCCAGGCCGTACGCGGCACTGACGCGCAGGGTAGCGGGATCCGCCTGCTTCCGCTGATCGGCGGCCTGCTCGTCGGCGGGGCGGTCGCCGACCAACTCGCCGCGCGTGCCGGGGCAAGGCTCGTCGTCGCCCTCGGGCTAGGCCTGTTGGCGGTAGGTCTCGGCGTCGGCGCGACAACCAGCGTTGCCACCGGCGATGCACAGGCTGCCGCCTGGATCGCCTTGTCCGGGCTCGGCCTCGGCCTTGTGCTGCCCACCACCATCGACACCGCACTAGGCGTCGTATCGACGGAAACGAGCGGCGTCGCCTCCGGCGTCCTCCAGGCGCTCCGGATGGTGGGCGGATTGTTCGGCGCCGCGATCCTCGGCGCGATCATCAATGCCAGTTACCAGGGCCAGCTCGCGCACACAGCCCCCGCGGTCGCCCAATCCACCGGTGACAGCGTCACGGCCGGCGTTGAGACGGCCACCGCCACCGGCTCCCAGCCCCTCCTCCACGCCGTGCGCGAAGCCTTCGTCACCGGCATGGACCGCACGCTCTGGGTATCGGCCGCATTGATTGCGGCGGCCGCGGTGCTCGCACTCGTCTTCCGGCCACGAACCGACGCAGTGACCACCGTTGCCGAGGCACCAGAGTCGCTCGATCAAGAGTCACTGCATGAAATAGCAGCCTGACCAACACGTTGCGAAAGCCGGAGAGGTAGGAGCACACCGTTCGACGGCGAGACGGCGCTCCTACCTCGCCGGTCGTCGGCGTCATCCAGCCGCTAAGCGACGCGGACGATCGCGCTCTCCCCTGGCTCAGCCGAATCGATCGCGAGGCGGTGGCGTTCGGCTGAACAGCCGACCGTATCCGCTGACCTGGAAGTCTGCCCCTGCTTGGGTGAGGAGGTTCCACAGCAAAACCTGGTTCGATGTCAGAACCGGCCGCCCAAGCGTCGCTTCCAGCGCCTCAATAGCTCTGGCTGCGCGAAAGCCGTTCCCTCCGATAAAGACCGCTTCTGCATCGTCAGGCACATGACGTGATGTCCACTCGTACACCGCCGCAGGCTCGATCCCGCGCGGATCTTGCGGGAGGTCGGCGGATTCTGCCGCGACAACGTGCAGCCCCTGACTCCTGAAGTAGGTCGCACCGAGCTTGTTCAGCTCATCGTCGAACCAGGGCGGCGCGACCAGCGCCACTCGCTCGACCTCGAGGATCCGCAGTGCCAGCACCGCCGAGGCGCAGGTCGACGCCACCGGAATACCCATCCGCCGGGACAACCTCGCGCCCAGGACTTCTTCGTCGTCGAAGCCGATCACATATGCGGAACTGGTCGACGCATAGCCCACAACATCGATCTGCAACCCGGCCAGGCTGTCAGCCGCCGCCTCTAGCAGCGGCGGCCCGGCCAACCTGCGTACCTCGGTCGGGGCTGGTGGATTCGTTCCGACGCGGCCAACCACCGCGTCGGCCACACGCTTTACGCGGATCATGATCCGCCCAGGCGCCATCGTCGGGAATTCTGCCTCGGGGCCCGGTGCCGCGTGCGGGGTCAAGATCCCCATTCGAATCAACCGGTCAGCCATTCCATCGTGAGCGTACTGTTCTGGCATCACGATCGTCGGTAAGCATCACCCCGCAGATCCGGCCTTGGCGACTGCGAGGGAGGCAAGGCAATGCCGGAGCCAGAGCACATCACCGCGGCCGCAAGTCGTGCCGACGCGGATGCGCCAGCCGACGACCCGCGGCTCGCCTTCGTCTACCAGGAATCGCTGCGTGGCCTCCTGCAGCAGCAGGCGGCGGTGGAAAGCCTGCACAACCGTGCGGCCACGCTGGTGTTCGCTGCTTCATTCGCAAGCTCGCTGCTCGGCGGGCGAGCGCTCGCGGACGGCCTGGGCGGCTTCTGGGAGTGGACCGGCGTGGTTCTGCTGCTCGCCATCGGCGTGCTCACTGTGTTCCTGCTGTGGCCGTACTACAACCTCTCGTTCCGATTCGATGCCGCTGAGCTCCTCGCGGATTACGTCGACAGCCCCACCCCGCAGACCATGTCCGGCATGCACCGGGCACTCGCCCTTCGGATCAAGGATGACTGGCACAACAACGGCAAGATCGTCCGCCGGCTGCGCGAGGCATTTCAGCTCGCCCTTATCCTGCTCGTCCTCGAGATCGTCGTCTGGATGTTCTCGATAGCCGCGAACGCGGGGTGACGCACTCGTGACGGTGGCTTGCCGCAGTCACAGCAAAGTGTCTGGGTCGAGCTCGGTTCGGGAGGTAATCCCGAGCTTCGGATAGGCCTTATAGAGGTGGTAGGCGACGGTGCGCGGGCTGAGGAACAGCTGCGCGGCGATGTCGCGGTTGGGAAGGCCTCGCGCAGCGAGCCGGGTGACTTTGCGCTCCTGCGGGGTGAGTGGAGCCGGGCCGGCCTGGCCGGAGTGGGTGGCTGCCCCAGTTGCGGCGAGTTCATCACGGGCCTGCTGGGCCCATGGGACGGCACCCGCGCGCTCAAGCTGATCGAGCGCGGCAATCAGTTGGACGCGGGACTCGGTCTTGCGGCGGGCGCGTCGCAGCCAGACTCCATACAGAAGTTGGGTGCGGGCATGTTCGAAGGATGCCTTTGGTCCCTCGAGCGCCGCGAGGTAGTGCCGCTCAGCGTCCTCTCCGCCGGTGACCAAGGCCTGGCAGCGGTGGGCAAGCGCATCGGTGATCGGACTGCCGGCGTGGCTCGCCCAGGCGAGGAAGCCGGCAAGCGGCTTGGCCGCCCGCTCCGGTTGGCCAAGCCGCACTGCGGCCTCGACCAAGTCTGGTACGCAGCGCAGCGCACTCCCGGTGGGGAAACCAGGTTCCCTACCGACGGTCTGCAGATGGACGGCTGCTGCTTCCAAGCGCCCTTTGCCGAGGTCGAGCATGCCGAGTGCCCAGCGCGCCCAGGCCCTGGCAGCGGAGGCCACCTGGCCTGCCGGCTCGGCGAGCGCGGTGTCCGTCAGCTCGCGGCAATGCTGCTCGTCGCCGGCAACGGCGGTTAGGTAAGCGCTGATCGCGCGCGCCTCATTCACCCATTGCGACTGCGCAGTGTCCTGAGCTATCTCGAGCGCTTCGGTCAACACGGCTGGCGCATCCCGCTCACGGCCGCCGAGGACCAGCGCCTGCGCCTGGCAGGTGAGCATGACAGGCAGCCAGCCGATCCTGCCTTTTGCGCGTGCGTCAGCCGCCAACTCCGCGGCGAGCTCACATGCTTCGGGATTTTGGCCGGTGACCAGGCCGGCCAAGGCAATCACGATCAGATCGCCTCGGTCACCCGCCCGAGATCGTCGCGCCTGCGCGACCAGGTCAGCGAGGGCCAGCCCATCTCCGTCCAGCTGTCCGACCGCCTTCGCACTCGACCGCAGCAGCAGGGCGGCCAACGATGCGAACGGCCCGGCGGATTCGCTCAACCCCATGAGTCTGTCTGCTGTCTCCACCATCAGCGCCCGGTCGCCGAGGAACCAAGCGATGCGCACCGCGTTCGCCAGAAGCCTCGCGGCCTGCTGTGAATCCTCGCTGCCGATCACGGATGCCTTGTCGGTCAGCACGCGGTGGGCGACGGAGAGCGCAGCTGGGCCGAAGTCAATCAGCCCGAGGATGTTCGTCAACCTGACCTGGACCGGGTCCGAACCGCGGTCTGCGGCACGTGCGGCCAGGCCGCGAGCCCGGTGGAGATCGCCGATCTCGGCGGCGGCTTCAGCGGCCAGGGTGAGGCGGCCGATCCGCGCGCTGCGATCGGTACTCAGCTGCGCGGCCCTCTCGTACGCCGCGGCGGCGGAGTATCCGTTGCGGGCCTCGCAATCAGCCGCGATGCGTTCCAGTTCGGCGGCTGCCGCCTCGTCGGGCCCGGCCGTCGCCGCTGCCAGATGCCAAGCACGGCGACCTGCATCTGAGGGATCGGGCAGTGCGTCAGCAAGAGCGCGGTGCACGGCCAAGCGGCGACCCAACGCAGCCGCGTGGTACACCGCCGCTCGCACCAAGGGATGGCGGAAGATCACAGTGCCGTCGGACACGCGGACCAGCTCCGCACGTTCGGCGGGCTCCAAGTCCAGGACTGTTGCCCCGAACGTGGCCGCCGCGTCCAGCACTATCCCCAGGTCACCGCTTTCCTCGGCGGCGGCGACAAGCAGCACGTCCTGCGTAGCGCCGGGCAACCACCGAGCCTGACCCCGGAAGGCCTGCCGCAGCCGGTCGGTCAAGGCTGGAGCCACGCCGGCGAACTGGGCCTCAACGGATACATGGCTGCCGTACACCGCGGGGAGTTCGATGAGGGCGAGCGGGTTGCCGTCTGCCTCCTTGAGAATCCGCGATCGATCTTGGCGAGTGAGCTCGCTGCCGCCGTGCTCCATGAGGAGCTGGGCGGCCGCGCCCGCATCCAGCCCGGTGAGCCGAAGCTCAGGCAGGCCAGCGGCGGAGAACAACGCGGTTTCCTGATCGTGAGCTGCGAAGACAAGCGCGACGCCCTCCGCCTGTAGGCGTCGGGCGGCGAACAGCAGGGCGTCCGCCGATGTCTGATCCAGCCAATGGGCGTCGTCGACCAGACACAGGACTGGACCGTCCCCGGCCAGGTCAGCAAACAGGGACAGCACCGCGAGGCCGATGAGGAAACGGTCGCTGCACCGCGTGGACCATAGGCCGAGGGCGCGGCGCAACGCGTCCGCTTGTGGCGGTGGCAGCGCCGGCAGCCGGTCCAGCACAGAAGCGAGCAACAGTTGGGCGCCGGCGAACGACAGGCCGAGCTCCGACTCGACACAACAGCTACGGATCACTTGCAGGCCGAGCGAATTCGCATGCGCCGCCGCATAGTCCAGCAGTGCGGTCTTTCCAATGCCGGCCTCGCCGCGGATGATCAGTGCGTTGCTTCGTCCGTCCCGTGCGTCGGCTATCAGTCGATCGATGACGGCCCGCTCCGCGTCTCTTCCGTACAGGACGGAGGGCGCCGCAGCCATCGCTCCAACGCCGGCGGAATCGACGACCGTGGACATGACCTACCGGCCAGCCGCATATGCGGGACGCCAAAGACGTGGTCGAGGTTCACGTGACCTCGACATAACGCCACGGGCTCCCGTCGTTGCAGTGGTGGTAGGCACGCTAGACATGGCGCCGGTCCGCACGCTTCACCCGAAAGTGGACCTCGGGGTGGAATCTTTCTGGGCAGCGCGCAGGACGGATCTCGTTGGAACCGCCGTCGCAGCCGCGCCACCGTGCGGTTACTTCGGCCGTAGTCCCACGATCGGGGCTGGTCAGCGGGGTTGTGGTACTACAATGGCCGCGCCTGAACCGCACACCACCGGCCGCAGCCGGATGCAGAGGTGTGGGACCGATGGCCGAGCAGCCGACGACCAGCCCCGGGGTCGCGGGGCCGGAGCGGGATGTCCTCGTGGCGACGAAATTCCACATCCCGCCCGGAGGTTTTGTACCGCGCCCGCAGCTCTTGGCGCGGCTGGCCAGCGGGATTGGGCGCGGGCTCACGCTGGTGTCGACCCCGCCCGGTTTCGGCAAAACAACCCTGCTTGGCGACTGGGCGCGGCGCAGCCGGCGCCGAGCCGTGTGGCTGTCCCTAGATGCAGGCGACAACGACCCAGCCCGATTCTGGCGATACGTCGCTACCGCGCTGGATCGTGCGCGACCAGGATTGAGGGATCAGGTCGCCCCGCTGTTGGACGGACCTCAGCGGCCACCGCTCGAGGCCGTGGCGACCGCAGTGATCAACCAGCTTGCCGTCGTACCGAACGACGGTGCGGTCGCCTTGGTGCTGGACGACTACCACCTCATCGACGCGCCGTCGGTTCACGACAGCGTCACGTTCCTCCTGGAGAGGCTGCCACCGGGACTGCGCCTCGTGCTGGCCAGCCGCGCCGATCCGCCGTTACCGCTTACCCGGCTGCGCGCCAGTGGGCAGATAGCCGAGCTGGGCGCCGCTGACCTGCGCTTCACCCTCGATGAGACAGCCGCATTCCTGCGGGAAACCACCGGACTGGACCTGCCCAGGACATCGCTGACGACGTTGCAGGAACGAACGGAAGGCTGGGTGGCCGGGGTTCAGCTGGCCGCGCTGTCGCTGCAGGGGCACTCCAACCCGGCCCTGTTCGTCGCGACGTTCGCCGGCAGCAACCGCCATGTCCTGGACTACCTGACTGAGGAGGTGCTCGGCCGCCAGCCAGAGCAGGTCGTGACCTTCCTGATGGAGACCTCGATCCTGGAGCGGCTGTCGGCCTCGCTGTGCAATGCCGTCACCGGCCGATCTGACAGTCAGTCACTCCTGGAGGAACTCGAGCGAACCAAGCTCTTCGTGGTACCGCTTGACGACGTGCGCGAGTGGTGGCGCTACCACCATCTGTTTGCTGACCTGCTCCGCGCACGCCTTGTGCGTGAGAGGCCGCGGCGAGTGCGTGAGCTCCATCGGGCGGCGGCTGGGTGGCATCAGGCGCGCGGGCTAGCCGACGAGGCTGTCCATCATGCGGTGGCCGCCGGTGAGCTGGCGTGGGCGGGCCGGCTGGTCGAGCAACATGTCGAGCAACTGCTTCGGCGCAGCGAGGGAGCGACACTTGGTCGCTGGCTTTCCGCGTTGCCTCCCGCGACGATCCGCTCGCGAGCGCGCTTGTGCCTGGCACAGGCGGTCTCAGCTGTCGTCGGTGGCCGGGTAGAGGCGATGGAGCCACTGCTGATCGATGCCGAGCGTGCGCATGCCGCCACCGGTGAGGAGCCCCACGAGCCGTCAGTCGGGCGAGCGTTGAGCGTGCTTGCCAACGTCCCTGCGTCGATCGCGTTCCTCCGTGCCGATACAGCGCGGCTGCGCGGCGATGCTGCCAGCGCGGTCGCCTACGACCGGCAGGCGTTGTCTCATCTCGGTGCGGACGACTGGCTGCTGCGCTCTCATGTTGCCTGGAATCTCGGTGTCGTGGACTGGCTGCGCGGCCGACTGGGGGAAGCCGAACGCGCATTGTCGGAGGTTGTCGACGCGCGTCGAGCGGTTGGCGAAGGTTACCTGGCGATGCGGGTGGCCTACGACCTGGGACAGGTCCAACGCGCGCAAGGTCGCCTGGGAGCGGCGCTTGACACCTTCGGGGAATGGCTGGAGGAAGCGAGCGAAGGTGGTTCCGAACCGCCGCACCTGGCCATGGCGCACCTGGGTTTCGCCGAAGTGCTGTACGAACGCGACGAGCTTCCTGCTGCCCACCAGCACGCCACTCGTGCTGTCGCGCTGTCCCAGCGACTGGCCTTCACCCAGCCGCTTGCCAGCGGTCTTGGCATGCTCGCTCGAATCCGGTGGGCGCAGGGTGATGGCGACGGCGCGATGGAGGCGATGGGCGACGCCGAGCGAGTCGAGCTGAGCACGCAGGTGGTCCCGCTGCTCAATCCCGTCCCCGTGTGGCGGGCACGACTCCTGCTCGACCGCGGCGAGGTTGATGAGGTCGCCCGCTGGGTGGAGGCGCGCGGGCTAGCGGTCACCGACGAGACGACCTACCCCAGAGAAGGCGACTATCTGGTGCTGGCCCGGGTGTTCTTGGCCACCCAACAGCACGATCAGGCGGTCCGGCTGCTCGCGTTGCTGGGTGCCCAAGCGGCTGCTCAGGGACGAACAGGCAGCCTCATCGAGGTGGGCGCGTTGCAGTCACGTGCGCTCGCGGCCGCAGGCGACGAGGCCACAGCATTGACCACCCTGGCGGAGGCTCTGGTACTGGCCGGTCCAGACGGCCATGTCCGAGTGTTCGTCGACGAAGGACCGGCGATGGCCCAGCTCCTCGGCAGGCTCGCCGCCATCCACCGCGCGGGACAGATCAAACTCACCGCCGCGGTTCCGCAGCACTACCTGGATGAGCTGATGTCCGCGGCCAGGCGAGATCGCGCACGCGGTCACTCAACTCTCGACGTCTCAGGGGTCGCGGGGCCGGCTGAGCCACTGAGCGCCCGAGAGTTGCAGGTGCTGACGCTGCTGGCCGCCGGCAAGTCGAATCAGGAGATTGCCGACGAGCTCGTCGTGGTGCGCGACACCGTCAAGAAACACGTCGCCCACATTCTCGACAAACTCGGTGCAGCTAACCGCACCCAAGCCGTCGCCCGCGCCCGGGCTCTGAGGTTGCTGCCCTAGCGGACGGCACCGCAGCCGGCGGAACGCTCACCGGCACCGTGGCGTCGAGGCCGTACGATGTCAGTGGCTAGGCGCAGGTCCCGAACCTCGACCGGCCCGGCGAGATTCCGGTCCTCGCGCCAGGAGTGCCCCGCGTCGGGGCGCACAGCTGGTGGGCGTCATCCATCTGCAGGGAACGGTGGCGTGGATCACCACACAACAGTGCATGAGATCGGCGAGGGCTGCGTGCAGGCAGTGTGCTCCTGCGGTTGGCGCAGTGCCGTCTTCGGTGCGGACAAGACCACCGGGACCATGGACCCGCTGCAGCAGGCGGTTGACGCCGGCGATCTGCACGAGTGGGACGCCTCGATCTCATAGGGTCGGCGGGCTCGCGAGACCCCCGGGTGGTTTGCGGGACATTGGGACAACTGGTGACGGCTAGATCTGCACAGGACTTGGTCGAAGCCATCCGCGCCAGGGGAGTTGTGGACGGGCGGGTGCTCGAAGCCATTCGGCTGACGCCACGCGCAGAGTTCGTCCCTCCCAGCCATGCCGCCACTGCCTACCGGGATGAGCCAGTTGCGATCGGGCACGCCCAAGTCACCACGCAGCCATCGCTATCCGCAATGATGATCGAGAGTCTTGACCTTTCAGGCGACGAACAGGTGCTCGAGGTTGGAACCGGCTTGGGCTTTCAGACCGCGTTGCTGGCGAGATTGGCGGCCCAGGTGGTCACTATCGACCGATGGCCCGACCTGGTTGAGAAGGCGCGACTCAGCCTTGCCAGGGCCGGGCTGGACAATGTGGCGCTGTACGCGGGCGACGGCAGCTTGGGCATACCCGAGCACGCCCCTTATGACGCGGTCGTCGTGTCAGCGGCCTTCCCCGAGGTCCCGCCGCCGCTGATTGAGCAACTGCGCCTCTGCGGTCGCCTTGTCCAACCAATCGGATCCGGCGGGGATGAGGAGGTTGTTCTCTTCGAACGCTCCGCCGACGGACTCGAGCGACGCCGAGTCCTCACCTTGGCGCACTTTGTTCGTTTGTACGGGCGATACGGGTTCCCGCCTGATGGGATCTCGGGGCTGCGCCGCGAGTTACCGCCGCAGTGCTTCGCGATCAGGTGGGCGCACGCGTGCCCGCCAGATCCAGCGATCCAGCAAGGCAAGCGCGCGCATCCCTGATCCGTTTCACGCCTGTATCGGTGTTACCACGGGGTGGCCCGGACGTCAGGCGTGTGGTGGATGGAACGGGAGCCTGTCCCACGGCGTCCTCAAGACAGGACAGATCAAGTTGAAGGGGACGAAAAGTGCGTACCGATCAAGACGGGGCAGACCGCCATGCGCTCGCAGGTGTCCGCAGATGGGTGACGGTCGCCGTGACCGCGATCCTCGCGTCGGCCGGAATGCTAATCGCTGTGCCGCATTCCGCAGAGGCGGCCTCGACGGCCTATCGCGTCGAGTATCGCTTGAACAGGCTGGGCTACAACCCAGGCGCTGTTGACGGTGTCATCACGTCGCGTACGCGGCAGGCGCTGTGCGCGTGGCGTGAGACGCACGGGCTGCGGATCGGTAGATACACGCTGACAAGCCGTGACGCCACATCCGTACTCGCGGCGACGTCGCGCCCGACCACCTCACGCTCGAACGGCCTTTACGTCAACAAGACCTGCCAGGTGCTCTATCAGGTCGTCGACCACAAGTACCGCCGGATCGTCCGGGTCTCGACCGGCAAACCGGGGTATGAGACGCCGAATGGCACCGGCTACGTCTGGAAGAAGTGGGCCGGCTGGCACACGAGCAGCATCTACAGCGGAGCGCGGATGTACGACTCGATCTACTTCCGGCGCGACCGACCCGGCATCGCCCTGCACGGCTCGATCTCGAACGACCTGGTCAAGCCGTACCCGGCCAGCCACGGATGCGTACGCGTATGGCGCCCGAAGATCCATTACATCTTCCAGGAGACGCCGATTGGCCGGAAGGTCGTCGTCTACGGCAGCTATTCCTGATGTGGTCGGCTCATGCTGGGCTCGAAGACACCCGTTTGATAAGCGCGCTTCCCTGAGCTACTGGGGCGTACGCCGGCCCTCCCCCGCCTTGGCGTGCTGCCGCTGGCGAAAGGCTGCCGCCTTGATGCGGTTCTGGCAGGACACAGAACAGAACCGGCGGGTGCCGTTGCGTGAGGTATCCACGAAGACCCGGTCGCAGCTCTCGGCACTGCAGACCCCAAGCCGGTCGGCGTACTCGCTATCCAGCGCCGTCGCGAGCCCAGTGGCACAGATGGCCGTCCAGCTAAGTGCTAGCCCCGCCTCCATCGGGTGGTAATGCAGGTGCCACCTCTGGCCGTCGTGTCGGGCGAGCACCGGTCGTGCGCCACTGGCGGTCAGCAGCGCGTTGATCTGCGCCGCAGCACCGTCCATGTCGTCACGGTCTACCCGCGCGAAGACCACCCGCAGTTGGCTGGCCAGGGCCGATAGGCCGGCGGCGTCGGCGGGTGTCACGTGCGGCTGTACGCCGTCCTCCGGCGGCAGGAGTCGCGAGATCGCCGCCGCGTCCCCAGGCGGCGTGTAGTCGCGGCCTCGAGCCTGACCAGGCGTCAAGTCGTTCACAAGCCGTGCAGCGATGGTGATAGCTGCGTCAAGATGACTGCCAAAATTCACTTGACCAGTCACGCCTCATCTCATATCGTCGTAACTGGCAAACAGTGTAACACCAGTCACTGGCCAAGGAGGAGTCATGCAGGAGCAGGTCAGCGCGGCGATCGTGGCAGACCGGCTGCAGGAGGCGAAGCAGTGGCGCATCGCTCGCACGAGTACGCCGCGGGCAAACACGGCGCCGGTTCACAAACGAGCCAGTCAGATGCTCCGTCGGCTGTTCTCCACAATCGTCGGCCGAGGCAATGCACCGGTCGCCGACCATCCAGTCGCCATCCTCGTCGGCGGCCGGAGCACCACCCGGATCGCCGACCTCGAGACGGCCAGAGAGCCAACAGGCTGCACCGCCGCGTGAGGAAGCTCACGACAGCCGGGGCGGACATCGTCAAAGCGGATCCGCCCCGGATTGGTGGTCAGACGCCTTGACCGGTGACCGCTGTACCCGTTCAATGCATGATCGCCACGAGCTGTCGGCGTCCGGCAACGACGTGGGCGCGTCAAGCGCCTGGTACGCCCACACCTGCCGAAATGATTGCGCAATCACACCGTCTCTGAGGAGCCCCGATGAGCCAGCCAGTCCAGATATTCACCGTCATCGTTCTCGTGTCGCTTCCGACCGTCATGTTCGGCGGGTTCTCCCTGTTGCAGCTCCTGACGGCGGAGAAGCTCAACGACTTTCAGCGAACCTACTTCCGTGCAGGTCATGCGCATGCGGGAGTGCTCCTCGTCATGGCACTCGCGGCCCTCTCCTTCCTCGACAGGGCCGACCTCAGCAGCGCCGCACGATGGGCCGTCTGTGTCCTGCTGGCTATCGGGGTCATCTCGCAGTCTGGCGGGATGTTCCTGCACATGCTGGTTGGCAGGCCCGGACAATGGTCTACCGGCAACACCGTAACGACGGCAGGAGCGGCAGCCCTCGCAGTTGGACTGCTGATCCTCGCATTCGGGATCGCCACCGCCTGATGCCCTCGTCCGGCCGGGTTCTTCAGCCCGACAGGTCGATCTTCTTTCGCTGGGTCAGCCGCCAGTGGTTGCCGAAGGGATCGCGGAACGCTGCATCGATGCCGTAGAACCGCTCCTCAGGTTCCTCGATGAACTCGACGCCCTTCGCTTTCAGCTCGTGGTAGGTGGCCCAGCAGTCGTCAGTCGCGAACGCACCAGGGCCCAGAAATCCGGTGGCCACGAGCGACCGAATCTGCTGAGCCAATTCGCCGTCCATGACCGGCGGGCCCGGCAACACCAGCATCAGCGGAACCTCAGGTTGCTGCGGGGCATGAACCACGAGCCAATGGAAGCCGTCTTGGACCATGTCGACATCGATCTCGAAACCGAGCGTGTCGACGTAGAACTGACGGGCTTGGTCCATGTCCAGGACATTGACACAGACCAATCCGAACCCAGTGATCATGAATGTTCTCTCCTTCAGCAGACTGGCCGCAACGCCGTGACACATGAGTGGCCCTCGCACGTCGGCTCAGCGACCCACGAACGCGGCCACGACAGGTGCGATCGCATCCCCGGCCACATTGTGGTCTTGACCTTGCAAAGCGTCGACGCGGGCTCCGGGGATCGCCGCGGCGGTCTGCACGGCGGCTTGTTGCAGAAACTCTGGGCTCATGGAGCCGGCCAGCACCAACGTGGAGGTACGAATCTGCGCGAACCGCGCGGCCGGGATCGTGCCGTCGCCCATGATGGCGGCGTCGTACGCGAGCGTGTGCGCCAGGTTCAGGCCGACTTGCCAATAGGGCGACTGACGTATCCCTGTGATCATCTCGTCCGGAACGCCAACCTGCTTCATGAAATGCACGAGCGCGTCATCTCGGCGATCTGCGTCGAGCAATTCGGTTAGGCGGTCCGAGTACTCTGCGGCCCGCCGCGGACCATCCGGATCGATGCTGAACGGTGGCTCCCACATGATCAGCCGGTCGATGGGCAGCCCGCGCGCGGCCGCCTCCGCGGCCAGCACGGCGCCAGACGACAGTCCGAGCACCGTCGCGGAGCCACCGGCGGCTTCCAGAAGCGCTCGAATGTCGTCGACTTCCCGCGCGACGGAGTACGGCGGCGTGTCGCCGCTGTCGCCGCGACCGCGCCGGTCGTAGTTGAGGACCGTAAAGTTCCGTGCCAAGGCCTCGGCGATGGGTGTGTCGATGGCTCGATCACACGAGGCACCGGCCACCAGGACGATCGGCCGACCCTCGCCGATCTGGTCGAATGCGATCACCGTGCCGTCTTTGGACTCGATCTTCATGTCGGTGTTCCTGTCGATGTCATCGCCGCAGCCCACCTGCGGACGTCACAGGAGATCGTAGGAACGCCGGATGGCCTCGGGCTTCTCCAAAACTGCACACTTGCCGTTCGTGCGGACGGCCGTTTTCAGCCGAGCGGACGAGTCCACATGCGCACGTAGCAGTTCGGCAACCGCGCCAGCTCGCCATGACCGTCACGCTTGCGATACGCACTCGGGCTGTCGCCCACGAACCGTCGGAACTGAGTGCTGAACGAGCCCAGGCTGGTGAAGCCGACAGCGAGGCAAACCTCCGTGACGGGAAGGTCGCCGGAGCGCAACAACGCTTTGGCGCGCTCCATCCGCCGGCTCATGAGGTATTGGTGTGGGGTCTCACCGAACGCTGCCTTGAAGCTTCGACTGAAGTAGGTCGCCGACACCGATGCACTCCGGGCGAGCGCATCGATGTCGAGGTGCTCGGCATAGGCACGGTCGATCAGATCACGCACCCGGAGCAGGTGCCTCGCGAGCGGCACCGCTGGACGCCTCATGTCTCCATCATCCCTTACCCGCCGTCCACGCCAGCGGCTCGAGTCACGCCATCGGCAGCGCCTGGTGTGCCGTCGGGCAGCCCATGCCCACGATCATCTGATCCCCGATCTCACGGCGACGAGGTCACGTGGCCCCGGCCGCACGCCTGCCCTGGGCGGGCACCGTCGGCTCCAGCGGCAGGGGTGACGGCGGCTTGACTTCCTCCAGGCGAAGGTAGGTGACGAGCCGCTGTCCCCCCCGCGTCGCAAGCGTGGTCAGCACCTGCTGCAACTCGCCGATGTCCCGAGCGACCACGGTGAGTAGGTAGTCCATCTCGCCGGCAACGTTGTCTGCGGCGACGATCTGCGGCAAGGCGCGGATCTGCTCTTCGAAGGCGCGGGTCGAGCGCAGGTCGTGCCGAGCAAGACTCGCTGCCACGTACACGTGCAAGGGAAACCCGGCAGCGGCCGGGTCGAGCCGGGCGCTGATGACGCGAATCACGCCCGACTCCTTGAGTCGCCGGACGCGGTGCAGCGTCGCCGCCGGAGATAGGCCGACAAGGCGGGCGAGCTCAACGTTCGTCAAGTCAGCGTCCGCCTGCATCGCAGTGAGCAGATCCACATCAATATTATCAAGATTGACAGCCATATCAGAGAATAATATTTGGTACTAAGCCGGGAATGGCAAATTGGAAGGTCGGCCGACGGACGATTCTTCTATGAACACCGACCGACGCTCCGCCATCGCGGCCCTCGCTACCGCCGGCGTGCTCTGGGGCACCACGATTCCGCTGTCGAAGGTGGCGCTCGGATGGCTGACGCCGTCGTGGCTGACCGTCGCACGATTCGGCATCGCTGCCATCGTCCTGCTCCTCGCGGCCCGCCCTCGGATCAGCACCGCATGCACACCAGGGGTCCTGGCTTGGGGAGCACTGGGCTACGTCGGGTCGATCACGCTCCAGAATGCAGGGATCGAGCGGACGAACATCAGCCACGCAGCTCTGCTCGTGGGCGCGACACCCGTCCTCGTCGCGATCATCGTGGCCGTCTGGCAGCGGAGCGTGGCAACGCCGAGGGCCTGGATCGGGTACGTGGTATCGCTTAGCGGTGTCGCCCTCGTCGCCGGTGGAAGTGGAGGCGGCACCATCATGACCGGTGATGGGCTCATCCTTGCCTCGCTCCTCTTCTCGGCCGGCTTCCTCGCAGCACAGCCCGGCCTGCTGAACGGCCGCGACCCGGTCGCGGTGAGCGCCACGCAATTCCTCGCGGCAAGCATCGCCGGAACACCGGTGGCCTTGATCATGGACGGAATGCCGTCTGCCCCCTCCAATCCCGGCACACTGCTGGCCGTTGGTGGACTGGCGCTCGGCGGCACGCTCCTGCCGTTCACGCTCTTTGCGTACGGGCAGGCGCGGGTGTCGGCCGAGGTCGCGGGCGCCTTCATCAACCTCGAGCCGCTCGTCGGCGCAGCCGCGGGCGCGCTCCTCTTCGGCGACCCGGTCGGCGTCCCCCAAGCGATCGGTGGCGCTGCCATCCTGGCGGGAATCTCACTAAGCAGCCTCAGACCCCGCCGGCATTCGCCTACTTCGCACGCCAGGCCGATGCGTATCCTCAGGACCGCTATCCGACCGGTCGGTCACCCTTCGTGGCGGGGATTTGCCACTCGCCGCGATCAGATGGAGGCCGGCTCGGTGGTGGGGAGCCGTACCTGAAAGTGGGTGTCACCCGGCTCGGATGTGACGCTGATATCGCCGCCGTGCCGGTTGACCACAATCCGGTAGGAGATATCCAGTCCCAACCCGGTGCCCTCCCCGACAGGTTTTGTGGTGAAGAACGGCTCGAAGACGCGCTGTCGAAGCTTCGGCGGGATGCCGTGCCCCGTGTCGCCGATGTCGACCAGCACCCGATCCCCGTCGAGTGCCGTCCGAATGGTGAGGGTGCCGACACCATCCATCGCCTGGACCGCGTTGTCGATCAGGTTGGTCCATACCTGGTTGAGCTCGGCGGGATAGGCGGGGATCTTCGGCAACGTTCTGTCGAAGTCCTTGACCACCTTGATTCCGTCACCGATCTTGTGCGAGAGCATCACGATGGTGCTCTTCAGCCCGTCGTGCACGTCGATCCGCTGGTGTGGGGCCCGGTCCATCTGGGAGTACTGCTTCGCCGCCGCGACAAGGGTGGAGATGCGGTTGCCTGCGTCCTCGATGTCGGTCATCAGCTGCTCGGTCTCGAGGACATATCCCGTCCAGTGCAGAGCCTGGTCGAGCAGTCCGGGCTCGACGGCCGCAGCCAGTTCCTCCAGGCAGTCGACGTTCACGCCCCCGCTGGCGAACACCGGCGCGAGATCCCAGCTCGTGGTGATGCCGTGCTGGTCTAGCCAGTCGCTGACCTCGTCCTCGCATTGGCTGGCCTGCAGTGGCGTCAGCTCTGGCGCCTTTGCGGCCCGCTCGACGATCGGCTCCACGACCTGTATCAGCGCCCGTAGCTGCTCAGCGGGAATCCTGCCGTTGGCGAGCATGGCCAGCTTGTGGCGCATACCTGCGACCCGTTCGCGAAGCGCCGCGGCTGACCGTACGGTCGCAGCCGCAGGGTTGTTCAGCTCGTGCATCAGCCCGGAGGTGAGTGAGCCAAGCGCGGCGAGCCGCTGGCGCTGAGCCACGACCGCCTGCGAGTTCTGCATGCCGAAGAAGAGCCCCTGGAGCAGATGCAGAGCCATCGGGAACCAGTCGCGGATCATCTTTGCGAAGTCCTCGGCGGACAGGATGAAGAACTCGCAGTCGCTGATCGCTTGCATGGTGGCGAGGTAGCTGTGCGCGGCCGCGCGGTCGTCTGGCAGGTAGGCCTGGGTCGCACCCATGTAGACGCCGCGCTGGTCGGTGCGGGTGGTCTCCACGTCGTCCTGCTGAACTCGGCGGGACAGCGCCAGCGTGCCGGAGAGCAGAACGAAGAAGGACTCGGCGGGGTCTCCTTCGGAAAAGACCGTGCTGCCTGCCGGGTAATCGCGAACGATGCCGCGCTCGGCCAGCCAGGCAAGCTGGTCATCGGTAAGTGCTTCGAACAGGAAGAGGGTCCTCAGCTCTTCCGGCGTGGCCGCCCTGGTCATTGCGCCTCCAGGTACGTGTTGACAAGCGAGACCGCCATCGCACCCTCGCCGACTGCTGACGCGACACGTTTGACGGAGTTGGCCCGGACGTCGCCTGCGGCGAAGATGCCCGGAACGCTGCACTCGAGGTAGTACGGGTCGCGGTCGCGGTCCCATCCAGTCGGGCGACGCCCCCCGGTCAACAGGTCAGGTCCGGTGTAGATGAAGCCGCGCGAGTCGCGAGAAACGCCGCCGTCGAGCCACTCCGTACGCGGCTCGGCTCCGATGAACACGAACAGGTGCTCCGCGGGCAACGTCATGCTGTTCCCGCGCTTGCTGTCACAAAGTGTCACAGCCTCCAGATGCTCCTCGCCGTGCGCCGCCATCACCTCAGTCCCGGTGCGGACCTCGATGTTGTCGATCGCAGCGAGCTGCTGGATCAGGTAATAGGACATGGACCGTTCGAGCGAGTCACCGCGGACGAGGAGGGTGACGCTGCGTGCATAACGGCAGAAGAAGAGCGCGGCCTGGCCGGCGGAGTTGGCGCCGCCCACAATGAACACGTCAGTGTCGGCGCAGGCCGGACCCTCGGTCGCTGCTGAGCCGTAATAGACGCCGCGGCCAGTCAGCTCCGCCACGCCGGGCGCGACCAAGGGTCGGTACGAGACCCCGGTCGCGATGATCACGGTATGTGCGGACAGTTCAGTGCCGTCGCCGAAGCTGACGACATGAGCCCCGCCGTGCGCCGACAATCCCACCACATCTCGGGTGGTCAGCACCTCCGCCTCGAACTTCACCGCCTGGCGACGGGCGCGGTCGGCGAGCTGCGTCCCGGACACGCCATCGGGAAAGCCGAGGTAATTCTCGATCCTGGAGCTCTGACCGGCCTGTCCGCCGATCGCCCTCCGCTCGACCAGAACGGTGTGCAGCCCCTCAGATGCACCGTAGACCGCGGCACCCAGACCGGCCGGACCTCCGCCGACGATGATCAGGTCATAGAAGTCGCGTACGGGAGCGGTCGACAGGCCGACGGCCGCGGCCACGTCGGTCGCCGTGGGCGATGCAAGCGGCCGGCCATCTGACGTCACCACCAGCGGGACGGCCTGCAGTCCCACTCCTGCGGCATCGAGCAACCGGCGACCCTCGGGCTCGTCGGCGCTGTACCACCGGTAGGGCACCAAGTTCTGAGCCAGGAAATCACGGAGCTTGTATGAGGCCGCGTTCCACCGGTGGCCGACGACCTTAACCTCCTCCACCTCCCGGTCGCCCGCTGCCTGCCAGGCTTCCAAGAGCTCATCGACCACGGGATAGAACTTCTCCTCCGGCGGGTCCCACGGCTTGAGCAGATAGTGGTCAACGTCGACGACATTGATGGCGTCGATCGCGGCTTCAGTATCGGCGTACGCCGTCATCAGTGCCCGGCGGGCATTCGGGAACAGATCCATTGCCTGCTCCAGGAATTCGATGCCATTCATCTGTGGCATCCGGTAGTCAGCGAGCAGGACCGCGACCCGGCCACCGCGGAGCTTGATGTCGCGAAGCACATCGAGTCCCTCGGTGCCCGAGGACGCCCGGATTATCTGGTACTCCTGCCCGTACCGTCGCCGTAGGTCACGTGCGACAGCGCGCGAGACTGCAGCATCGTCGTCGACAGTGAGCATCGCTGGACGGCCCACATTGCTCCCTCCGGTGGACTTGGCCAACGTCCGCACAGCAGAGCGGTGTCCCGGTCTTCGTCCACACTGACGCCCAGCCGTCGTTCAAGGCCCTCAACTGTCAGCGTAGCCGGGCGTGGCCAGTGTTCCCCGTGTCCGAAATCTCCTTGCCGTCGGCCTGGTCATGCGGGCCACTGTGAAGGACATTGGGCGCGGGATCTCTGCTCCGCCGCCGGACCTGTCTGACCAGACCAGGTAGGAGCCGGGAGGATAGGACTGTGGTGGCAGCGGTCGTCTTCGATCTGGACGGGGTTCTGATCGATTCGGAGCCTGTATGGGAACAGGTCCGGCGGCAGTATGTGGCCGAACATGGTGGTCGGTGGCGACCGGATAGCCAGCAGCGCCTCATGGGCATGAGCACGCAGGAATGGTCCACCTACCTCGCCACCGATCTCGGCGTTGATGTGCCGCCAGACCGCATCGCGCGCGACGTCGTGGAGCGGGTTGCGCAGCAATATGAGGCCGATCTTCCGCTGATGCCCGGTGCCGTCGCGGCTGTCCAGCGCCTTGCGAGCCGGTGGCCCCTCGGTCTGGCCAGCTCCGCGGCCCGTCCGCTCATCGACCGGGTTCTCGCCGCGACGGGCATGGGGTCGCTGTTCCAGGTGACGATCTCCACCGAGGAGGTCCCGCGCGGGAAGCCGGCTCCGGACGTCTACCTCGCTGTGGCCGAGTGGCTTGCTGTCGCTCCTGCTCAGACCGTCGCAGTCGAGGACTCAAGCAACGGCCTTCGGTCGGCGAACGCCGCAGGCATGATCGTCGTGGCGGTGCCGCATCCCCAGTATCCGCCGGCGCCGGATGCGCTCGCCCGTGCAGACCTCGTGTTGCGAAGCCTCGACGACCTCCGGCCTGAAACCCTGGCGCGGCTGCAGCATCGGGACGGGTGACGCCGCGTGCACACCTCTACGGGATCCCGGGTTCTCTAGCGACCTGCTAGAGGATCCCCGACTCGTTGGCGCGGGCAAGCGCCTCGATGCGGTTACGTGCGCCGAGCTTCTCGAGAGCTCGCTGGAGATAGGTCTTGACGGTGTTGCGGGTGAGCCCGAGGGCCGTTGCGATCTCCGGATTGGTCTCGCCCATAGCGACCCGACGCAGAATCTCGTACTCGCGGCGGGTGAGGCCGCACTCCTTGAGCTTCTGTGCGAGGAGGACATTATGGTCCTGGCCCAAACCGGTGCAGACGACCCGTTCGCCGGCGACGACCCGACGGATGATGTCCACAAGGTCGGCGCGCTCGGCATCCTTGACGACCACTGCATGTGCGCCCGCGTCCAGCGCGGCCTCCAACGCTGCATGGTCGGGATAGGCCGTGAAAATGACGATCTTGATGCCGGGCCGGCGGGACCGAATCGAGCGCGCCACCTCGGGGGCGAGCATGTCGGGCAGGCGGAGGTCGAGCAGAACAACGTCGGGCTGGAGACGCTCGACGGCACTGATCGCTTCTCGCCCGGTGCGGGCATAACCGGCCACGGTCAGCCATGAGGTGCTGCCTATCGCGAGGCTGACGCCATCGAGGACGACAGGATGGTCGTCCACGACGAGGACGCGGATGGTCTCTTCGTTCACACCGGCACCCAGGTCTGAACTGTCACGCCGCCGTCGTCGTTCTGCGCCACATGGACGCGTCCGCCGACCCGCGAAAGACGCTCGGACATCGCAGCCAAACCGAGGCCTGGCGCTTGGGGATCGCCGGGCAAACCGACGCCGTCGTCGGCGATCGTGACGGCGACACCACCACTAGCGGCGAAGACACTGACGACAACGGAGCGTGCGTGGGCATGCTTCTCGATGTTGACCAGCGCCTCCCGGGTGGCGTCGACCAGCGCCCTGATCCGCGGGGGTGTCAGCGGGGGGATCTCGGTAACGGTGATAAGCCGGGCGATGACGCCGGAGCGCTCCTCGAACGCCCGGCAGTCTCCACGGAGTGCGACGCCGAGCGCCACCTCCTCAGGTGACGCGCTGAGCGCGTGCAAGGACCCGCGGAGCGCGGCCGATGCTTGCCTTGCCTGGTCCTCGATGTCGCCCAGCCGAGTGCGAATCGCGTCGTCGAACGGAAGCTGGCCGACCAGCTTGCGGATGCCGGCGCCGATGGTAAACAGCATCGCGCCGACAGTGTCGTGCAGGTCGACGGCGACGCGGCGGCGCTCCTCGTAAGCGGCGACCTCGGCCGCGTGCCGCGCGCGTTCCGCGACCACCGCGGCGGCGGCGGCCTGCCCGGCTGCCTGTTCGAGGGCTTGCGTCACGCGATCGCCGTATTCAGCTTGATGCCGACTTGCACCGTAGAGCACCCCCAGCAGCTGCCCTTCATAGACCATCGGAACCGCGATCATCCCCTTCACGCCCTCGCCCTCAACCTGCGGCAGGAAGTCGTGCGTGATGTTCGCTGCAGTGGTGTAGTCGCTGACCCACATCGGACGCCTGCTGCGGAGCACCTGCCCGCCGAGCCCACATCCGATCGGCACGATCAGCCCGTTGACCCCGAGGGTGCGGCTGTTGACGGTGTGGCCGAGCACGATCTCGTCCTCGCCGCCTGGCTCGCCAACCCACGCCATATCGAGGCCGGCGATGCTGGGTACGTCGGCGACGACTCGGCGCATGGCGGCGGCCCGGTCGAGCAGCGCAAGGATCTTGCCGTACCCCTCGCTCAGCTCGAACAGCCGGCTCCCCGGTGGATCACGCCACCGGCTCACCGCGTCGCTCACGTCGGCCGCCTCCCGCCCCCTGAGGTCGTGGGATAGCGCAACCGGCAATCCAGGACCGAGGGGTTCCTTCATCGTGCCGCCCGGCCGGCCCCGACGCCATCTCCGAATGGAGATATCCGAAATAAGGTCTCCGCCTGCAGCTACTCCGGGTCGCCACCGGCTCTGACGATAAAGCGGCCATGACTGTCGGATCCGGCGGCCAAGACGGAGGCGAGCATGCTCGAGGTGCGCAATCTCCAGGTGAGCTACCGCGGTGCCATCCTTGCGCTGCGATCGGTCTCACTCAGCGTTCCGATGGGCGCAGTCGTCGCCGTGCTCGGGAGCAACGGGGCGGGCAAGACGACTTTGTTGCGCGCGATCTCGGGGATGTTGCCCGCATACCACGGCTCGGTTGATGCAGGCTCCATCGAGCTAGAGGATCGCAGTCTCGTTGGCCGCTCCGCCGCGGCGATCGCCGCGGCGGGGGTCATCCAAGCTCCAGAGGGCCGGCGCATCTTCACGCGTCTGACCGTCGCGGAGAACCTGCGCATCGGCGGCTTCGCGGTCAAGGATCGCGCCGCCAGGGCTGCCGCGCGCACTCTGGTGTTCGAGCTGTTCCCCATCCTTTACGACAGGCGGGAGCAGCGGGCCGGCCTGCTCTCCGGCGGTGAGCAGCAAATGCTGGCGATCGGGCGGGCGCTCATGGCCGGTCCCCGGATCCTGCTGATCGACGAGCCGTCGCTCGGGCTGGCGCCGCGGGTCGTCGGCCAGCTGGGCGACGTGATCAAGGAGATCAACGCACAGGGCACCACCGTGATGCTCATCGAGCAGAACGCCGCAATGGCGCTGTCGGTGGCTAGCGACGCCTTCGTGCTCACCGTCGGGGTCGTGACCTTGTCCGGATCCGCCGAGGAACTGGCTGCGGACAACCAGGTCCGCGACCTGTACCTAGGCCGCGAGACCGAGGCAGCCGTGGATCGCGAGCTGGCCACCGCCGGTGGCGTCCCACCTCGTCTGAGGAAGTGGTCGCCATGAAGGAAACAAGCACTACCGTCGCGCTCTCCGTCGATCGTGTGACCGTGCGTTTCGCCGGCGTGACCGCGCTCGACGAGGTCTCCTTCGACGTTCGGGCCGGCGCCATCCACGCCCTGATCGGACCCAACGGCGCGGGAAAGTCCACCCTCTTCAACCTCCTGTCCGCGGTATACCGGCCGGCGAGCGGCGCGGTGCATTTCGCCGGCCTCGACCTGACCCGGCTTCGGCCACATGAGATCGCGGCCCTCGGCGTAGCCCGGACGTTCCAGAACATCGCCCTGCTGCCGGAAGCGACTGTCCTGGAGAACCTTCTGCTAGGCCGGCACCACCTCACGACAACGGGATTCCTCGCCAGCGGACTGCTGCCCGCCCGGTCCGGTCGTAAGAGGCGGCTCCACTCCGAACGCGTCTCGGAGATCGCCGATTTCGTCGGGATCGCGAACAAGCTCGAACAGCCCGTAGGCGCGCTGTCGTACGGCGACCAGAAGCGGGTGGAGATGGCACGCGCTCTGTGTGTCGAGCCCCGGCTGCTGCTTCTCGACGAGCCGGCAGCTGGGATGAACGCCAACGAAACGGCCCGCATGGCCCATCTCATTCGCGATGTCCGCAACAGCTTGGACATCCCAATCCTGCTGGTCGAGCACGACATGGGCTTGGTCATGGGCATCGCCGATCGAGTCACGGTGCTCGATTTCGGCCGGTGCATCGCTGACGGGAGTCCCGAGGAAGTGCAGCTGGACCCAGAAGTGCTGCGCGCATACCTGGGGACCGAGGACGGCGTCCGCTCGGAACTAACGGCCTGAGCCGCAGGGGACGACATGCAGAACTTCGCGCAACTCCTGATCGGTGGGATCTCGCTGGGCGCGGTCTACGCCCTGCTCGCGCTGGGCTTCGTCCTGGTATTCAAGGCGACCGGGGTCATCAACTTCGCGCACCCGGCCCTGCTGATCGCGGGGGCGTATGTCGCGGCACGGGCGGGCAAGCTCCCATTCCCGGTCGCGGCGCTCCTCGGGATCTTCTCCGCCGTGGTCATCGCCGCCCTCGTCAACCGGGTGCTGGTACGCCGGATGCAGGGCGGTTCGGTGATCGCCGTGAGCATCATGACCATCGGGGTGGGAGTCCTCCTGCAAACGGAGATCATTCGGCGGATAGGTATCGACGTCCTTCCAATAGGCGACCCATGGGGCAGCGGGGTGGTCACCGTCGGCGGTCTGACCATCCCGCAGACGAGAATCGCCGCCCTCGTTGTCGGACTGGCCCTGATCGCTGGTTTCTTCGCCTGGTTCAAGTTCTCCGTCTGGGGCGTCGCCATGCGCGCCGCCGCGGAGGACCACGAAACTGCTGCGCTCATGGGGATCCGCGGCGGGAGGATCTCGGCGGCGTCGTGGGCCGTGGCCGGCGGGCTGGCGGCAGTGGCCGGACTCTTCATCACGATGTTCCCCTCCACCGGGCTGGAACCCACGACGTCGGCGGTCGCGCTCCGCGCCTTCCCCGCCGCGATCATCGGCGGGCTCGACTCGACCGGCGGTGCCGTTGTCGGCGGCCTCGTCATCGGAGTCACCGAGGTGCTCACCCAGGGATATGAGGGGCACCTCACCTTCCTCGGGCTCGGCTTCCATGCGGTCATGCCGTACCTCGTCATGGTCCTGGTACTGCTCGTGCGGCCCACAGGCCTGTTCGGAACGAGGGAGCTCCACCGTGTCTAGGTCGTTCTCACCCGCACTCATTGGGAAGCTCGCGTTGGTCGCCGTGCTGCTGGTCATGCCTTTCTACCTCGAGGCGTTCTGGCTCCAGCTAGGGCTCTTCGCGTTCGCAACCGCGGTCGCGGCACTCGGCCTCACCCTGCTCCTCGGCCAGGCCGGCATGCTCTCCCTTGGCCACGCCTTTTTCGTCGCCGTCGGCGCCTACGGCTACGCCTATTTCGCCTCGGACCCGCATAAGGCGGGTAACGACCACCTCGGCCTCGGGCTTCCTCCACTGGTGGCGGCCGTACTGGCGGTGGCCGTCGCCGGGGTCGCCGGTCTGCTGTTCAGCCCCATCGCCGCCCGGCTTCGCGGCATTTACCTCGGGGTCGCTTCGCTGGGCCTGGTCTTCCTCGGACTGCACGTCCTCGTCAACGCCGAACGGCTGACGGGTGGTGTGAACGGACGCGACGTTCCCGGCTTCACCCTGCCTGGGTTCTCCTTCGAGGAAGACCCCGGCCACACGCTGTACGTGGTCGGCGTTCCGTTCCACCGCGAAGAACGACTCTGGTACCTCGCTCTCGCGGTGGCCGTGGCTGCCCTGCTTTATTACCGCGGCGTTGTGCGGGGACGACCGGGACGAGCGCTGCGCGCGATACGCGACCATGAGGTGGCCGCGGCGGCGATGGGCGTAAACGTCGCCAGCTATAAGGCCCGTGCCTTCGTCGTCGGCTCGATGTACGCAGGCGCTGGCGGGGTGCTGCTCGCCCTCGCGTTCCGCCGCATGGTCCCTGAGACATTCGGCGTCGCGCTGTCGATCGAGTACCTCGCGATGGTGGTGATCGGTGGCCTGGGATCGGCCGGCGGAGCGGTGTTGGGTGCGCTGTTCGTCACGTCGCTTCCCGCCGTCCTCGAACGATATGCGGCTCAGGTGCCAGGGGTCGCTCCGAGCGGCTCCGGCGGGATCACCCCGGCGATCGCCGCCCGATTCGCCTACGGCGCAGCCATCGTCCTGATCCTCCTCTTCGAGCCCGGCGGTGTGGCGGCACTGGCTCGCCGGCTACGGCGGCACCCATCACACGCGTCACCGCAGGCCGCGGTCGTCATGGACGCTGACCAGGCCCTTTCCCGATCCAGCCATTAAGGAGAGAAGCCATGCTCCCCATTCCACGAGCAACCGGCCCGCGAGGAGCTCCTCGCTGGGTGGCGATCGCAGCCATCGGAGGCATCCTGATCACGGCCGGATGCAGCACCAAGGCATCGGAGAATGACAACTCAGGATCAGCAGGCGGAACGACCGCCACCGGCCCAGGCGTCAGCGGCAACACCATCCGGCTGGGCGTCCTGACTGATCAAACGGGTGTCTTCGCCGGCGTCGGCAAGTCCATCAGCCAGGGACGTCAGCTCTATTGGGACCAGAAGAACAGTAAAGGCGGCGTATGCAACCGCCGGGTGGAGTTCGTCGTCAAGGACCACGGCTACAACCCGCAGCAGGCGGTCGCCGGCTACGCACAGGTCAAGGACAACGTGCTCGCGCTCGACGAGCTGCTCGGATCACCGGTGATCGCGGCCCTCGGCCCAACCATCCAAACCGATCAGATGCTCACCCTCGCGGCGTCGTTCTCGTCCAGCCTCCTAAGCAACCCCTACGTGGTCGTGACCGGTACGACGTACGACATCGAAATGATCAACGGCTTGCAGGCGCTGATCGACGAGAAGAAGGTGGCCGCGGGCGACACAATCGGCCACATCTTCCTCGAGGGTGACTACGGGCAGAATGCCTTGGCCGGCAGCCGGGCGGCGGCGAAAGAGTTCGGCCTGCACCTCGTCGAGCACAAGATCACCCCGACGGACACTGACCTGACGGCCCCGGTGACGGCGCTGCGCAATGCCGGCGCGAAAGTGATCTTGCTCACCACCACGCCGGCGCAGGCCGCCTCCGCGGTTTCGGTCGCGGCGGCGTCCGGCTTCAACGCGACCTTCCTCGGGTCGAGTCCGGTTTTCAGCCCGCAACTCCTCGCTGGGCCTGCAAAAGCAGCTCTGCAGAAGAACCTGCTCATCGCCAGCTCGCTCGCTCCGTTCTCTGCGGACAGCGCGGGCGTGCAGCAGGTCAGGCAGGCGTTCACCAGCAAATACCCTGGCCAGCCCCAGACGGCCTTCGTGATGTACGGCTACGCCCAGGGCCAGATCATGGCGCAGATCCTCGAATCAGCCTGCCGCGGTGGCGCGCTCACCCGGTCAGGTCTGCTGAACGCACTGCACAGCCTCTCCACGGTCGACACCCAGGGCCTGCTCGCCCCGCTCGACTACAGCAAGCCCGGCGGCATCCCCGCCCGCCAGGTCTACCTGCTGCGGCCGGACGCGGCCACGGCCGGCGGGCTGAAGGTTGTCCGTCCGCTCTTCTCCTCCGCACTCGGCGACAGCTACCAGCCCACAGGCTGACCGTTGCCACATCCGAACCGAAGCGGTCTCATCGAGAGGTGGAAGTGATGAACCTCGCATCGATCCTGAAGCGGACGGCCAGCGCGCATGCCGACCGGGTCGCCGTGCGGCTCGGGGACGATACGACGAGCTTCGGCGAACTCGATCAGGCCAGCAGGCAGATCGTCGGGCTGCTGCAGGAGCGAGGCGTGCAGCCCGGCGATCGGGTCGCGATCATGCTGCCGAATGTGCCCGCCTTCGCGGTCGTCTACTACGGCGTGCTCCGGGCCGGCGGAGTGGTCGTCCCGATGAACCCGCTGCTGAAGGCGCGAGAGGTCGCCTACTACCTGCGCGACTCAGGAGCAAAGCTGATCTTCGGCTGGTACGAGTTCGCCGAGGAGGTGCGAAAGGGTGCGACGGAGACGGATGCCGAGACCGTCGTTGTGCACCCTGCGACCTTCGCGGACCTCGTCGCATCAACGACGCCAGTATCCGAGATCGTCGATCGGGACGATGAAGAAACGGCAGTGATCCTCTACACCTCGGGAACCACCGGCAAGCCGAAGGGCGCCGAGCTGACCCATGCCAATCTCAGCCGAAACGTCGAGGTGGTCCGTACCGACCTGCTCCACCTGACACCGGCAGATGTGATCTTTGGCGGGCTGCCGCTGTTCCACTCCTTCGGGCAGACCTGCACGCTCAATGCGGCCGTTGCAGCAGGCGCGTCCCTCAGCCTGCTGCCCCGCTTCGACGCCGGGCAAGCGCTGGACATCCTGGGCGGACATCGAGCGACCGTCTTCGCCGGCGTGCCAACGATGTACGGCGCGCTTCTGGCCTACCCGGAGCGAGCGGCGTACGACGTATCCGGGCTGCGGGTCTGCATGTCGGGCGGAGCGGCCATGCCCGTCGAAGTGCTACGTGGCTTCGAGAAGGCATTCGGATGTCTGGTCCTCGAAGGCTATGGCCTATCTGAGACCTCACCGGTCGCCTCGTTCAACCACCCGGACAGAGAGCGTAAGCCGGGCACGATCGGCACCCCGATTCGCGGAGTTCAGATGCGCGTCGTGGACGACCACGGCAAAGAGGTCACGCACGGTGAGGTCGGCGAGATCGTGATCCGAGGACACAACGTGATGAAGGGTTACTGGCGGCGGCCAGCAGAGACGAGGACCGCGATCCCCGACGGATGGTTCCGCAGCGGCGACATGGGACGTGTCGATGAGGACGGCTACTTCTCGATCGTCGACCGGAAGAAGGACTTGATCATCCGGGGTGGCTTCAACATATATCCACGCGAGATCGAAGAGGTGCTGTACGAACACCCATCCGTGGCCGAGGCCGCCGTCATCGGCGTGCCCCACCCCGAACTAGGCGAGGAGGTCGCCGCCGCGGTCGCGCTCAAGCCGGGCAGCATTGTCACCGCCGGCGAGCTGCGCGATCACGTCAAGTGTCAGCTTGCGGCGTACAAATACCCGCGGAAGGTCTGGATCGTCGACGCCCTACCCAAGGGGCCGACCGGCAAGATACTGAAGCGGGAGATCGCGTCATTGATCCAGGACAAGGCGTGACCAAAGCCCGGACGATCCCACCGGTCCCTGACGATGTCGCGGACCAAGCGGTGCCACTGGATGCACTGCTGGTGGATGCTGCGCTCGGTCCTCTGCGCCGGTCCGTCCCCGACAGCTCGACCGCTAGGTTCGTCGCCGCCCTCATCGGACGGCCCGGGCCGACCGCTCGACGGCTGCGCGACCTGGTTGCCGAGCTCGCCTCCATTGGTGCGGGCACATCCGCGATCGCGCCGGCACCGCGCGATCGCCGTTTCAGCGACCCAGCTTGGATCGAGAACCCACTGCTCCGGCGGGTCATGCAGGCGTACGTCGCCGGGGAACAGACTGCACGGCAGCTCCTCGCTGACGCCGGCCTCGGCTGGCGCGACGAGCAACGGGTCGGTCTGCTCGTGGAGAACCTCGTCGAGGCGTTGTCGCCGAGCAACCTGCCGCTGGTCAACCCGGCGTCGGCGAAGGCGGCGGTGGACAGCGGGGGCATGAACTTCCTGCGCGGCGGACTCGCCCTGCTCGGTGACCTCGTCAGCCGCCCGCGGATTCCCCAGATGGTCGATGCGTCGGCATTCAGGGTCGGCCGGAACGTCGCCGTCACACCCGGTGCCGTGGTCCTCCGTACCGATCTGCTCGAGCTGATCCAGTACCGCCCGCAGACCGAGCAGGTCCGTACGGCACCTTTGCTGATCGCACCACCGACAATCAACAAGTACTACGTCCTCGACCTCGCCCCCGGACGCAGCCTCGTGGAATACCTCGTTCAGAACGGTCAGCAGGTCTTCGTCATCTCCTGGCGCAACCCCGACGCACGGCATGCCGGATGGGGCATCGATGCCTACGTACAGGCTCTCCTCGGCGCACTCGACGCCGTGGAACGGATCTGCCGAACCGACCGGACAGCGGTGTTCGGCTTTTGTTCCGGCGGCATTCTCGCCAGCCTCGCCGCCGCCTACCTCGCGGCCATCGGACAGCAAGCCCGGTTGGCCGGCTTCGGCATGGGTGTGACAGTGCTCGACTTCGACAAGGCGGGGGTTCCTACCGCCCTCACCGACTCGCGACTCGCAGCGGCGGCCAAGGCATCATCCCGGCGCCGCGGTTATCTCGACGGGCGCGCCCTGGCCGAGGTGTTCGCCTGGCTGCGCCCAGGCGATCTGGTCTGGCATTACTGGGTGAACAACTATCTGCTCGGACGACAGCCCCCCGCTTTCGACATCCTGTTCTGGAACGCTGACACGACGCGCATGAGCGCGACGCTGCACGCTGACTTCGTCGACCTCGCGATGAGCAATCAGCTCGCGACGACTCGAGCGATGACGGTGTGCGGCGTCCCGATTGACCTGTCACAGATCGCGGTCGGCTCCTACTTCATCGCCGGCCTCTCCGACCACATCACGCCTTGGCAGAGCTGCTACCGCACGGCCCGGCTGTTCGGCGGCGAGAGCCGGTTCATCCTGTCCACCAGCGGCCACATCGCCGCTCTGGTCAACCCACCCGGCAACCCGAAGGCCGGCTACCGGGTCAACCCGGGGAGCCCGGCAGACCCGCAGACATGGCTGGATAGTGCGGAGACCCGACCAGGCAGCTGGTGGCCAGACGTCGACGCATGGCTGCGTGAGCACTGCGGCCCGGACAAGCCGGCGCCGGCCACCCTCGGTGATGGTGAGCTAGCACCGTTGGTTGAGGCCCCTGGCACCTACGTCTTCGACCGCTGAGGAAGGGATCCGATGGAAGAGGCCATTGGCCGCTCGCTCGGCACCGACTATTTCCGCATCGCCGACCAGCTGACCAGTGAGGAGCGGGACTACTGGCGGCGGATTCGTGACTTCGTCGACGACGAGGTGCTGCCCGTCATCAACGGCTATTGGGAGCGCGCGGAGTTCCCGTGGCCGCTGGTCAAGGCGATGGCAGGGCTCGACATCACCGGTGACGGCATCCAGGGATATGGCTGCCCGCCGATGAGCCCGATCGCCAGCGGCCTCGTGCATATGGAACTGAACCGTGGTGATGGCAGCCTCGGTACCTTCCTCGGCGTACAGGCCGGGCTAGCGATGCAGTCGATCGCGCAACTCGGCTCGGAGGCGCAGAAGCAGCGCTGGCTCCCTGCGATGGCTCGACTGGACAAGCTAGGCGCGTTCGCGCTGACCGAGCCGCTGCACGGCTCGGACTCTGTCGCACTGGAAACGTCCGCCCGTCGGGACGGCGACGAATGGGTGATCAATGGTGCGAAGAAGTGGATCGGCAACGGCACCCTTGCCGACGTCGTGGTGGTCTGGGCGCGAGACATCGCGGACGGTCAGGTCAAGGGCTTCCTTGTCGAGAAAGGCACGCCGGGCTTTACCGCAACCCGCATCGATGGCAAGGGATCGCTGCGGGCGGTGTGGCAGGCCGAAATCGCACTCACCGACGTGCGTGTGCCAGCAGAGAACCGCCTGCCCGGCGCAGACACATTCAAGGACACCGGCCGAATACTGGCCGGTACGCGCAACGTGGTCGCATGGGCGGCGCTTGGACATGCGACTGCGGCGTATGAGGTCGCGGTGGCCTACTGCGGGGAGCGACGACAGTTCGGCAAACCTCTGGTCAGCTTCCAGATCGTGCAGGATCGACTGGTCAAAATGCTTGCCGAGGTTTGCTCGATGCAGCTCTACTGCCTGCGGCTGGGCCGGCTGATCGAAGAAGGCAAGATGACCGACACCATCGCCGCGATCGCAAAGATGAACAACACCCGCAAGGCCCGGCAGGTCATCCTCGAGGCGCGGGACCTGCTCGGCGGCAACGGCATCCTGCTGGACTTCCATGTCATGCGGCACATGGCCGACATCGAGGCGATCCACACCTACGAAGGCACCGAGACGATCCAGACGCTGATCGTCGGGAGGGACATCACGGGTGTGGGCGCGTTCGCGTAACCGGGCCGCCATCCGGTTCGTCGACGCCGACGGCCTCCGCCTACGCACGTCCGTCCGCGGCTCGGGCCCACCGGTGCTGCTGATCACCGGACTAGGTGCGAGCCTCGACCTCGCGCAGCCGTTCGAGCAGGCGCTAGCCGGACACCGCTTCCAAGTGATCAGCTTCGATGCTCCAGGCGTCGGCCAGTCCACAGGCTATGCGCGGCCGCGGCGGATGCCCGGCGTCGCGCGAACGGTGGAACGCATGCTGGACACGCTCGGGTACGACCAGGTTGATGTGCTCGGGGTATCCCTCGGCGGTGTCGTCGCCCAGCAGCTCGCGCACCAGGCACCCTGGCGGATACGCCGGCTTGTCCTCGCCGCTACCGGGCCGGGCCTCGGCGGTGTCCCCGGCTCCCCCCGTGTCCTCCTCGCGCTTGCTACGCCGCGCCGCTACCACCAGCCCGACTACTACCGGCGCATCGCCGGGCGTATCTATGGCGGCGCCGCCCGCCACGATCCCGACGCACTGTTACACGGTTCGCTCTCGCGCTTCGTGGAACCGCCGTCACTTCCGGGCTATCTCGGTCAGCTCTTCGCGATCACTGGCTGGACCAGTATCCCGTGGCTCCGTAGCCTCAGGCAGCCGACGCTCGTCCTGGCCGGTGACGATGACCCCATCGTGCCGCTGGTCAACGGCCGAATCCTTGCCCGGTGCATCCCCGGCGCAAAGTTGTCGATCGTGCCTGGCGGCGGCCACTTGTTCCTATTAGAGCGTCCGGCAGAGCTCGCCTCACTTGTCGCGCACTTCCTCGCCGCAAGCAACCCCGGCCACCTCGCTCCCCCCTCCGAGATGGCCGGGGCCGTTGCTGGTGACTACCCGCTGTAATCACCGGCGACACCTGGCTGCGCCAACTTGGCCGATTCTGTGGTATCCAACCTCGGTTGGCTTCGATTCCGACATCGAAGCGGCCAAACGGTTGCGTTTGTCGTGGTTTTGGAGGTGCGGGCAGTCATCTCGAGCAGTCACGCAGCGGCCTCGACCTTTCGCGGCCGTCCTCGCGCCCGCTTGCTTGCAATGACCACGCCGCGATCCAGCAGCTCGCCTCCCCAGACCCCCCATGGCTCGCGCCGGCGAAGAGCCCCGCCGAGGCACTGGACACGAACTGGACAGGTCCGACAGAGAGCCTTGGCCTGCTCGACAACCTCAGGCTTCTCCGCGAAGAACAGCTCAGGGGCGTGAAAGCAGGCAAGCTCACGGCTATGGCAGGCGAGGTCCTCAACAATCGCCAGCAGCATTGAAGCCACTTCCCCGCGGTCGCGCCCGGGCCATCTCGTTCAAAGCCCCGCCCACAAGCAGCGCCCGGCCGCTCGGCGGGCGAGGACCCGGTGGTCGCGGCGGTGGATACCGGATGGGCTGGCGGACGACGGGAGTCTGACGCATCGATGCCTCCGTGGATGCGCTGTGTCGCTGGCTGCGGCAACCTCTACTTCTCTCAACTACTCTGGGCGGCCGGGCCTGCCCATCCAATACGGCTGGCATGCGTTTGCGGGGTGCGGCTACCCCTAGTCACCGTGTCGGGATGCTTCCCGGTCGACCCCGTCCGCAGTCCTCGGTTTGCCGCCATGAGTTTCGAGCCGCGCATCGTCCGACAGGTGCATCGATATCGGCGGGCGGGGCAGCCACCATGGTGAGTAGGGAGAACCGAGCCCTGTTTATACCTGCCAGCCGTATTTAACTTGTCGCCCCGGCAGGCGACAGTGGCTAGCAGGAGTTGCCCCATGCCAGCCCCAGGGAGGCGACGATGCGCCGGACCCGGGTTGTACACCGGCCGGTCACACGCCCACCCTCGCGACCACTCGACCTTCGCACCCCAGGTGGCCGAGTGCTGCCCTACTAACGAGGTCGCGCCGCGATGACTCCTCACGTACCTGGCTGGCGGAACCGCCGACTCCGCCACCCAGGCTGCCGGCAGTCGCTTTGCGTCACAACCCTCGCTCGACCATGTCGAGCAAGCGCTCCCCAATGGCGCTCGTCTGGGTGTGGTCCTGTCCGCGCAGCGGCCCATCGATGAGCAGCACAGCAAGGCCATGTACTGCCGACCAAGCCAGAAACTCCGCATCGGGACGACGCTCCTGAGGCACTACACCCGCGGTAACAAGGTCGTCTAGCGCGACAGCCAGGAGCTGGAACGGGGTGAGGCCGCTGGGGCCGGCCCGGGCCGGGCTCAATGCCTCGTGTAGGTCCGTGGGGACCGAGAATGCGGTGCGGAATAGTCCCGGCTCGGCTTGGGCGAAGCGAAGGTAGCCGGTGCCGACCGCACGAAGCTTTGCTCTGGCCCGTTCGGCGGGGTCGTCCTGGTGATGCACGTCTCTACACTCGGTCTCGATCGCCGCAGCGAGCGCAGACTGGGCGACAGCACATACGGCATTCAGCAGTGCCTGCCGGTCGGCGAAGTGGCGGTACGCCGCATTGGGCGCTACGCCGACCCGTCGGGTGGCCTCCCGGAGGACGACCGCGTCAGGTCCGCCACGTCGTGCCAGCTCGGTGCCAGCCTCGAGCAGTGCCCGGTACAGGTCGCCATGCCGATAGGTGTTACGTCGGCGTGAAACGCTGCTCGTCGCAGCCATCTCGCTCTCCTATGTGGACACCGTCCACTTACTGAGCCTATTGTGGACAGTGTACACAATGCGGAGAGCACGAACCCAACGACCAAGGAGAGCCGGATGGATCTGCACTATTCGGATGGGATCGCCGCAGCGCGGACGATGATCGCCGTCGAAGGCAACGCGGCCGCGTTGCAGGCCCGACTCCCCACCGGGTGGGAGCTCGCCCCCTACGCCGGTGATGACCTACGAGGAACCTCGCTGCGTGGGGCGAACATACTGATTCCCTTCCATGAGGTCTACGCGGTCAGAACCAGGGAGGGCCAACCCGCCGGTTTCCCGCAGGTGAGCTACATCGCCTTCGTCTCCCAGGCCCGCAACCAGGCGACAGGCGATCTCGGTCACGTCCACTGGTTCACATACACGGAGGACCCCGCTGGCGTGCCAGGGAAATACGGCGACGGCACCCTTGCCACCATCAAGCGAGTGCAGACCTTCACCAAGGAGCGGCGCGGCGAAACCGAGGTTCGGGAGACCTTCTCAGCCGTCGCCGACAGTGGGCAGG
>JBKPTD010000121.1:0-48501 GCA_046735375.1 Actinomycetota bacterium | reverse complement strand
GGGGGCCGCCTCCCGTGATGGCGGGCGCGGGCCGACCGCTTGCCGGTGCCGGACTGCTCGACGGCCCTCCAGAGCGAGGCTGGCGCAGATGACGCAGCAATGCCGCATCGCCGCTCAGGTCTTCCCGCACTCAATTTGATTGGCATCATTCAGAATTTGGTAAGTCAAATGCAAAACCAGAGCAAAGTCAAAGCACGACCAAAAAAGCTTCACTAGACCGCAAAGAGAGTGTAAAAACACCACGCTAGAGCCGGGGTTCTCAGGCTGTGAGTCGCCTCAATCACTTTGCCCAAGGACGACCGCTTGGTCACGAATTAACGACAACCTATTCCGGTCCATATTCTGCGTCACTTAGCCAGCAATAACGTGCGGAGTACTCGGCCACGTCGGTCCACCGGCCCGTTCGACTGATGATCGGCCGAGTCCGGCTGCCACCCGGCGGTCGGAACGCCACGAGGAAGGCGGGTCGACGCAATGGTGAACGTCCGTAATTCGGCCAAGCTTGCCGCCGTCGCTGCTGCCGGCGCGCTGGTCTTGGCTGCCTGCGGTGGTGGAGATGACAACAAGGGGGGTGGCGGCACGAACGGCGCCGCTACCGGTTTCAACCTCTCCACCAGCGCAATCGTGAATCCCTCTGACGCGAAGGGAGGGACGATCAAGCTGGGGTCGGGTGGCGACTGCGATTCGTGGGACCCCGCCCGTGCCTATTACGGGTTCTGCTGGAATCTCCAGCGCCTCTATGCGCGAGACCTGATGGGCTTCGCACCGGACCCGAAGGAAGCGTCCAAGGTGGTGCCTGACATGGCCACTGCTGCGGGGAAGGCGAATGCTGATTTCACCGAGTTCACGTACACCCTCAGGGACGGCCTGAAGTACGACGACGGGACGCCGGTCAAGTCCGAGGACGTCAAATACGCACTTGAGCGTGGATTCGCCACCGACGTCATCAATGGTGGCCCGACCGCCTATTTCTTCCCGCTCCTTGATGATGGCGCAAACAAGACAGGGACGCCCACCTACGAAGGCCCGTACAAGGACAAGTCCGGTCAGCCGATGGTGAACGGGAAGCCCTCGATGGAGACGCCCGACGACAAGACCATCGTCTTTCACCTCACTCAGCCCTATGCATCCTTCGACTACCTGATGGCGATGGGGCCAAGCTCGCCGATCCCGCAGGCCAAGGACGACGGCGAGAACTACACCCGGCACCCCGTCTCCACCGGTCCTTTCAAGATCACGAAGTACGACCCCGACACCGGTATCACCTTCGAGCGGAACACCAACTGGGATCAGGCGACCGACCAGATCCGTACGCCGAAGGCAGACGAGATCACGATTGACTACATCACCAACCTCGACGACATCGACGCGCGCATCAAGGCGGGCACGCTCGACTCTCGTGTCGATAACGGGATGCAGCCGACGTTCAGAAACGAGGCCTTCGCCGATCCGAACCTCAAGCAGCAGGTCGACGACCCGGTCGATGGCTCGCTTCGCTACCTGGGCGTGTCGCCTGATGTCAAGCCGCTGGACAACATTCACTGCCGCCGTGCGGTGTTCTACGCCATCAACAAGGAGGCGTGGCGCCTCGCGTTTGGTGGCGCGCAGCTCGGTGACGTTGCACCAAGCCTTACCCCCAGCGGTTTGCCAGGCCACGACACGAAGACCAACAAGTACCCGAACGGCGTCGACTTCACCGGCGATCTCGCGAAGGCGAAGGACGAGCTGAGCCAGTGCGGGCAGCCGAACGGCTTCAGCACGAACTACGCGTTCGTCAATCAGGGAACCGGTGCCAATCGCGCGGCGGCGGTGCAAGAAGCGCTCGCTCGGGTGGGGATCAAGATCACCCCCAAGGCAGGCGAGTCGGACACCTACTACACGCAGTACATCGGTTCGCCGGACAGCGTGAAGAAGAACAAGCTCGGTCTGATGGACGCCGCCTGGGGCGCGGACTTCCCGACCACCACCGGGTTCTTCTACACGATCGCCCACGGCAAGGCGAACAACCCGTCCAGCGACAGCAACTACGTCAACCTCAATGACCCGAAGGTCAACGGGCTGCTGGACCAGTTCCTGACCGCGAAGCCCGACCAGTGGGACGGCATCGGGCGCCAGCTCGATGACGCGATCATGGACGACGCGGTCTACCTCCCGATCATGTGGACAAAGACCCCGTACTTCAGGAACCAGCGGCTGACCAACGTCTACTCGACGAACTTCTTCGGGTTGTACGACTGGGTCAACATGGGGGTGAGCGACGGCACCTGATGTCTCGCGGCACGGCAGCCGTCGCTAGCGGGAGCGTCGCAGGTACCCGATCCAACCGCCGCTGAGATCGGGCCCTGGGTGCACCACCTCCCCTCCCTGGGGAAGGGCTTCGCCGCAACGACGGACACGGCGAGGCCGACGCGTGGCCGGTGGATCAGTCCACCGGCCACGCTGCGCACATGTAGCGAAACACCCATCACAAGCCCGGCAGTCGGCGATAGATCCGCCGTCGATCGTCTCCTCGCGTCGTGCGCCGGGGGGTCACGCGGTCGAATGCTCGGCTCGTACTTGTTCAATCCAGCGGACCACTCCGCGAGCGCCGCTCTCCTCGGCGATTGCCTGAGCCTCGTTGAGGAGTGCCGCGGCCCGCTGCGTGTCGCCTTCCTCGTCGGCCACCTCGGCGAGGGCAAGCAGGCCCGCAGCAACGCCGGGTCCGAACCCGATCTCACGCCGCAGCCGCACAGATTCCTCGAGTCGCTCCCGCCCCGCGTCGAGGTTCCCGGCGGCGAGGTCAGCGAAGCCGAGATGCCGCACCGCGTAGGACTGCGTCAGTTTGTCGTCGACCTCCACGGCCAGCTCGTACGAGCGTTCGAGGGACGGGAGAGCAGCCGCGCTGTCGTCGTGCACAACCTGGTGGACGATTCCTACCCAAAACAGCGCTTCGGCCCGACCGCGCCGATCGCCGACGCGCTCGTAGAGCTCCACCGCCCGCTCGAAGAGATCGATCTCGCGCGGGTCCTCCTGCCGCTCGGCGAGGAAACGTGCGTGGGTGATGCGTCCGCGAGCGAGGGCGAGGTCGGCCTCCACGCCATCCAGCTCACGATCGGCGGCGGCCACGGCGTCGACATCACCGCCGAAGACCGCGCGCTCGTACAGCTGCTTCGCCCGGTCGACCCAGCTGTCCTCACCCATGAACGCAACCCCTGCCCAGCCTGCGGGAGCCACCGAGAGGCTCGGCCCACCAGCAATCTCGCCCGTCGCTGATCATCTTAGGTCTGCTCTGTCTCCAGCGGAGGATTCTCACTCGGACGCATTACAGTGCCGCGAGTGGCGGTCGTACTGCCGAAGCGACGCGGTGGCGCCGAACTCGAAGCGGTGCCCTGGCGGTGGGTGGGCTCAGGTGCGGCGGTTCTGACCGCGGTGCTCCTCGTCGCCGCGCCTGGCTACGGCTATCACCGCGATGAGCTGTACTTCCGGCTTCTTGGCCACCACCTCGCCTGGGGGTACACCGACCAGCCGCCGCTCACGCCGCTTCTCACTCGGCTGGCGACCGCGGTGTTCGGCGACAACCTCGTTGCGATCCGGGTCCCGGCAGCCATCGGCGCGGCGTTGACGGTCGTGCTCACGGCTCTGCTCGCCCGGGAGCTCGGCGGGACGGCGGCCGCGCAGATGAGAGCCGCCGCCGGAACGGCCAGCGCGGCAATCGTCCTTATCGCTGGGCACGTGATGCTGACCGCCTCCATCGACCTCCCGCTGACCGCTGCGGTGATCCTCTTCGCCGTGCGGGCGATCCTGCGTGGCGACTCTCGGTGGTGGCTCGCAGCTGGCGCTGTCGGGGGGCTGGCTCTCTATAACAAGCAGCTCATTCCGCTTGTCGGACTCGCGTTCGTGGCCGGGGTGGTCCTCGCCGGCCCGCGGTCGCTGCTGCGGGACCGGTGGCTCTGGCTGGGCGCGCTGCTCGCGTTGGTCATCGGGCTACCCAACCTGATCTATCAGATAGCCCATGACTGGCCGCAGGCCGATATGGCGCGAGCGATCAATCGAACCGACGGGAGCGACAACCGTGCGTTCTTCGTACCGCTGCAGTTCGTGCTCCTGGGTGCCTTCCTCGTCCCCACCTGGATTCGCGGATTCCGTGAGCTGCTGCGCCGCCAGTCCTGGCGGCCGGTACGTGCCTTCGCGGTCGCCTATCTAGCGGGATGCGTGATCACGTTCGTGACCGGTGGCCAGGCATACTACGTGATCAATCTGCAGCTGGTTTTGTACGCTGCCGGCTGCGTCGCGGCGACCGCGAGCCACGTCGGCAGGGCCTGGATCCCGATCGCGCTCAACGCCGTCGTCGGCGCGCTCATCGCGCTTCCCATCGTGCCGCTGTCCGCTCTGGGGGACACGCCGATTCCCGACATCAACCAGGCCACCCGCGACCAGATCGGGTGGCCGCGAATGGTCGACCTCGTCGCCGAGGCGTACCGAACGATCCCAGCCGCCGATCGCAACGGCGCCGTGGTGTTCGCGGAGAACTACGGTGAGGCCGGCGCCGTCGACCGGTTCGGGCCCGAGCACGGCCTGCCTGGCATCCCCGTCTACAGCGGGCTTAACGCCCTGTGGGATCTTGGTCCACCGCCGGACGGCGCCGCGCCGGTGATTCTCGTCGGGTTCGACTCGATCACGATGAACACCTTCTTCGTCGACTGCACGATCACCGGCACGATCGACAACGGCGTAGGCGTCGACAACGAGGAGCAGGGGCGCACGATCGCTGTCTGCGCCCGACCGAGCGAACCGTGGTCGACGATGTGGCCCGCCCTGCGCCATCTTGGTTGATCCATCTGGCGGGCTCCGCCCCGCTCGCCGGGGCGGACCATATGCTCACGGGATGGAGACCGCAGCCTCCAGTCAGCAGCCGGACTCGCCTGCTAGCAGCCGTGACCAGCCGAAGCCATCGCTCATACCGGACATCCCATACATACGTGCGCAGGACGGCGCAGAGCAGCGTGCCACGTTCTTCGAGCTGTTCTTCGACCTGGTTTATGTCTTCGCAGTCACCCAGCTCTCGCACCACCTGCTCGCTGATCTGAGCTGGAAGGGCGCGGCAGAGATGGCGTTCATGCTGATCGCCGTCTATTGGGCCTGGACCTACACCACCTGGATGGCCAACTGGTTCGATCCAGAGACGATCCCGGTCCGGCTCATCCTCGTCTATGTCATGCTCGCGAGCCTGCTCATGTCGGTCGCAATTCCGCACGGCTTCGGCGACCAGGCGCTGCTCTTCGGATGCAGCTACTCGGCGCTACAGATCGGCCGCAACGCCTTCGTCGTCGTCGTGACGCCGCGAGGCGAGTTCAACCAGAACTTCAAGCAGATCCTCGCCTGGAGCATCCTGTCTGCCCCGCTGTGGGTGGCCGGCGGTCTCGCCTCGGATGAGCTGCGATGGGTGCTCTGGTTGGTGGCGCTTGGTCTCGACCTGCTCGCGCCATTGGTCATGTTCTGGATGCCGCGCGTGGGTTCAACCCCGACCAGCCAGTGGCAGATCAACGGCCAGCACTTCGCCGAGCGCTTCCAGCTCTTTGTGATCATCGCGATTGGCGAGAGCATCGTGCTGACCGGCGTGACCGCGTCGGGCACGGGACTCGGCGGCGCCGAGGTCGTCGCCCTGGGCCTCGCTTTTCTCGGCTCGACTGCCTTGTGGTGGCTGTACTTCGGGCACGTCGCCGGGGCCGTGGCAGCAACGATCGCCCAAAGCACGGCCGATGAGGTTGGCCGGATGGGGCGCGACGTCTACACGTACTTGCATCTGCCGATCATCGCCGGGATCGTCCTCTTCGCAGTCGGCGACGAGCTCGTGGTCGCCCACCCGAACGAGTCCCTGCACCTGACCGGAGCGATCGTGACCCTCGGCGGTCCGGCGCTCTATCTCCTCGGCGTGATGGCCACGGCCGCTCGGGTTGGCCGCCCGCAGAGCTGGGCGCGGGCGATTGTCGTTGTCCTGCTGCTCGCGGCCATCCCGCTGGCCGCGCGTATGCCGGCGATCGCCGTGAGCGCCGCCTTGATCCTGCTGCTCGGGTCACTTGTGGTGATCGAGGAGCTTACGTACCCGCCCGCTGCTGCGCGGTGAGCACCGGTAGGTCCACCTTCGGGCAGCGGCCCAGCGGTCAATCAGTGGGCTGCCAGAGCTGGAAGCGCATTCCCTGGTTGTCCACGCAGTCCGCCATCAGGCCATACGGCTTCTGCTCGACCCCCCGCGCTTGGCCGCCGTGCTGGCGGACCAAGGCGGTCGCCGCCTCCATGTCGGTCACTCGATAGCACAGCTCGACCTGGGGAGCGTCCTGCCGGTTGCCTGCTATCCCCAGCATCGGCCGTACTCCCGGCGCGTTCCAGCCGTGCTCGACGCTGCCCGGCTCGAGCTGCCAGCCGAGTACCGAGCCGTAGAACTCCTTGGCTCGCTCGTCGTCCAGGACTCCGATCGTGATGTATGTGACGTCGCCGTGGCGTTCGCGGGTCGCCCGACGTGGAGGTTGGTTGAGCATCCACCGATGGCCGAACGGGTCGATCATCACCGCAACTCGGCCGTAGGGCTCATCGACGGGTTCACGCTCGACTTGAGCGCCGTTCTGCCTGGCCGTGTCGACCGTGCGATCGACGTCGCTGATCTGCGCATGGATCGTGTGGCTGTACGTGCCGGTGGGCTCCGGCGGCTGCACCGGCACCTCTGTCGAGCCTTCAGAGAGCATCAGAACGGCATCCCCGATGCCGATCTCTGCGTGGCCGACGGTGCCGTCGGGCATCACGATGGGCTCACCCCGCGGGACCGCGCCGAGCACCTTCACGTACCAGTCGATAGCGGCGCGAGCGTCGTGCACGGTGATGTACGGCGTGAGGGCCGGCGGCCATTCCATTTCTGCACTGCTTGTAGGAGTCCCGGACTCGGTCATCGCTCCTCCATTGCTCGTGCCGTCCGACACGTCGGTTGTCTTACAACCTCAAGCGAAGCAGGCCTAGCACCCGGAGTGCCTACCAGGTCAGCCCGCTCGATGGGAGGCCGGCCGAGGTTGTGGTGTCCGCCCGCGGGGAGAGCCGATTGCTCCGCGGCTCAGTCGAAGTCGACGAGGTCGAGCCCCAGAACCTCGTACCCGTCCAGCACGATGAGCCGGTCGTTGCGGCACAGGGCCTGGACATCGCGTGGCAACTCTGTACCGTCGGGCAAGGTCAGGCGCATTTCGCGGTCGATCCGCACCCGCGATCCATCCAACGTGCCGATGACCAGCCGGTCGTCATACGGCTCATCGCCGCCGACGAATCCGACGCGGGACGGCGACACGAGCAGCCCGGATGCACCACGCACATCGTTCTGCCAGGTGATGACGCCTAGCTGCTCGTCGACACATACGACCGGGAAGTCGGTGGCGTAGCAGGCCCAGATCGACTCGCCGACCATGTTCATCGCGTAGCAGTCGGCGATGGGCGGCATGCCGCGCGGTGGGGCGTAGTGCCACGTCGGGGTCAGCATCGCGGAGAACTCGACGAGCCCGGCCTGCCCGACGGGCGGCGTCGTCTCCTGCGACCAGCCGTTCGCGCCGCTCACGCCCTCGCCGAAGTACGACACGACAATGCGGCCGCGTGCGGAGACCTGGACGTCCTCGATCCCGTCGCCGACCGTACCGTTGCGCTCGAGGAAACCGTGGGGTCCGTAGACCGAGACAGTCCGTTCGGCCATCCCGTCCTCGCGCAGCAGACAGCGGCTCGCGACGGCGAGCAAGCCGCCGCTCGGCATCGGCTGCACGATCGGGAATGCCAGGTCCAGGTCCTCGATGTTCATTGCGGGCCGTGGCGCCGGTCCGTGCCATGTTGCGACCGCGCGGTAGGCCCAGGCGGCACGGCCGCGGGCCACGACGGAGCCGTCATCGAACTCTCCTGCTGCCCGCGCCGCGGCGATATCGCGGTGGGCGGCCCACAAAGCGACGAGGGTCAGATCCGGACCGAGCCCGGCCGACAGCAGTTCGAGTCCCGGCTCCGGTGGCTCCAGCACGCCGCGCCGCCGCAGCGGTTGCACGGGCCCGGCGATGAACCGCGCCCGTGCGGCCTCTCTTCGAGTGCCGTTCCCGTCCTCTCCTTCTCGTTTGAACAGACCGAGCACGGCCGACCAGTCTGACAGAACAGCTGCCAACCTGAGTCCCAGACTTGGCCTCTGACCTGCACTTTCACTGTTCGGATCCGACCGATCTCGGGCCGTGACGAATGCTCGAACAACTGGAGGGTGTTGAGGCTCTCCCGATGGCGATCTTGTTTGCCCCTGACGACTTGGCGCCGAATGCCGTCAGTGGCCCCAACTCGCTTGCCACCGGATCTGGCGTAGGCGAAGCAATCGTGATCACCGTGCTAGGGCAGACCTCTGCGCCATATCAGTGGACCGGCAGCCAGACAGACAGGTGGCTCTCCCTTGATCGTTGGACAGAGAACATGACCGAACGGATCCGCCGGTCCGGCTGGCGGTCCAGTGACCGCCGCGGCGGGTCGAATTTGTCTGGCTGCCGGTCCAATGATTGGCCCACCGACACCGCTAGGTATCGGGCCAGAGAGGACCTGGACGGCAGGTGTGGCGCGAAGAGTAGCGCCGCGGCGAGGGGTGGTGTCTCCCGGGCCGATAGCGGGATGCACCGCGACGTGGTCACGCTCGTAGTCTCGATCGGGCGATCGCTGCATGCGCTACCCTGGTCACATGCGAGCGCGCCTGCTCCTTAGCCGGCCGCGCTGACATCGACCGGCACCATCGTCAGCGCGGCGACCCCTCCTGCCCGAGGGGTTTTTTCATACCCGGCTGAGGGCGGCGCCGCGGCGTCGGCCGCCGGAAGCCCCCGATCAGATCAACGACATCCACGATCAAGGCGACGAGGACTTTCTGATGAGTGACACCACCACTGAGCACGGCGCGGCCGCCGGCGATCCCGGCGCCGACCAGCAGGCCGAGCGGGTGCCTTATCGCTACACGGCCCAGATGGCCGGCGAGATCGAGGCGTTCTGGCAAGACCGCTGGGAAAAGGAAGGCACCTTCGAAGCGCCCAATCCGGCCGGTCCGATGGCTGAGCCGGAGAAGATCGGCAACCGGCCGAAGCTCTACATCATGGACATGTTCCCCTACCCCTCTGGTGCGGGTCTGCATGTCGGGCATCCGCTGGGCTACGTCGCGACCGACTGCTATGCCCGTTACAAGTGGATGACCGGCCACAACGTGCTGCACACGATGGGGTTCGATGCGTTCGGCCTGCCGGCCGAGCAATATGCGGTGCAGACCGGGCAGCACCCGAGGACCACGACCGAACGGAACATCGAGGGCTATCGAGCCCAGCTGCGCCGGCTAGGTCTGGGGCATGACCGACGCCGGTCGATCACAACCATCGACCCGGCGTATTACCGCTGGACGCAGTGGATCTTTCTGCAGATCTTCAACTCCTGGTACGACGACGACCAGGACAAGGCCAGGCCGATCACCGAGCTGATCGCCGAGTACGCGAGCGGCCAGCGGGCGACGCCGGATGGGCGAGCATGGTCCGATCTGTCGGAGGTCGAGCGCCGTTCGATCATCGATAGCCAGCGGTTGGCCTACATGTCGGAGCAGCCGGTCAACTGGAGTCCCGGCCTGGGCACCGTACTGTCCAATGAAGAGGTCACCGCCGAGGGGCGCAGCGAGCGCGGGAACTTCCCGGTCTTCAAGCGCAACCTGACGCAGTGGATGATGCGGATGACCGCCTACGCCGAGCGCCTGCTGGACGACCTGGATCTGCTGGACTGGCCCGAGCCGATCAAGCTGCAGCAGCGCAACTGGATCGGCCGTTCGGAGGGCGCGCAGATCGACTTCCCCGTTTCGACCGTCGACGGAGAGCAGGAAACGATCACGGCCTTCACCACCCGTCCCGACACCGTGTTCGGCGCGACGTACATGGTCCTAGCCCCAGAGCACCCCCTGGTCGACCGGCTGACCCCAGACCAGTGGCCGGCCGCGTCGGACGGCGGATCGCTGCCTGCGGCGTGGACCGGAGGACAGGCGACGCCGGCGGCGGCCGTCGCTGAGTACCGCCGGCAGACCGAGACCAAGTCCGACGTCGAACGGCAAGTTGATCTGAAGGACAAGACGGGCGTCTTCGTCGGTACGTACGCCACGAACCCGGTCAACGACGAGAAGATCCCGGTCTTCGTGGCCGACTACGTCCTGATGGGCTATGGCACCGGTGCGATCATGGCGGTGCCCGGGCAGGACCAGCGCGACTGGGACTTTGCTGAGCAGTACGGCCTGCCCATCATCCGCACCGTGCAGCCGCCGGAGGATTTCGACGGCGAGGCTTACCTGGGCGACGGGCCGGCCATCAACTCGAGCAGCGAGAAGGTCAGCCTGGACGGGCTGGATGTCGCGGATGCCATACGCGCGATCGTCGCGTGGCTGGAGGCCAGCAGCGTCGGCCAGGGCATGGTCACCTACAAGCTGCGCGACTGGCTGTTCTCGAGGCAGCGCTATTGGGGTGAGCCGTTCCCGATCGTCCACGACGAGCACGGTCCGATCGCGGTGCCGGAGTCGATGCTGCCCGTCGAGCTGCCGGACGTCGACGACTATTCACCGAAGCTGTACGACCCGCACGATAAGGACTCGCAGCCGGAAGCCCCGCTGGCGCGCGCGAGGGACTGGGTGGATGTCACCCTGGACCTGGGCGATGGGCCTAGGCACTACCACCGCGAGACCAACGTCATGCCCAACTGGGCCGGCTCGTGTTGGTATGAGCTGCGCTACCTGGATCCAACGAACAGCCACATCTTCTGCGATCCCGAGGTCGAGCGCTACTGGATGGGACCGGAGTGGCCCGGCGACTCCGGCGGGGTAGACCTGTATGTCGGCGGGGCCGAGCATGCCGTGCTGCACCTGTTGTACGCCCGCTTCTGGCACAAGATCCTGTACGACCTGGGCTACGTGAGCAGCAAGGAGCCCTTCCGCAAGCTGTTCAACCAGGGAATGATCCAGGCCTACGCCTTCACCGACCAACGCGGCGCCTACGTTCCTGCGGCCGAGGTAGAAGAGACCGACAGCGGATGGGAATGGCGGGGGCAGCCCGTCAACCGCCAGTACGGGCGGATGGGCAAGAGTCTGAAGAACGTCGTGACCCCCGACGAAGTCTGCGCGCAGTACGGTGCCGACACCTTCCGTCTGTACGAGATGTCGATGGGTCCGCTGGACCAGGGCCGGCCGTGGGAGACGAGGGCGGTGGTCGGATCGTTCCGGTTCCTGCAGCGGGTGTGGCGCAACATCGTGGACGAGGTGACGGGTGCCACGACCGTTGTGGACACACCGGCCGACGAGGAGACCCGTAAGGCGGTCCACCGGGCGATCGACGGCGTCCGCAACGACATGGAGGCGCTACGGTTCAACACCGCGATCGCCAAGCTGATCGAGCTGAACAACCACCTGACCAAGAAGGACGCACCGGTCCCGCGCGAGGTGGCGGAGCCACTAGTCCAGCTGCTGTCGCCGTTCGCGCCGCATATCGCCGAGGAGCTGTGGGCGCGGCTGGGGCACGCCGAGTCGGTCACCTTCTCGTCGCTGCCGGAAGCTGATCCCGCGCTGCTGGCCGAGGAGACGGTGGTCTGTGTCGTCCAGGTAGCCGGCAAGCTGCGCGATCGCCTGGACGTACCGGTGTCGATCAGCGAGGACGAGCTGCGTGAGCGAGCACTGGCAAGTCCGGGGGTTCGACGCGCCCTGGGCGATCGGGCCGTCCGTACAGTCGTCATCCGGGCTCCCCGTCTGGTCAACGTCGTCCCTGCCTAACCCCGCCGGCCCGCACCCCGCCGGCCCGCACCCCGCGGGCTCGCACCCCCGCGGGCCCACAACCCCGCGCCCCGCCCCCTTCATGCGTCCCGGGATGGGGTGAAGGTGCCCTTCATGGGAGGGCCGTCACACCGCTCGGGCCTAGTGGTGCCTTATGCGGCGGTTTCTTCCGCCGCATAGGTGTGCCTTACGCTGCACGTCATGTCTGGTGCGGATGTCTACGAGAGCGACGGCGTGCCGTCCGCGCAGATCCCGAGCGTTGCCGTGGTCACTGACTCGACCGCCTATCTGCCGAGCGAGCTCGTCGCGAAGCACGGGATCGAGGTGGTTCCGCTCGACGTCGTGGTCGCCGGCCGGGTGTTTGACGAGGTGACCGAGGCGGACACCGGCAAGCTCGCCGAGGCTCTGCGTCGATATGTACCGGTGACGACCTCCCGGCCCGCGCCCGACGCATTCGCCCGCGTGTACGGCGCGGCGGCGGCGCGTGGCTGCACCGCCGTGGTCTCCGTACACCTGTCCGGCGAGATGTCCGGCACGGTCGAGTCGGCCCGGCTGGCGGCGCGTGCGGCTGAGATCCCCGTCCATGTGGTCGACTCGGGCGTGCTTGGGCTGGCTCTCGGATTCGCGGTGATCTCCGCTGCGGAGGCCGCGCAGCGTGGCAGCGGGCCTGACGAGGTGGCGGCGGCCGCGAAGGCCCGGGCGGATGCCACGTCGTCCTTCTTCTATGTGAACACGCTCGAGTACCTCCGACGGGGCGGCCGGATCGGCACCGCCAGGGCTCTGCTCGGGTCGGCGCTCGCCGTGAAGCCGTTGCTGCACATTCAGGACGGGAAGATCGCACTGCTCGAGCGGGTGCGGACATCGAGCCGGGCGATTCTCCGGCTAGAAGAGCTGGCGGTAGCGGCTGCCGGTCGGGCACCGGTCGACGTTGCCGTGCATCACCTCGCATCCGCGGGGCGCGCCGAAGCGCTCGCCTCCCGCTTGCAGCGCCGGCTGCCAGGACTGCGGGATTTGTACGTTCGCGAGGTCGGTGCGGTCGTCGGTGCGCATGTCGGGCCGGGGATGCTTGCCGTCATCGTCGCGCCCTACTCGGACACCGGCGTCGATTAGCGCACTCGGCCGTTTTCCACCAGGTCGAAATTTCTGCCACCTCCATCCACAGATCCACTGCCACCCATGGCCCACACCACACCCCGCAGGGTGCAGTGGTGGGGTGGACGACCGGTCAACCACTGCTGTGCTCCGGTCGGCGATCGCCGACCGTCTGCCGCTCGGCCTGCGTGCCGGGCGGTTCGGAATGGACATCCGCTCCGTCGTTGTCATCGCACTTGCGGGTCTCCTTGGCGCGACCCTCGGCGTCGTCTACCTCGTACGGTCCCGGCCGGCACAGATCGACGTTCCGCCGGCAGTCGCCGTATCACCGGCACGTGGCTCGTCGAACCAGGCCCCTGCCGGTGACCAGCCATCCGGCGGAGCAGCGGCGGGCGTTGCCACGACCGGGCCACTTGCCGCTGGTAGCGAGCTGATCGTCGACATAGAGGGCAAGGTCCGCCACCCCGGCATCGTGCGAGTCCCGAAGGGATCTCGCGTGATCGATGCGCTCGAGGCTGCGGGTGGCGCGCTACCCGGCGCCCAGACGTCCGCGCTCAACCTGGCACGTGTCCTGACCGACGGCGAACAGATCCTCGTCGGGGTGCCTCCACCGGCAGGCTCGGCCCAGACGACGGCGAGTGCTGCAAGTCAGCCGGCCGGGCCACTCGACTTGAACACAGCGACGTTGGATCAGCTGGAGGAGCTTCCCGGCGTCGGGCCTGTCCTCGCGCAGCGCATCCTGGACTATCGGCTCAAACAGGGCAGGTTCACGTCGATCGACGAGCTGCGGTCCGTCAGCGGGATCGGCGATCAGCGTTTTGCCGAGCTTAAAGACCTGGTCCGGGTGTGATGCCCACCCGCCGCGACGAGGCGACGGAGGTTCCCGATCCACCAGGCAACCTCTTAGATCCCGTAGCGCAGTCGCCGAGTTCTCCTGTTGACCTGCGTCTATTCGGTCCAGCGTTATCCGCGTGGGGAACAGCCTGGCTGGTGCCGGCCGTCGGTGTCGCTGCAGGCACGGCGCTGGCCTGCGCTCTGGCCAGTGCCGCGGCCTTATGCCTCCTCGCCGTGGCGAGGAGGGCGATGAGCCCAGCGCCTGACAAGGCAGTAGTGAACACCACGCCCGGGGAGGCGACGGGGCCGCAAGCCCGCGACGCTCAACCCGACAGCGGGAGGGCGGGAAAGTCAGGGCGCGATCGGCCGCGCTGGGCCCGTCCACTCGCGGCCCTCCTTGTGATCGGCGCCGCAGCCGGCGGAGCGTCGGCTGCGCGCCTCGCGGCGATCAGCGGTGGGCCGGTCGCATCGATGGCCCGGGGCGGCGAGGCGGCCTGGCTGGAGATGGTCGTGACCAGCGACCCGCAACCGATCCAGTCCACGACCGACCGGGTTGATCGCGTCAAGCTCAAAGCGCGGCTGGAACGCGTCCGCAACCTGCGAGTGCGCCTGCCGGTCATCGTGCTTGGCGATGCCGCATCGTGGCGCGATCTTGCGCCAAGTTCGCGGATACGCGCTTTCGGTCGTTTGTCGGAGCCGCAGCAAATGGACGGCACCGCCGCCGTCATCTCTGCGCGCGGTCGACCGATCCTGCAGCGCGGTCCGTCCGCAATCCAACGGCAGGCGACCGCGCTGCGCGCCGGACTTCGCGCTGCCGTGTCGGCACTTGGGCCGGCCGAGCGAGGCCTCGTCCCTGGGATCGTCGTCGGAGACACATCTCAGATGCCAGAAGAGCTCAGTGAGCAGTTCAAGCGAGCAGGGCTGACCCACCTTCTCGCGGTCAGCGGAGCGAACCTCATGATTCTGGTGGGGTTCCTGCTCGGTCTGGCCCGAGTGATCGGCATCCGGGGTCGACTGCCACCGCTGATGGCTCTCGGGTCAATCGTCGGATTCGTCATCCTCGCCCGGCCACAGCCGAGTGTGCTGAGAGCTGCCGTCATGGCCGTCATCGTGATCGTCGCCACCCTGACCGGCCGTCAGCGGGCGGGCCTCGGCTCGTTGTGCGTCGCCGTGTGCCTGCTCCTCCTGATCGATCCCTGGCTGGCGAGATCGTACGGCTTCGCATTGTCGGTGCTGGCGACCGGAGGGATTCTGGTGTTAGCACCCCGCTGGGCCGATCGGTTGAGCGGCCGTGTGCCTGGTTCCGGGCGTGCGCCTCCCGGGACCGTTGGACGACTGCGCAGGCTCTTCGCAGAGTCGCTGGCCGTGCCAGCGGCCGCGCAGGTCGCGTGTCTGCCGGTGCTTGTCATGCTTGCCGGCCAGGTCAGCCTTATCGCGGTCCTCGCCAATCTGCTTGCCGCGCCAGCCGTCGCTCCGACGACCATCCTCGGTTTGCTGACGGCGGTGATGGCACCTGCCTCGCAGTCCGGTGCCGCGTTCTTCGGCCACCTCGCCGGCCTGCCGGCGTCATGGATCGTACGGGTCGCCGCGATGTTCGCCGAGCTGCCTGGCGCGGTGTTGCCCTGGCAATCCGGCCCTCTGGGTGCCCTCGCGGCCGTCGGCTTCCTCGCGATCGGCGCAGTCGCGGTTCGACGTGTCCGCCGAAGTCGGTGGGTTGGGCTCACCTGTGCCGCAGCCGCAATCGTCCTGATTCTGCGGCCGTCTCTGTCGGTCGGGTGGCCACCGCCCGGATGGGTGATCGTCGCCTGCGACGTCGGCCAAGGGGATGCGCTCGTCCTGCGCCTAGCCGCCCACACCGGCGTGCTAGTGGACACCGGACCGGATCCGCGACCAGTCGATCGGTGCTTACGTGATCTCGGTGTGCGGACGCTACCGCTTGTCGTCCTGTCTCATTTCCATTCCGACCACGTCGCGGGTTTGCCTGGCGTGCTTAACGGACGCGCCATCGGTGAGATCCTCGTCAGCCCGCTCGACGACCCGGCTGAGAACGCTGTGCACGTACGTCGGTGGGCGGCGCAGGCCAGGGTTCGAGTGCGCCCAGCGGTCGCTGGCGAGATCTGGCAAGTCGGCCCGGCCCGATTGACCGTGCTCGGGCCACGGGTCCTGCTCGGTGGGGGTCAGGTGAACGGAGAGGGCTCCGCGGCGAACAACGCCAGCATCGTCATGCTCGCGGAGCTGCACGGCGTGCGGCTCCTCCTGACCGGCGACATCGAGCCGCCGGCCCAGGCGGCTCTGCTGTCGGACGGCGGCGATCTTCACGCCGACGTGTACAAAGTGCCTCACCACGGCTCGGCGTACCAGGACAGTCGCCTGCTCGCCGCCGTCCGGCCGCGGGTGGCGCTGGTCTGCGTCGGCGCCGGCAACGACTACGGTCAGCCGGCGCCGCGAACGGTGAGCGCGCTTAAAGGCAGCGGCGCCACCGTTCTTCGGACCGACGAGCGCGGTGACGTCGCAGTCGTCCTGGCCGGACAAGCACTCCGCGCAGTCGCCCGAGGTCGCTCGCCGTGAGCTTGACGTCCATACCTGCGAGGAGCGGCCGGTCACATTCGGGCGTGGTCGTCAGAACGCCGTGACATGCTGGGCGCGATGTCCACGCCTGCAGTGCCCATGACCGACGAACCGCCGGCCATCACGTTGGTGATCGGACCTGAGGAGTTTCTGGCGGAGCGGGCGGTGGCCCGCGTGCTCGCCGGTGTGCGAGCCGCTGACGGCGAGGCGGACGTGCACGACCTGTCGGCGGGGTCGTTCGGGGCGGGCATGCTGGCTACCCTCACGAGTCCTTCGCTCTTCGCGACCAAGTCGGCGGTCGTCGTGCGCGACGTGCAAGATCTCAGTCAGGGCGTGATGGCCGAGCTGATCAGCTATATGGCCGATCCTGTCCCGTCGGTTGCCCTTGTACTCGTACACAAGGGAAGCGCCGGGGTAAGGGGTTGGTCGATGCGGCGCGGGCGGCCGGTGCTCAGGTGGTCGAGTGCGCGGAGGTTCGACGGTACACGGACAAGATCACCTTTGTTCGTTCGGAAGTACGCGCGGCGGGGCGGCAGCTGACGGAAGGCGCCGCGCGGACGCTACTCGATGCGGTTGGGGGGGATCTCCGCGAGCTGGCCAACGCGTGCAGTCAACTCGTCTCCGACACAACCGGTGTGATCGACGAGGCCGCGGTTCGGCGTTACTACGCGGGCCGAGCCGAGGTCACCAGCTTCATGGTCGCCGACAACGCAGTGGAGGGCCGGCTCGGTGAGGCGCTCGCCAACTTGCGCTGGGCCCTCGGCTCCGGCGTGGATCCGGTTCTGGTTACAGCGGCCCTCGCGATGGGCCTGCGAAATCTTGCCCGTATCGGCAGCGCCCGGCGAGGCCTGCGCTCAGGCGATCTCGCCCGCGAGCTCGGCCTGCCGTCGTGGAAGGTCGATCGGCTCCGCCAACAGGTTCGCGGCTGGACCCCGCAGGGCGTCGCGATCGCGATGCGGGCGGTCGCCGAGGCGGACATGGCTGTGAAGGGTGCAGGGACGAGCGCTGACTATGCGCTTGAGCGCGCGATCGTTGCGGTTGCCCAGGCCCGAGGATGATCTTGCTCCGCTAGACCTGCGACGCGAGGGCGCGGCCGGCGGAGGTCTGCGCGTCCGGTTAGCGCGCGGCGGCGGCCTTCTTGGCCATGGAGGACTTCTTGTTCGCAGCCTGATTGCGGTGGATCACGCCCTTGCCGACAGCCTTGTCAAGCTGCCGCGACGCGTCTTGGCGAAGAGCCGCCGCCTCCTCGGTCTGGCCGGCCTCAGTGGCCTCCCTGAACTTGCGGATAGCAGTCTTGAGCGACGACTTGACAGACTTGTTCCGCAGTCGAGCGGCCTCGTTCTGCTTGTTCCGCTTGATCTGGGATTTGATATTCGCCACAGGTGTGCCTTAGGTCCTTGAGAGGAGGATTTCGGGTACGCGCGGCAGCCCACGCGCGCCACACGCGAGCGCTCAGCCTAGCAAGATTCCTTGGCTGGCTCCAACTCGGCCGATCATGGATTTGCGCGGCCCATCCCATTGCACGGGTTAGCGGCGACGAAGCGAACAAGGGCCGACCGCTGCGCGACGAGTGCCCCGTGTCCAGCGCCCAGTCACCTCCTTGTCGCTGCATTGATACTTCGCGCCCTCAGGCGTCACTTCGTGCCATCAGGCATCACTTCGCGCCCCGGATATACGCCGAGATGGACATTTCGGTCGAGAGATGATGCACCGGGGAGCTAAGTCTCGTGGGCGCGCAGGGCCACGCTGGTAGAGATCGCGCCGAGAACGTCGGTGGCGGCGCTGTGGGACCATGGGGCCGACCTCATCGTTCAGCCCTAGACATGCCGAGGACCGCCAGCCTTGCCCGCCATCCCTGAGCCCAGCCGGACCGATCCGGCGGTGATCCGCAACTTCTGCATCATCGCCCATATCGATCACGGCAAGTCCACGCTCGCCGACCGGATGCTGCAGCTGACGGGCGTCGTCGACGAACGGCAGATGCGGGCTCAATACCTCGACCGGATGGACATCGAGCGCGAGCGGGGGATCACGATCAAGAGTCAGGCGGTCCGGTTGCCGTGGGCCGCCGCGGACGGCACGACGTACATCCTCAACATGATCGACACACCCGGTCATGTGGACTTCACCTATGAGGTGTCGCGCAGCCTGGCCGCCTGTGAGGGAGCTGTCCTCCTAGTGGACGCGGCGCAGGGCATCGAGGCCCAGACGCTCGCCAACCTCTACCTCGCAATCGAGAACGACCTGCACATCATCCCGGTCCTCAACAAGATCGACCTGCCCGCCGCTCAGCCTGACAAGCACGCGGCCGAACTCGCCCACGTGATCGGCTGCTCGCCCGATGACGTTCTCCGGGTATCGGCGAAGACCGGCGAAGGTGTGGAGGACCTGCTCAACCATCTGGTTGCCGAGATACCGCCGCCCGTCGGGGACCCGGCAGCGCCTGCCCGCGCGTTGATCTTTGATTCGGTGTACGACAGCTATCGCGGCGTGGTGACCTACGTCCGGGTGATGGACGGCCATTTGTCCACCCGTGAACGGGTGCTGATGATGTCAACGCGGGCATCGCACGAGATGCTCGAAGTCGGCGTGATCTCGCCTGAGCCGCGCCGCGCGGATGGGCTCGGCGTGGGCGAGGTTGGCTATCTGATGACGGGCGTGAAGAACGTTCGCCAGTCGAGGGTCGGGGACACCGTGACGTCGGTCGCGCATCCGGCTGCGACACCGCTCAGCGGCTACAAGGACCCCAAGCCGATGGTGTTCTCCGGGCTGTACCCCATGGACGGCTCGGACTACCCAGATCTGCGGGACGCGCTGGACAAGCTGCGGCTCAACGATGCGTCGCTCGTGTACGAGCCGGAGACCTCCGCGGCCCTCGGCTTCGGTTTCCGCTGCGGCTTCCTCGGTCTGCTGCATCTGGAGATCGTTCGGGAGAGGCTCGAGCGCGAGTCCGACCTCGACCTGATCTCCACGGCGCCCAACGTCGTCTACCGCGTGCTGATGGAGGACGGAACCGAGCACATTGTGACCAACCCCTCGGAGTTCCCGGACGGCAAGGTGGCCGAGGTCTACGAGCCGGTCGTGCGTGCGACCCTGCTCGCGCCGAGCGAGTACGTCGGCGCGATCATGGAGCTGTGTCAGTCCAGGCGAGGCGCGCTTCTCGGCATGGACTACCTGTCAGCCGATCGGGTCGAGATTCGCTACACCCTTCCGCTGGCCGAGATCGTGTTCGACTTCTTCGACCAACTCAAATCCAAGACGCGCGGCTATGCATCGCTGGACTATGAGCCGACCGGCGAGCAAGAGGCCGCCCTTGTGAAGGTCGACATCTTGCTGCACGGCGAGCCGGTCGACGCGTTCAGCGCCATCGTTCACAAAGACAAGGCGTACGCCTACGGCGTCGCGATGGCGCAACGGCTCAAAGAACTCATCCCGCGTCAGCAGTTCGAGGTGCCGATCCAGGCCACGATCGGCTCGCGGATCATCGCCCGCGAGAGCGTCCGCGCGCTGCGCAAGGACGTCCTCGCCAAGTGTTATGGCGGTGACATCACCCGCAAACGCAAGCTGCTGGAGAAGCAGAAGGAAGGCAAGAAGCGGATGAAGATGGTGGGCCGGGTCGAGGTGCCGCAGGAGGCCTTCATCGCCGCCCTCGCCAGCGACGCCGAGCCGGCCAAGTCTCGGAGCTGAGCTGTAAAAGGGTCGATTGATCCTGGTGGCCGGCAATAGTGTCGGTATGTGACAACAGGACGGCTGATCTCGGTCAACGCGGGCCGCACCAAAGCTGTGCCGTGGGGCAATCTGAAGCGCTCGGCGATCGACAAGCAGCCGCAGGCCGGACCGATCCGCGTGAAGACGCTGGGGCTGGTCCCCGACGAGCAGGCCGACCAGGTCGACCACGGCGGCACCGACCAGGCCGTCTATGCGTACGCGAGAGAGGACCTCGACCGGTGGGGGACGAGGCTGGGCCGCGACCTTCGTAACGGCCAGTTCGGCGAGAACCTCACCGTCGAAGGCGTCGAGCTGACCCACGCGACAATCGGTGAACGCTGGCGAATCGGCTCGGTCCTGATCGAGCTCAACGCCCCGCGGATCCCCTGCTCGGTGTTCCAGGGCTTCATGGACGAGCCGCAGTGGGTCAAGCGTTTCACCGTGGAAGGCAGGCCGGGCGGCTACTTCCGGGTACTCGCTGAGGGTGAGCTGAGGGCTGGCGACGACGTGACGGTGGAGCATCGGCCGGACCACGGCGTCACCCTGCAACAGGTCTTCCGTGCACTGACCGGTCACCGCGAGTTCGTGCCGTTGCTGCTCGTCGCTCCCGAGCTCCAGGAGAATGCGCGGGAGTACGCGCGTAAAGTCCTCGCGGCCCAAGCCAGAGCGAAGCCGTGATCCCAATCGGCTCGGCCCGGCTCGCTGACCGTGGCCCGCCGCGTAGGCACAGTTGGCATCGGTGGCTCTCACAGCCCTTCCCAGGTTGGCTACCGCTTCGTAACATCACGGCAAACCGGCGAGGTTCGCTGTTGTAGCGAGCGCCCGAGGTAGTTTCGGCGTCGCGAGGATGCCCGCCAGCCGGGCGCAAACGGATAGGAGTCGTGGCAGCGTGACCGAGAACCTGGAGCTCATTGAGAATCGTCCGCCTTCGGTGGCGAAGCTGTTCTGGGACCGGGTCGCGGCGACTCCGGACATCGAGGCCTTCCGCAAGCCGACCGCCGACGGCTGGACGTCGTACACCTGGCGGGAGGTTGGCGACCGGGTACGCGAGCTCGCCGCCGGACTCCTCGCGCTCGGGATTCGGCAAGAGGACCGGGTCGCAATCGCGAGCGGGACCCGGGTCGAGTGGATCTTCGCTGACCTGGCGATCATGTGTGCGGGCGCGGCGACAACGACGGTGTATCCGACCACCCCGTCCAGTGACGTGGCCTACATCCTCGGTGACGCCGGCGTGCGAGTGGTCTTCGCGGAGAACGACGAGCAGATTGCCAAGATCCGCGAGCACCGGGCAACGCTGCCGGCCCTCGAGAAGGTGGTCACCTTCGACGGGACGGCCGACGGAGACCTTGTCATCACGCTGGATGATCTCGCCGAGCGCGGCCGTAAGCTGCTGGCCGAACGACCTGACGCCGTCGACGTGGCGAGCGCCGCGGTCGGTCCGGACAGCCTCGCGACGCTCATGTACACCTCGGGCACCACCGGCCGGCCCAAAGGGGTCCGACTGGTCAACGACTGCTGGGTGTACGAAGGGGTCGCCGTTGCTTCGACAGGCATCCTTCGCCCTGACGACCTGCAATATCTCTGGCTCCCGCTGTCCCATTCCTTCGGAAAGGTGCTCCTTGCGGCCCAGCTCGCAGTCGGCATGTCCTCTGCCGTCGATGGCGATATCCCCCGCCTGGTCGACAACCTTGGCGTGGTCCGACCGACCTTCATGGCCGGTGCGCCGCGCATCTTCGAGAAGGTGTACGCCCGGGTGCTCACCTCGGTCGAGGAGGAAGGCGGCATCAAGTTCAAGATCTTCAACTGGGCATTCTCGGTGGGGAGGCAGCACTCTGGCGAGGTCCGGGCTGGCCGCCAACCCAACGCGTTCCTTGGGATGCAATACCGGCTGGCCGACCGGCTGGTGTTCTCGAAGCTGCGTAACCGCTTCGGTGGCAGAGTTCGCTTCTTCGTCTCGGGTTCGGCGCCGCTGTCCAAGGACATCGCGGAGTGGTTCCACGCCGCGAACATCCTAATCCTCGAGGGCTACGGGCTGACCGAGTCATCTGCGGGCACGTTCGTCAACCGGCCGGAGCACTGGAAGTTCGGTACGGTCGGACCCGTCTTCGGTGGCACCGAGGTGCGGATCGCCGAGGACGGCGAGGTGCTGCTGCGCGGCCCGGGCGTCATGCGCGGTTATCACAACATGCCCGACGAGACGGCCGAGGCGCTCGACGCCGACGGATGGCTGCACACAGGCGATGTGGGCGAACTTGATGACGACGGCTTCCTGCGGATCACCGACAGGAAGAAGGATCTGATTAAGACCTCGGGCGGCAAGTACGTGGCGCCGCAGAATATCGAGGTGCTCTTCAAGGCGATTTGTCCGTATGCGGGCCACATCGTTGTGCACGGCGACCAGCGGAACTACTGCACTGCGCTCATCGCAGTCGACCCAGAGGCGATCCACCCGTGGGCGGAGCAGCACGGCCTCGCCGACGTGCCGTACGAGGCCCTGGTCCAGCGCCCCGAGGTGCGGGAGCTGTTCGCCGCCCACGTCAAGGAGCTCAACGAGCGGCTGCCACGGTGGGAGACGATCAAGGACTTCACGATCCTGCCAGCGGATCTGACCATCGAGGCAGGGGAGCTCACGCCCAGTCTCAAGCTCAAGCGCCGGGTCGTCGAGCAGAAGTACCGCGACCTTCTCGACGGCATGTACAGCCAGGCCGCGCGCTAGCTACGGACGCGGGTCCGATCGTCGTGCGGGCCCACGCACAGACGGATTGGCACCCGAGGGAGGCTGGCCGGCGTGATGCCGGCCGGGGTGTGGCCGGGCGTAAAACGAGGGCGACGCAGTCGCCCGAGCGGGCGGGGCCGGCATCACGCCGGACTGCCGACCGGCACCAGCCTGTGTCCAGCTGAGATGGTGGGCAGCGGATTCCTGCCGCACGGACGACAATTGGGACCGTGTCACCGTCAGTGCTCCCACCGGGCGAGCCGCTGCCGTCTGATGGCTCGCTACCGGTCGATGCGCTGCGCAGCCTCGCCGAGCAGCCGTTCGGCTTCTATGTGCACGTCCCTTACTGCGCCACCCGTTGCGGATATTGCGACTTCAACACGTACACCGCGGAGGAGCTCGGGCCGGGCGTACGCAGGGAGACGTACGCCAAGACCGTGATCGACGAGGTTCGGTTCGCCACAAAGGTGCTCGGCCCCACCCCGCCCGTGCAGACGGTGTTCTTCGGCGGCGGCACGCCGACCCTGCTCCCCAGCGCCGACCTTGCGCTCATGCTCCATGCGATTGACGACGAGTTCGGGCTCGCCGCCGACGTCGAGGTCACCACGGAGGCGAATCCAGAAACGGTGGATCAGCGCTACCTCGAAAGCCTCCGGGCGGCGGGCTTCAACCGCATCTCGCTGGGGATGCAGAGCGCCGCTCCGCACGTGCTGCGAACCCTTGACCGACAGCACACACCAGGCCGCGCTCAGCAGTCGGTTTCCTGGGCCCGCTCGGCCGGATTCGACCACATCAACCTCGACCTCATCTACGGCACGCCCGGCGAGTCCGACGATGACTGGCGACACTCCGTCGATGCCGCGATCTCCGCTGACCCCGATCATGTCTCGGCCTACTCGCTCATCGTCGAGGACGGCACCAAGCTCGCCGCCCGGATCGGCCGCGGCGAGCTTCCGATGCCCGACGAGGACGTCCTCGCCGACCGTTACCTCATGGCCGACGAGATCCTTGGTGCGGCCGGATTCGGCTGGTACGAGGTGTCCAACTGGGCGCGGTCGGAGGCAAGTCGGTGCCGGCACAACCTTCTCTACTGGACCGGTGGCCATTGGTGGGGTGCCGGGCCGGGAGCGCACTCGCATGTCGGCGGGGTCCGCTGGTGGAACGTCAAGCATCCGGCCGCTTACACCGCGCGAGTGGCTGCGGGAGTGAGTCCGGCCCACGCCGGTGAGGCGGTCGACGACGCCGATCGGCAGGTCGAGCGGGTGATGCTCGGGGTACGTCTCGCCAGCGGGCATCCGCTCGACGACCTATCGGAGACCGGCCGGACGGCCGCCGAGCGGACGGTCGCCGACGGGCTCGCCGAGGCCGCGGCCTATGAGGCGGGTCGGCTGGTCCTCACCCTCCGCGGCCGCCTCCTGGCCGACGCCGTTGTCCGTAGCCTCATCGCATGAAGGGCACCCTCACCCCATAGGTTCGGGTCAAGGTGCCCCTCATGCGTCGCGGGTTCGAGGTGGCACGCCCTTCATCCTCCGGCGATGCCGGCGCGAGCGTGGTGTACCGCGAGGCAGTCGTGCGTGGACATGCGGATACGGCCCTGGGCTAAGGCGCGTCCATGGGGTGGCACCAACGTGCTATCGGACCAGGCGGATCGTGAACGGATAGCGATACCACTCGCCGCGGTTGGCCGCGACGGTCGCAACGATCGTCAAGATGAACCACGCCAACGCGATGACCGGCAGCAGGATGAAGCCGATCAGTACCAAGATCAGCAGTCCGGAGACGAGCGCCGCGGCGAGCATGGTGATGTTGAAGTTCAGTGCCTCCGTGGAGTGGTGCCGTACGTACTGAGACCGGTTTCCGAAGATCAGGAAGATCACGAGCGGTCCGATCACCGGGATACCGATGAATCCGAGGAATGCCGACAAATGGGAAAGGGTCGCCCACAGCCTTTCGTCGTCCGGCTGCATCGGCTGGGGGCCGGGTGCCTGGTAGTGGCCTGGCTGGCCGGCGGCGCCATAACCAGCCGGCCCGGCGTTGGGACCAGCCGATGCGCCGGTGTATCCAGTCGTTCCGCCGGGCGGTGGGGCCGAGCCAGGTGGCGGATAACCGGGAGAGGCGTAGCCGGCTGGCTGGTCGGCGGGTTGTGCTCCCGGAGGGAGGTACCCGGGTGGCTGGCCCGGCGGCTGCTGACCAGGAGGTGCGTACCCGGCCGCCTGGTCCGCGGGCTGCCCGCGAGGAGGCGCGTACCCGGGCTCGTCGGAGGGCAGCGGCTGCTCCCGGGGTGGACCGGCGGCCGCCTGGGGGCCTCCGTCCACTGCGGATGGGTCGGAGTCGTTCGATGCGTCCGGCGCTCGGGCTTCGCCCTCAGGTTCGGGTCGCTCTTGGGTCACCTCACTACAGTGGCACGTCGCAGCCGCCACGCACCGTACGTAACGGCGAGTTCTGGCAGATTCGCCCAGAGCGGTACGCGCCGTAGACTGGCACTCAGAAGGGAAGAGTGCCAGTCTGTCCTGGCGTATCCCTGGTGGGCTGTCCCCGTGGTGCATTCGCAACCGTGAACGGGGCGTAGATCGATGGTTGGAGGCGCGCGTGCTGGACGATCGCAAGCTTGCGGTGCTGCGTGCCATCGTGCAGGACTACGTGTCCACTGAGGAGCCGGTCGGGTCCAAGACTCTGACCGAGCGGCATGACCTGGGGGTGTCGCCGGCAACGATCCGTAACGAGATGGCCGTCCTCGAGGAGGAGGGTTACATCGCCCAGCCGCATCCCAGCGCCGGGCGGGTGCCGACCGACAAGGGGTACCGGCTCTTCGTCGACCGGCTGTCCGCCATCAAGCCGCTCAGTGTTCCCGAGCGCCGCGCGATCGGGCAGTTTCTCGACGGTGCCGTCGATCTCGACGACGTGATCAACCGGACCGTACGGCTGCTCGCCCAGCTGACGCGCCAGGTCGCTGTTGTGCAGTACCCGTCCCTGGCCCGGGCGACCGTCCGTCACATCGAGCTGCTGCCCGTCGCTCCCACAAGGGTCCTCATCGTTCTGATCACAAGCACTGGCCGGGTCGAACAACGAGTCGTCGACTCCGGTATCCAGGTCGACGAGCAGTCGATCGCAGCACTTCGCAGTCAGCTCAACCACGCGGTCGCCGGCCTCCGTAGCCATGACATCGCCGGGGCGCTGGCAGATCTTCGTGACTCGTTTGGCGCGGATGCGCAGCCGCTGGTGAAGCCGGTCATCGCTGCCGTCCTCGAGACCCTGGTCGACCAACACGATGAACGGATCGTGCTCGGCGGCACTGCTAACCTCGCCCGGTTCGTTCAGGACTTCCACGGCTCGATCCGGCCGGTGTTGGAGGCGCTCGAGGAACAGGTTGTGCTCATTCACCTGTTGGGCGAAGCAGGCGGGTCGCAGCCGGTCATGGTTCGGATCGGTCATGAGAACCCGCACGAGGGACTGGCTTCCACGTCCGTGGTTTCGACGACCTACACCATCGAGGACGAGGCGGTGGCGCGACTTGGCGTGATCGGGCCGACGCGAATGGACTACCCCGGCACTATGGGTGCTGTACGGGCCGTGGCGCGTTATGTCGGACGAATCCTGGCGGAGCAGTGATCGGCGCTGTGATTGACACGCGAATGCAGAGGACTTCGGTGACGCCGACGGGGGAGGGCGCCGCGAGCAGTCGATCGCATGGGCAGAGCATCTCGATCACGCGGGCAACCGAGGAGGCCGCGTGAGCAAGGACTACTACGCCGTCCTTGGTGTGACTCGCGACGCGACCCAGGACGAGATCAAGAAGGCCTACCGCAAGCTCGCTCGCGAACTGCACCCCGACGTTAACCCGGATGCCGTGACGCAGGAGCGGTTCAAGGAAGTGACCGCGGCCTACGAGGTGCTGTCCGATCAGAAGAAGCGCCAGATGTACGACATGGGCAGCGATCCGCTCGCCTCCGGCGGTGGCTTCGGCGCTGGTTTCGGATTCAGCGACATCATGGACGCCTTCTTCGGGGCGGCGACCTCCCGCGGGCCTCGCAGCCGCGTCAGGCGCGGTCAGGATGCCCTGATCAGGCTGGATGTCGATCTTGCGGAGGCGGCGTTCGGTACGACCAGGGAGATCCAGGTCGACACAGCAGTCATTTGCTCTACCTGCTCAGGCGCAGGAACAGCACCGGGCACCCACCCGGCGACGTGCGACACCTGCGGCGGACGCGGTGAGATCAGCCAGGTCCAGCGTTCGTTCCTGGGACAGGTCATGACCTCGCGCCCGTGTCCGGTCTGTCAGGGCTACGGGACAGTGATCCCGCACCCCTGCGTCGAGTGCGCCGGAGACGGTCGGGTACGAGTGCGGCGGACGCTCAAGGTCAAGATCCCGGCAGGCGTGGATACCGGGACGCGCATCCAGCTCGCCGGCGAATCTGAGGTTGGCCCGGGCGGTGGCCCCGCCGGTGACCTCTATGTCGAGATCGTTGAACTCCCGCACCCGGTGTATCAGCGGCAGGCCGACGACCTGCATTGCACGGTCACCCTGCCCATGACTGCCGCGGCCCTCGGCGCGTCGATCGAGTTGACGACACTGGACGGAACCGAGGCCTTGGACATCAGGCCCGGCACCCAGGCCGGTCAGACGATCACTTTGTACAGCAAGGGGATCCCGCATCTACGCGGAGTCGGGCGCGGTGACCTGATCGTCCACGTCGACGTGCAGACGCCGACCCGGCTCGACGAGCGCCAGCAGGAGCTTCTCCGCGAGCTCGCCCAGCTACGCGGCGAGGAGCAACCGTCCGGTCACTTCTCGCCGGGCCAGCAGGGTCTCTTCTCCCGGCTGCGGGACGCCTTCAACAGCCGCTAGCCAGCGAGCTCACGGAGCCAGCCGATCCACCCGGCTGGTGGGGGAGACTGGTGCCGTGACGGCGCCGGTATTCCTTGCGGATCGCGACCGCCTGGTCGAGGGTGCCCGCGTGACGCTCGAGGGCCCGGAGGGCCGGCACGCAGCGACCGTACGTCGGCTCCTCCCCGGCGAGGCGGTGGTCCTCAGCGACGGTGCCGGGCGTACCGCCCATTGCAAAGTCATCGCAGCCGCGAAGAACCGGCTCGAGCTCGACGTCCTCGACGTCCATGACGACCCCCCGCCGCCGCAGCGCCTTGTGGTCGTCCAGGCCCTGCCGAAGTCCGATCGCGGCGAGCGCGCGGTGGAGACGATGACTGAGGTTGGCGTCGACGTCATCGTGCCCTGGGCAGCAGCACGGTCCGTCGCTCAATGGCGCGGCGAGCGTACCGAGAAGGCTTTAGCGCGCTGGCAGGCGACGGCGCGTGAGGCTGCGAAGCAGGCCAGGCGCTCCTGGCTTCCCGATATCACCGAGCTCGCATCCACCTCGCAGGTAGCCGAGCTGATCAGGGCAGCAGCAGTGGCCGTCATGCTGCACGAGGAGGCCACGGCCGCGATCGGCAGCATCAGGCTTCCGGCGACCGGCGACATCTTGCTGATCGTCGGGCCGGAGGGCGGGCTGACCCCGGAGGAGATCGCTGGGTTCTCAGGTGCAGGCGCTCAACCGGCGCGCCTCGGGCCGACCGTTCTGCGCACGTCCACCGCCGGGACAGTTGCCGCCACGGCGTTGCTGTCACGCACCGCGCGCTGGGCCTGAGCCCTCTGATCTATTCACCCTGCTGCGCGGCGCCCGGCCGCCGACCTGCTGCGTTCTCGCTCGCCCACCCCACGCGGCGGGCGAATGAATCATCGCGCTCCTAGCCGGTGCCGACCTCCGGCGGTGGTCAGCGGACACGGATCCTCTTGGTATCCAAGCCCTGTACGGAGCCGTCATCGGCGGAGCGGTAGAAAAAGCGCAGCACATAGGTGCCCGGCTCGAAGGTCAGCTTCTTTGACCAGGTGCCGCGGGTCCCGCTGCCCGCTGATGCTTGCACCGACCCCTCTTGGACCGTTGCTCCGTCCAGGTCGGCTACCTCGTAGGAAACGGTGGCCTCGAAGACGTCGGCGGTGCCCTTGACGGTGACGGTCCGCCCGACCGCGGCGCCCTCGATCGGGTCCGTGATCCAGACCGGTGCCAGGACGTCCGCCTCGGCGGCCCGCGCGATCGGCTGGGGCGCGACCGGATGGCCCCACAACGACGTGAGCGACTTGCCCTCGACCAGGATATTCACCCGCCGGGTGCTGAGGTCCGCCGCGGTCGCCGTGTAGACAAGCTGCTGGATGGCCATCCGACTGACAAGCTCGGACGCGCTCCGCCCCGCTACCGAGCGGGAAAGGTTCACCGTGACGAGGTCGCCCGACTTCGACGTGCTGAGCACCCTGCTGCTCGCGGGCCATGGGTTCACGTAGTCGCCATCGAGCGGCCGCACGGTGAACATCGCCGTGACCGCCGCGAGCACAGGCCGGCGGTCAACGACCTGGATGGTGCGGAACTCCCTGAACAGCCTGGCATCGCTGTTGGCGCCGCCACGGAGGTAGTAAAGAGCAAGCGTTCGCTGCTCGCGATCCGATGTGGGGGTCACCGGCGGGGTTGTCGTCGGTTCGGTTGTGGCGGGCGGGCTGTCTGAGGGGGCCGCCGCGGGTGTGGTCGGCTGGCCCGTCGCACCTTGCGTAGCCGAGGTCTCGCCCACAGTGTCGCCGTCGTCGTCCCGTCCGAGCATGCCGATGGCGAGACCAAGCAGGAGGCCGGCCGCGACCGCGGAGACCACCACGAGCCAGATCGACGGCATGCCGCTGCCGCTTGGACGCGGCGTCTGGCGACCTGGACTCGACTGCGGTGCCGCCATGGACGTTCTCAGCTCCCTGCCCGCGAGGACTGTGCTCGCCTCTATGTTCAGACGCCAGTCGGCGGTGAACTGTTTAGAGCATCCCTCGCCCGGTGCGACGTGGGGAGGGGAAGCGTAGCCCGTCACCTGCCGGTGTCCTAGTGTCGCGTTAACGAGGCCCTTTGACGGATGCCTGAGGACCGCTGGATGGATGGCAAGGCCGCAGCGAGCTCTCGTAGCGGCGCTACGCGGGCGAACGAGAACGCGGCCAGGCGCCAGCGGAACCAGGCAGACGCAAAGAGACCTCGTTAACGCGACACTAGGCTGTGGGGCCCTGGGAGCGAGCCAAATTGCGTCGGGTGTGGGCCGCGAGCCGTGGCTCTCGAGGCGAGGGAGGGCGCGGGACCATGATCGAGCACCGATCGCGGTCAAAGGGAGCGGGTCATGGATAGCGACTGCCTGTTCTGCAAGATCGTCTCTGGCGATGTGCCCGCCACCGTCGTCAGGGATCGGCCGCGGACCTTGGCGTTCCGTGACATCAACCCGCAGGCGCCGACGCACGTGCTCGTCATCCCCAAGGAGCATCACCCGACCGCGGCCGATCTGGCGAAGGCAGATCCGGGCCTGATCGCCGAGGTCTTGCTCGAGACCGCTGCGGTCGCCGCGGATGAAGGGATCGCGGACTCGGGCTACCGCGTGGTGTTCAACACGGGGAGTGGTGCAGGGCAGACCGTGTTCCACGTACACGCTCATGTGCTCGGCGGAAGGAGGATGGCATGGCCGCCGGGATGACTCCGGTACCCGATGCGCTCGATCGGGCGGTCCGCAAGAAGGTCGCGGACCACCAGGTGCAATGGCGCTCACCCTCCGTCGCTGCGCTGGTTGTCAGAGATGGCGCGCCGGTCCACTTCACAGGCGTGGGAACGACGGAGGCTGGCGTGGCGTCGGCGCCAACCGATGACACGCAATACCGGGTTGGGTCGATCACCAAGACCTTCACCGCCACGCTCGTGATGCAGTGCCGCGATGACGGGCTCCTTTCGCTGGACGACGAACTCGGCAAGTACGTCTCTGATACGAAGCACGGCGGGCTGTCGATACGCCGGATGCTGTGCCACTTCTCCGGGCTGCAGCGCGAACCGCACGGCGACATCTGGGAGACCGGCGAGGGGCCCGACCTGCCGACTCTCCTGTCCGGCCTGGAACAGGCCGACGCCGTGCTCCCGCCGGGCCGGACGTTCCACTACTCGAATCTCGCGTACTCGCTGCTCGGCGAGGTGGTCGCGCGGCTGCGCGGTGCGGCGTGGGCAGACGTGCTCCGAGACCGCATCCTGCGTCCGCTGGGCATGGATCGGACCACCACCGCGGCCGTCCCGCCGCGGGCCTACGGTTACCTGGTCGACCCGTATGCCGATCGGGTCTGGCCCGAGCCGCTCTTCCCCGGCTTTGCGTTCGCACCCGCTGGCGAACTCTGGAGTACGCCGCGTGATCTGGGCCGATGGGCGGCATTTCTCGCCGATCCCGCCGCCGATGTGCTGTCCGCGGACACGCTGGACGAGATGTGTCACCCGCAGACGATGTTCGACCTCGACGGCTGGCTGCTCGCCTGGGGGCTCGGGCTCATGCTCCACCGGCGCGGCGAGCGGGTGCTCGTCGGCCACGACGGCGCGATGCCCGGCTTTCTCGCCGGCCTCGCGGTCAGGCGGCCAGAGAAGGTCGGCGCTGCGGTCTTCGCGAACACATCGGCCGGCGCTGAGCCCGGTGAGCTTGCCGTCGCGCTCACGCTGGACGTTGTCGACGGGGATCCGGCCCTGCCGACGGCATGGCACGTAGGTCCGCCGGTGGCGTCTGAGTACGAGGAGCTGCTTGGCCGGTGGTGGTCGGAAGGGAGCGAGTTCGTCTTCGCCGTCGAGGACGGGAAGCTCGCCGTGCGCCGTACCGACGTGCCGCGGAGCAAGCCACCGGCGGTCTTCGAGAAGGTGGCCGCCGATCTCTACCGGACGGTGTCCGGTCGCGAGCAGGGTGAGGTGCTGCGGGTCGTTCGCGATGAAGAGAGCGGTGCCGTCAGCAAGATGTATTGGGCGACGTACCCCTTCACTCGCCAGCCGACGACCTCGGCCCCCACTCCGACTAGCTCGGACCAGCCCTTCGCCGCCCGCCGCGCCTACCGCATGAAGGGCGCCTTCACCCGATAGGTCGGGGTGAAGGCGCCCTTCATGCGGATGGTGGCGGGTTGGGGGCAATCGGGTGATTCGGCTGCGGATTGGGCCTGTAACAGATAGTGTCCGTGTGTTGCACTCACCGTTACACGTGTCCTCGGTGGTGATCCCTCCTGGACGCTCGTCTCATTCGAGAGAGTTTCGACGCCGTAGCCGCCTACGGCGATCGCTTCACCGCGTATTTCTATGCGGTGCTCTTCGTTGAGAATCCCGAGCTCCGCGCGAAGTTCCCGCTCGCCATGGACACCCAACGTGACCGACTGGTGAGTGCGCTGCTTGCGATCACACAACACATTGATCGGCCCGAAATCCTGGTTCCGTACCTCGAGCAGCTCGCCGCCGATCACCGGAAGTTCGACGTCAAGCCGGAGCACTTCGATGCCGTGGGCCGGGCACTCATCGCCGCATTGCGCAGGTTCGCCGGCTCCCTCTGGAGCCCCGAGCTGGAAAGCGCCTGGGTTCAGGCCTATGGCTTCATCGCGCGGACCATGGTGGCGGGGGTCGATAAGGCCGGCCGGCTGCCTGCATGGTGGGAGGGCGAGATCGTCGCCCACGAGCGGCGGACCAACGACATCGCCGTGATCACGGTCCGCACCGACCAACCGTTCCCGTATCGCCCGGGACAGTACGTCAGCGTCGAGACACCATGGTTCCCCGGAGTCTGGCGGCCGTACTCGATGGCCAACGCACCCCGTGCCGACAGACTTATCCAATTCCACGTCAAGGCGATATCCGTGGGCTGGGTGAGCAGTGCACTGGTCAGGAAGGCTCACCCGGGACATGTCGTCCGGCTTGGCGCACCTGTCGGCAGCATGGTCATCGACCCTGCGTCGCAGCGAGATGTGCTGTGCGTCGCCGGTGGCACAGGTCTGGCACCGATCAAGGCCATCGTCGAGGACCTGGCCCGTTGGAACAGCCCGCGATCGGTGTACCTCTTCTTCGGCGCACGCCGGCCGCACGAGCTGTACGACCTCGCGGCGATGCGCCGCATGAGCTCGCGGTTCCCTCAGCTTACGGTCGTAACGGCGGTCTCCCATGATGCGAACTTCCACGGTGAGCGCGGGCTGTTGCCCGACGTGATCGCCCGCTACGGCCCGTGGCATGAGCACGATGTCTTCACGAGTGGATCGCCGCCGATGATCACTGCGACGCTGAACCGCCTGCTCTCGCTCGGAGTACCGCAAACTCACATCCGGTACGACGCCTTCGGCGAGGCTTGACCTGACATCCGGGATGATCCTGACTCCAGGCTGGCAACCTCCATGACCTTGTTGGGGTCAATTGATCAGCGGTTCGTCGGAACCGGCGGATAGCATGGAAGGCAAATGGCACCCGCGACATCCATCCAACACAAGATCGTCGTACCGGCCAGCGTGCCGATGGTGAGCCTCCTCGGCTCTGCCGACGAGTTCCTCAGAGCAGTCGAACAGCAGTTCGCCGACACGGACGTCCACGTCCGCGGCAACGAGATCACTGTGAGTGGCGAGCCGCAGAACGTGGCCCTGGTCGAGCGGCTGATCGATGAGCTTGTGCTCGTTCTGCGTACCGGTCAGCCCTTGACCGTCGACGCCATCGAGCGATCCATCCACATGCTCCGCGCCGAGACGACCGAGCGACCGGCCGACGTACTCACGCTCGACATCCTGTCCAACCGGGGTCGCACCATCCGGCCCAAGACGCTCAACCAAAAGCGCTATGTCGACGCGATCGACAAGCACACCGTCGTGTTCGCCATCGGTCCCGCCGGCACCGGCAAGACCTATCTCGCCGTGGCCAAGGCTGTCCAGGCGCTGCAGGCCAAGCAGGTCAACCGGATCATTCTCACCCGACCGGCGGTGGAGGCCGGCGAGCGGCTTGGCTTCCTGCCGGGAACTCTGTACGAGAAGATCGATCCCTATCTGCGCCCCCTCTATGACGCGCTGCACGATATGGTCGACCCCGACTCGATTCCGCGCCTGATGTCCGCGGGCACGATCGAGGTGGCACCACTCGCCTACATGCGCGGCCGCACGCTCAACGATGCGTTCATCATCTTGGACGAAGCCCAGAACACCTCGCCCGAGCAGATGAAGATGTTCCTGACCCGGCTCGGCTTCGGTTCCAAGATCGTCGTGACCGGTGACATCACCCAGATCGACCTCCCCGCGGGCACCCGCAGCGGCCTGAAGATCGTCCGAGAGATACTCGAAGGCGTGGAGGACGTCGAGTTCCGCATGCTGACCAGCCACGATGTCGTACGCCACAAGCTGGTGAGCCGGATCGTGGATGCCTACAGCAGGTGGGACGCGGCGAACGGTACCGAGACTCGCAGCGCCGACCGGATCAGCGGACCGCGAGGTCGCGCTGGGGGACGCCGGGCCGGCCGCCAAGGCCGCTGACCGGTGCGGCACGCTGGTCTCATGCCCGAGCCCGACAGACGGCACTTCGCCGACCTCGCTCCTGGATCGGCGGGCCGGCCTACGCCGACCCCGATCCCGGCCCTGCGAATGGGGGCCGCCGCCGCGTCCGCCAGCCACCAAACGGGAGCGGCGGGATGGGCGCCATGAGCATCGAGATCGCCAACGAGTCCGGAGTCGACGTCGACGATGCCGCCCTCGTCGGCCTTGCGCGGCATGTCCTGGACGCGATGAAGATTCATCCGCAGGCGGAGTTGTCGATCCTGCTGGTGGACGAGGCCGCAATGGAAGAGCTCCACGTCAAGTGGATGGACGAGCGCGGCCCGACCGACGTGCTGTCCTTCCCGATGGACGAGCTGCGCCCGCCCCGCGGTGACGATGACGGCGAGGCCGAGCCTGGTCTCCTCGGCGACGTGGTGATCTGTCCGCAGGTCGCGGTGCGTCAAGCGCGGCGCGCGGGCCACGGCTTCGCAGACGAGGTGAACCTGCTACTGACTCACGGCATCCTGCATCTGCTCGGCTACGATCATGCGCAGCCGGACGAGGAACGCGAGATGTTCGGCCTGCAGGCGAAACTGCTCGGATCCTGGTGGGAGGAACGGTCGGCCCGGCCCGGCACGATGTCGGGTCCGGATGCCGGATCGACCGATGGTGGACTGCGATAGACAGGCGGCGCTGTGACCGCCGCCGACGGCTGGACGATCGTTCTCGCTGTACTGCTGGTCGCGGTGGCCGGTGTTCTTGCGGGTATCGAGGTGGCGTTCTCGCGCGTCTCGCGGGTGCGCGCGGAGGAATTGGCCAGGGAGGATGGGCGGGCCGCGCAGCGGCTGCTCGACGTGACCGCCGACCCGGCGCGGTACGTGAACCTGGTCCTGCTCCTCCGGGTTGCCTGCGAGGTGGCCGCCGTCGTCCTCGTCACCGTGGTCTGCCTGGACCGGTTCCCCGAGACCTGGGAGGCCATCCTCTTCTCCGTCGTGGTGATGGTCTTCGTGTCCTACGTGGTGGTCGGCGTCGCCCCCCGCACTCTGGGTCGCCAGCACGCCGACTCCGTTGCCCTTGTCGGCGCGGTGATCTTCCATCCACTGGCCCGGGTGCTCGGGCCGCTGCCCCGGCTACTCATTCTGCTCGGCAACGCGTTGACGCCGGGGCGCGGCTTCCGCGAGGGTCCTTTCGCCTCGGAGGCCGAGCTTCGGGAACTGGTGGATCTGGCCGAGGAGAGTCTGCTCATCGAGGCCGAAGAACGCCGCATGGTGCACTCGGTCTTCGAGCTCGGCGACACGATCGCCCGCGAGGTCATGGTTCCGCGGACCGACATGGTCTTCATCGAACGGGACAAGACACTCCGCCAGGCGCTCTCGCTCGCCCTGCGCAGCGGCTTCTCGCGGATCCCGGTCGTTGGTGAGGGTGAGGACGATGTCGTGGGGATCATCTACGTCAAGGACCTGGCGCGCCGGACCCACGAATACCACGAAGGCGAATCCACCGAGCGGGTCGAATCGGTGATGCGGCCGGCGACCTTCGTACCTGACTCCAAGCCCGTCGACGACCTGCTGCGAGAGATGCAGGTCAACCAGATCCACATGGTGGTCGTCGTCGATGAGTACGGCGGCACCGCCGGCATCGTCACCATCGAGGACATCCTCGAGGAGATCGTCGGCGAGATAGCCGACGAGTACGACATCGAAAGGCCGGGCGTGGAGTGGCTCGCGAACGGTTCGGCGCGAGTGACGGCACGGCTCCCGGTGGAAGAGCTCGCTGAGCTGTTCGATGTCGAGCTCGACGACGAGGATGTCGACACCGTCGGAGGGTTGCTCGCCAAACACCTCGGCCGGGTACCGATCCCTGGCGCTACCGCGGTCGTCGAGGGCTTGACGCTCACCGCTGAGAGCGCCGCCGGCCGGCGCAACCAGATCGGCACCGTTGTCGTGTCCCGCGTCGACAAGGAGGCCAAGCCGGCCTAGGGTCCCTCGCCACAAATTCGCTACATATCTCCGCGCCCAGTCGGCGCCTCGCTGCGTTCTCGTCGTCGCCGTTAGCGCTGCTAGCGGCCTCCTCCTCGGCCTTGCGATGCATCCACCTGGCCACGAATCTATGCGCCGAATTTCTGGCTCGGCACACTAGCGGCGACATTAGGGTGGTCCTCCGTGGAGGAGGTCGGCCCGGAGAACGAGAAGATCATCGTGCTGGCAAGGTCTGCCCGGGCTCGGCTGTCCGCCGCCGAAGGTGCCGCGGTGCGGGACACGACAGGACGCACGTACGTGGCGACGACCGTTGTGCTGCCGTCTCTGCACCTGAGCGCCGTTCGGGCCGCGATCGTGATGGCGGTCGGCGGTGGCGCGGATGGCCTGGAAGCGGTTGCTGTCGTCAGCGAGTCCGACACGCCGCCCCCAGCGGTCGATCTCGCCGCGGTTAGGGATCTCGGCGGTCCGACGACTCCGGTCTATCTCGCGACCCCGGATGGCAGTGTCTGGGCTCGGATCGACGCCAGGTGACCGGCGACACCTCGTCCGATCATCCACATAGCGCTGATCCAGCGGATGAGCTTGGCGATGTGAGTGACCCCCGGGTACGCCACACTGGACCAATGTCGGCCGGCTCGCGGGACTCGTCGAGCGGCGAGGCGCCGCATCGCGCCGGCTTTGCCTGCCTGGTCGGTCGTCCGAACACCGGCAAGTCGACGCTGACCAACGCGCTCGTCGGCACCAAGGTGGCGATCACCTCCCGCCGTCCACAGACGACGCGGCACGCGATCCGGGGAATCCTCACCCGCCCCGACGCGCAGCTGATCCTGATCGACACGCCCGGATTCCACCGCCCCCGCACCCTGCTCGGCGAGCGGCTCAACGATGTCGTCAGATCCACCTACGCCGAGGTCGACGTGATCGGACTGTGCATACCGGCGGACGAGAAGATCGGCCCGGGTGATCGGTTCATCGCCACGGAGCTTGCCAAGGTGCCGCGTACGCCCGTCCTCGCGCTCGTCACGAAGTCGGACAAGGTCGGCCATCGGGACCTGGCCGAGCAGTTAGCTGCGGTGGATCAGTTGGGGCGCGCGGGCGGTCCCGACTTCGCCGAGATCGTGCCGGTGTCCGCGACGCAGGGCGACCAGCTCGACACTGTCCAGGACCTGCTGATCGCACGCCTCCCCGAAGGCCCCTCGCTCTATCCGGAGGGCGAGCTGACCGATGAGCCCGAGCAGGTCATGGTGGCCGAGCTGATCAGGGAAGCGTCACTGGAGGGCGTACAGGACGAGCTTCCCCACTCCATCGCCGTCGTCGTCGAGGAGATGGGGCTGCGGGAGGACCGGTCTGCTGACCGGCCGTTGCTCGACATCCACGCCACCTTGTACGTCGAGAGGCCGAGTCAGAAGGCGATCGTCATTGGTGCGGGAGGGTCGAGATTGCGTGCAGTCGGCAGCGAGGCACGCCGCCACATCGAAGCATTGCTTGGCACACCGGTCTACCTCGATCTGCATGTCACCGTTGCCAAGGACTGGCAGCGAGACCCCAAGCAGCTCCGCAAGCTTGGCTTCTGACCAACCCAGCCGGAGCGCGCTCGGCCAGCCGCGGCTCCGGGCTTCGGGCTGCTCCAGCCGTAGCGCACTCGTCCTGCCGCAGGTTCCAAGCTCGACCTAGCTCCGTGCTGCATCATGTCCTGCCCGGAATGTCCGTCTCCGGCATGCATCCAGGGCGCAAAGTCATGTCAGAGGGCGCGAAGTCAGAGCCTGATTCGGCCGGTGGCGGGGGGCCGTTACGAAGGTGGCCGTACCGCGATCGTCCAGTCGTCCCACAGCTCCGACGGGCGATACCCGAGCTCCCGGTTCACACGCAACATCGGCTCGTTGTCCGGATCGTTGAAGGTCTGGACCTCCTCGACTCGCGGATCGACCTCGGCGAGCCATGCCACCATCTCAGCCTTGAGCCGTACGCCGAGCCTGTGGCCGCGGTGACCCCTGAGCACGGCCGTGTCTCCCTGGTCCGCCCGGATCCCGCCGACGTTCCAGAGCTGGGTCAGGCCGGCGAACTCTCCACTCGTGTCATCGCGCGCGCAGATGACGTATTCCTTGATCCCGATGCTCTTATTACGATCCTCGGCCTCGCGCAGCAGATCGGGCTTGGCTTCGTGCGGCTCATAGTCGATGCCATCGGCGACGGGCGCATCCAGCATGCCGTTCTTGGCGTGGATGTAGTCGCCGAGATACTCGTCGGGGCATCGGTCGGTCCAGCGGACGAGCGAATACTGCGGCGCGGCCTTGGCAATCCGCTTGGCCAGCCGCCCGAGCCTGTCTCGATCGATCTGGTCGAGCCGCTGCACGCTGCGCAGCAGGGTCTGCGTTCGTTCCGCGCCCACCGCATCCGCGAACTCGGCCGCCGCGTCGGAGCGCGGTCCGCCCACGTTGAGTGTGCGCCGGTCTTCGGTACGAGCGCGTTCCACCGCGTGCCCAAACAGTGCGCGGCCGAGGCCACGCCGGCGGACGTCCGGACGGACATGAATCGCCGCCCACGCCAAATGCCGATTGCTGTCGTCGAAGAGCTGCAGGCGCAAAGCCGCAGCGATCCCGTCGTCATCGCGAATGACCCAGGTTTCGCACCGCGTCCCCGGTTCCATGTACAGCCACCACGTGGTCTGCTCACGCGGTAACGGCGGGTCGTACGGAAGGTCGTAGGTGTCCACCTCGACCCGAAACCGCCACCAGCGGTCTCTCGAGACCTCGCTCTCCGGGTCCAGTAGCTCGATGTCGAGCAGCTCCTCCTCGCGCCTCGACCACCGAGTCTCCATGTGCATAGCCAACCGCAGCCGGGAAGCCTCGGCTAGCCAATATCACGAGGTAGCCCGGCAATTTGCCAGGGGAGTAGAGACACTTGTCTCGTGAGTGGCGTTCTGATTGTGACTGGGGGGAGCAGGGGCATCGGCGCGGCGACCGCGCGGCTCGCGGCCGTGCACGGGTGGGACGTGTGCGTCGGCTATCGCGCAGAAGCGGCCGCAGCGGCCGAGGTCGTAGACAGCTGCGAGGCTCGCGGCGGCAAGGCCTTGGCAGTGCGAACGGATGTCTCGATCGAGGCCGACGTTCTGCGCCTCTTCGAGACCGCGGATGCAGAACTCGGACCCGTACGCGGCCTCGTGAACAACGCCGGCATTGTCGACCTCCAATCGCGGGTCGAAGACATGAGCGGAGAACGTATCCAGCGCATGCTGGCCGTCAATGTCCTTGGCTCGTTCCTATGTGCGAGGGAAGCGGTTCGTCGGATGTCGACCGCGCACCGCGGCGCGGGCGGGACCATCGTGAACGTGTCCTCCCGGGCCGCGGTTCTTGGCGCGCCGGGGGAGTACGTGGACTATGCCGCATCGAAGGCCGCGGTCGACGCGCTGACCGTCGGCCTGGCGCGGGAGGTTGCGGCCAACGGAATACGGGTCAACGGGGTACGCGCCGGGCTGATCGATACCACCATTCACGCGGACGGCGGCGAGCCCGGCCGGGTGGATCGGTTGGCCTCAACGGTTCCCATGCAGCGCGGTGGGCAGCCGGAGGAGGTCGCCGAGGCGATTCTCTGGCTGCTGTCGCCAGCCGCTTCATACGTCACCGGCTCGACCGTTGACGTCGCTGGCGGCCGCTGACAGGCACTGCCGGATCGTCTCGGAATGTGGGACGAGTGGTCCGCCAAGTGATCAATCCGGTAGCCTGACCGGCGATGCGTTACACCGGACTGCTCCTTCTTAGCTGCCGCGGCGAGGCTCGCTAGACGAGCCGGCTCCCCTCGCCGCGGGGTGGTCGTCGTTGCCGGACCTTCGCCGCGAGCCGAGGAGCCCGACCGAAATGCCCGTACCACAGCAACCGAGCGCGATGCCGGTGCAGCGTTACCACCCGTACACCTCGATCCACCTTCCTGACCGCACCTGGCCTGAGAAGCGGATGACCGCGGCACCCCTGTGGTGCTCGGTTGACCTGCGCGACGGCAACCAGGCGCTGATCGACCCGATGACGCCGGCGCGGAAGCGGCGGATGTTCCAGCTGCTCTGCCGTCTGGGTTACAAGCAGATCGAGGTCGGCTTCCCGTCCGCGAGCCAAACCGACTTCGACTTCGTCCGTGAACTCGTCGAGAGCGACATGGTTCCGGATGACGTCACCATTCAGGTGCTGACACAGGCTCGCGACCACCTCATCGAGCGCACCTTCGAGTCGCTGCAGGGTGCTCGGCGGGCGATCGTCCACCTGTACAACTCCACCTCCGCGCTGCAGCGGCGGGTCGTGTTCCGTACCGACCGGGAGGGCATCGTGGACATCGCGGTCGAGGGCGCTCGCCAGGTGCGCAAGCGCGCCGAGGCGGCGGCGGACACAGATTGGCGATTCGAGTACTCACCGGAGTCCTTCACCGGCACTGAGCCCGAGTTCGCCCTCGACGTCTGCGAGGCGGTGATGGAGGTATGGGAGCCGACCGTTGACCGGCCCACGATCATCAATCTGCCGTCGACGGTCGAGATGTACACGCCGAATCTCTACGCGGACGTCATCGAGTGGTTCGGCCGTAACCTCCGGCGGCGCGACGCTGTCGTGCTCTCGGTTCACCCACATAACGACCGTGGGACCGGCGTGGCGGCCGCCGAGCTTGCCGTGCTGGCCGGCGCCGACCGGGTCGAGGGCACCTTGTTCGGCAACGGAGAGCGCACCGGCAATGTGTGCCTCGTCACGCTGGGGCTGAACCTCCTCGCGCAGGGCGTCGATCCGGAGATTGATTTCTCCGATATCGATGAGATCCGGCGGACGGTCGAGTACGGCAACCAGCTTCCGGTGCCCGAGCGGCATCCCTATGGCGGCGACCTCGTCTTCACCGCGTTCTCCGGCTCGCATCAGGACGCGATCAAGAAAGGGCTTGAGGCGATGGAGGTGGATGCCGAGGCCGCCGGCGTCCCGATTGGTGAACATCCCTGGCACGTCCCCTATCTGCCGATCGATCCGCGAGACATCGGCCGCTCCTACGAGGCGGTCATCCGGGTCAACTCGCAGTCCGGCAAGGGCGGCGTCGCCTACATCATGAAGACCGAGCACGCCCTCGACCTTCCGCGCCGCCTGCAGATCGAGTTCTCCCAGGTCATCCAGGCGTACACGGACGCAGGCGGCGGCGAGGTAGCGCCCGAGGAGATGTGGCGCATTTTCGAGGCGGAGTACCTCACCGGTCACGGGCCGTTTGCGCTCAACTCCGTGCACACTTCGTCCGCGGCCGGCGAGACAGACGCGCTCACGGTCAACGTCTACGTGGATGGAGTGCCGCGGACCCTGCACGGGACCGGGAACGGACCGATCGCCGCCTTCGTCGACGCGCTCACCGAACTCGGGATCGACGTGCGGGTGTACGACTACCACGAGCACGCGCTGTCGTCCGGCGGCGACGCCCGCGCTGCTGCCTACCTGGAATGCGGCATCGGAGACCGGGTCCTCTGGGGTATCGGCATCGATGCGAATATCGTCACCGCGTCACTGAAAGCGGTCGTCAGCGCCGTCAATCGGTCGGCAACCCCCGCCCGTTTCGCATGAAGGGCACCTTCACCCCAACCTATCGGGTGGTGCCCCTCATCCATTGGCGGTTCGAGGCGTGATTCCCCTGACCCGACAACGGCAGCATGGCCCAGTCGCCCTTGTCTACCAGGCATAGAACGCGGCCCCGCTTCTCCACAACAGAGCCCATCCGCGAGGCGGTTCGAGCCGCCGTCCGGTGGTCTCTGCGGGCGCAGTCAGGCTCGTTCCGCGATACATGCGGTCGCGATGCGGCGGAACCCGACCCGCTCGTAGATGCGCGCGACCGCTTCGGAACCGGCGGACAGGAAGATAACGTTCACGCCTCGCTGCTGGGCGTCGGTGACCAAGGCCGCGGTGATCGCCGCGCCGAGACCGCGGCGGCGGGCCGCGGGCAATGTCGCGACGCCAACGATCTCGGTGACGCCATCGACCGGTTGGTGGGAGCCGGAGGCAAGAGGACCGTTCTGGGCCTCGGCGACGGCGGACACCGTCAGGCCACGCCGAACACGATCCCTGTGCCGCTCGAGCTCGGACTCTGTCATGGCTGCGGCCCGCGCATCCCTTTCGCGAATGCCGTCGCTGCCGACATCGACTCCTCCGGCGGCGAAACTCACCGTTGCCACCGCAGCGGCCAGGGCGAGCTCGGGATCGTCGGCACCGAGGATGCGTACCGTCACGTCCTGTGCGTCGGCCATCGGCATCGGCTCGTGGAGGACCATGAGCGGGCATTCGTGGACCGAAAGGCCTGACTGACGGACGACCGCAAGCAGATCCGGCGCGATCTCATCGACCCACTCGAGCGCCTCGGGGACGCCGAGCTCGCGCTGTCTCTCTCGTAGCCGCTCAACTGCCGCGAGATCGAAGCTCGCCGCCATGCCAAGCGTCGGCCGCCCATAGTATGGCCAGCCGCCGTTGGACACGAAGAGCGTGAACGGCCCGATCTGCTCTGTACGAGAACCAGATCGCGGTACGGCGTCGTAGTAGCGCTCGATTCGATCAAGTAGGTCGCCCACGGAGGCACAGTCTGGCAGCCTCGGCGCGGTCACGCGACGGAGTATCCGGCTCGCGGGAGCCATTGGTCGTCGACATCGATCAATGGACAACGCCCCCGAGAGGGCGGCATGAGTCATGTGATCGTTGGACAGTCCCCTGGACGAGATCCGGCCAATGGTGAGGGTGGCGGTCCAATGATCGGTGCCGTGTCGCGATTTCCTCCTGGTGTCGGTCCATCGATCGACACCGGAGCGGGTCTCGGCAGGGGGCGGCGACACGGCGAGGGCGTCGCGAGCGCTCGGCTCGGGTCTGGCGGAGAATGAGCCGGTGAGCTTGTACCGCGACGAGGCGATTGTGCTGCGGACCCAGAAGCTGGGCGAGGCGGACCGAATCGTCACCCTGCTCACAAGGGGCAACGGCCGGATCAGGGCGGTGGCCAAAGGCGTGCGTCGAACGACGTCGAGGTTCGGGGCGCGGCTCGAGCCGTTCACTCGTATCGACGTTCAGCTCGCAACCGGCCGGACGCTCGACATCGTCAGCCAGGTCGAGTCGCTTGATGCGTTCGGGGCGGCGATTGCCGACGATTATCCGCGGTACACCGCCGGCACGGCGATGCTGGAGACCGCCGAGAAGCTCACTGATGAAGAGCGGGAGCCTGCCGTCCAGCTCTATGTCCTGCTCGCCGGCGGACTGCGCGCGCTGGCTGAGAATTCGCATGATGCCGGGCTGGTCCTCGATGCGTTTCTGCTTCGCGCGCTTGCGGTCTCCGGGTACGCACCGAGCTTCAGCACGTGCGTGCGATGCGGTGCACCGGGGCCGAACCCGTACCTCGCCGTCCAGGCGGGCGGCGCGGCCTGTCAGGACTGCCGCCCTACCGGCTCGGTCGCGCCCGCTCCGGAGACGATGATGTTGCTCGCGGCCCTGCTCAGCGGGGAGTGGCCGACCGCAGACGCGAGCGAGGTGCGGCACCGCCGGGAGGCGAGCGGAATCGTCGCGGCCTACTTGCAATGGCACCTTGAGCGAGGCTTGCGGTCCCTGGGGCTGGTGGAGCGTACATGACCCAGCCGCGCCCGGGGATCGAGCCGCACTCGCAGAATCACCCGCGGCGGGGGACTGAACCGGGACTAGAGACCGAGCCGAACCCGGGGTCCGGCCGACGGCCCGACGCCGATCCACAGCCGCCTGTCGCGGACCTGCCGGCCCGGGGCGGAGGCAGCACGCTGCGCGGGATCTCCTCGGCGGCATTCGGTCGGCGCGGGATCGGCCGGAGCTCACGCCGGGGCGGCGATGCGGGCGAGACCGTGGCTGGCGGCATGGCCGTACCACGACCACCTGACCCTCATCCAAGCGGTGCTCGGCCTCCCGAGATCCCGGCCCAGTTCGTACCCCGCCATGTGGCGATCGTCATGGACGGTAACGGCCGCTGGGCCAAGCAACGCGGCCTGCCGCGGACCGCTGGCCACGAGGCCGGTGAGGCCGCGCTCTTCGACGTCATCGAAGGTGCGATCGAGGTCGGCGTGAAGTACCTCTCGGCGTATGCGTTCTCGACCGAGAACTGGCGCCGTTCGCCGGACGAGGTGCGTTTCCTGATGGGCTTCAACCGGGACGTCATCCACCGGCGACGCGACGATCTGCATGCGCGAGGCGTCCGCATCCGCTGGGCGGGCCGCCGCCCGCGCCTGTGGCGCAGCGTGATCAAGGAGCTGGAGTACGCCGAGGATCTGAGCCGCAATAACGACGTGATCACTCTGCAGTTCTGCGTGAACTACGGCGGCCGCGCCGAGATCGCTGATGCAGCTCTGGCGATTGCGAGGGAAGTAGCGGCCGGCCGGCTCAAGCCGGACCGGGTGAACGAGAAGCTTCTCGCTCGCTATCTCGACGAGCCCGACATCCCGGACGTCGACCTGTTCGTCCGCTCGTCAGGAGAGCAGCGCTTTTCGAACTTCCTGCTATGGCAGTCCGCCTATGCGGAGATGGTGTTTCTGGACACACTGTGGCCCGACTTCGACCGCCGCGATCTGTGGAAAGCCGTCGAGATCTATGCCAGCCGCGACCGCCGCTACGGCGGTGCGATTCCCAACCCGTCAAGCTGAGCCACTGCGTCGCCCCAGCCGAGGTCCGCAGCGCAGGCCCGCGTTCTTACCGCGTTAGCGGGTTGCAGAGTGACGATCCAATATACGACCGCACGTCACGCAGCCGCGGGCCGCTCACGCGATGAAGGGCGCCCTCACTCCATCCCGCAACGCATGAAGGGCACCTTCACCCCAACCTATGGGGTGAAGGTGCCCTTCATGCGAGGCCGGCGGCGCAGTCGGGGCAGGTGCCGAAGACCTCAACGTTGTGGGTGACCCTCACGAAGCCGTGTTCGGCGCCGACCTTTTCCGCCCATCGCTCTACGGCCGGTCCCTCAACCTCGACCGTGCGCCCGCAGTTGCGGCACACCAGGTGATGGTGATGACTGGTGGAGCAGCGCCGGTAGACCGACTCACCGTCCCCAGTGCGCAGAACGTCCACTTTCCCTGCGTCGGCCAGCGACTGCAGTGTCCGGTAGACCGTGGTCAGGCCGACGGAGTCGCCGCGTGAACGCAAGATCGCGTGAATGTCCTGTGCGCTGCGAAAGTCGTCGATTTCGTCGAGGATCGACGAGACCGCTGCGCGCTGCCTGGTCGCCCGGGTCCTCGTCGCGCTGTCCTCGCGTATCACGGTCATCTCCTTGTTACACCGCCGTGCACATTGTCGCTCAGGCCTGGCTGTCGGCCAGTCCGACGGCAACCTCGTCCTCAAAGATCTCGGTCTCGGGCGCCCGACCCCGCCGCACGACCGTGCTCACCACGGTGACCAGGGCAAATCCGGCGATGGCCAGCAGCACTATGCTCGCCCCCGACGCAGTGTCCGCGTAGTAGGAGAACGTCACGCCAGACAGCGCATAGGTCACCCCGAGCAGGATGGCGACCGCGAGCGTCGCACGGAAGCCGCGCGTGAACTGCTGTGCGGTGGCAACGGGTACGACCATAAGCGCGCTGATGAGGAGGACGCCGACCACACGCATCGCGACGGTGACGGTTACTGCTGCAGACATAGCAAGCAGCAGGTTGAGCGCCCGAACCGGCAGTCCGGCGACCTTGGCGTACTCCTCGTCCTGGCAGACGGCGAAGAGTGAGCGCGACAGCCCGACGGTGACGGCCAGGACGGCGAGGGTGAGGATCGCGATCGTGATCAGGTCGCCAGGCGCGACGGTGGTGAGCGACCCGAAAAGGTAGGAGAGAAGGTTCGCGTTGCTACCCGAATCGGACAGGCCGATGAGGACGACGCCGCCGGCGATGCCGCCATAGAACAGCAGCGCGAGCGCGACGTCGCCGCTGGTAGCACCGCGCTCCCTCACCACCTCGATGGCGATGGCACCAAGCGCCGCGACGACAACAGCGGTCCACACGGGCGAAGCATGCAGCAGGAGCCCAAGCGCGACGCCGAGCAGGGCGACGTGCCCGATGCCGTCGCCCATCAGCGCCAGCCGGCGCTGGACGAGGTAGGTCCCAATCGCCGGCGCAGCCAGCCCGACGAGGATCGCTGCGACTACGGCTCGCTGCATGAATGCCGGCTGAAGGAACTCCGGAAGCACGGTCCCGGCGGGGTGGAGGGTCGCGAGGACCCCCGAGCTCAGCGCAGCCATCCCGGCTCCTCCGGCGCGTGCGGGTGCACGTGGTCGTGGGCCGGATCGGCGTGATGCCCAACGGCGGGTGGTGGTGCCCCATCGTGGACGACCCGTCCGTCACGAAGGACGACGGCGCGGTCGATGAGGGGTGTCAGCGGTCCAAGCTCATGTAGGACGAGGAGGATCGTGGTGCCGTCGCTGTGCAGCGCGGCTAGGGTGTCGGCCAGCGCGCGTTGGTTGGCGAGATCCACCCCGGCCATCGGCTCGTCGAGGATCAGCAGGTCCGGTCGAGTGGCCAGCGCGCGAGCAATGAGGACTCGCTGTTGCTGACCGCCGGAGAGCAGAGCGACGCTGTCTCGCGCCCGGTCGGTCAGGTCGACGCTGGCCAGGGCATCATCGATCGCGATGCGGTCGCGTTTGCCCACCCGGCCGAGGACGCCGGTGTACGCGAGCCGCCCTGAGGTGACAACCTCGCGGACAGTCGCCGGAACGCCGGCCGCGGCGGTCGTCCGCTGCGGCACATAGCCGATCCTGCGCCATTCCTTGAACCGAGGCAGCGGACTGCCGAAGAGGCGAGCCTCGCCGGTTTGCAGCGGCACCAGACCTATCAGCGCACGGACCAGGGTTGACTTGCCCGAGCCATTGGCGCCGAGGACGGCCACGACCTCGCCGTCCTTCACGTCAGCGGACACCCGGCGCAGCACCACGCGACCACCGAGGGCGACGACCGCGGCATCGAGCTCGGCGACGCTTGCAGCAGGGGGCTCTGAGCCCGCGATTGCCCTCGAGCTGTCAGGCACCGACCCGTTGGAAGTTATAGAAGACTCGGCGGCATCGGTCGACCTGGCGACCTTCTGATCGGGCGGATCGATGTCGGAGCCGCCCATGAGGCGGTCTGGCGGCGCGTCGCCGGTCCGCCCGCCGCCTTGGGGGTTGCGCGCGATGTCCCCGGCCGGACGCCGGGGTTGTCGCTGGTACGGGCCGGAATCGCTCAACAGGGTCCAAGAGCCTTTCGTAGTGCGCCGAGGTTGGCGCGCATAACGCTGAAGTAATCGTCCCGGGTCGGATCCTTGATTCCCTCGACGGGATCGAGGACAGCGGTAGTGGCACCCGTGTCGCGGGCGATCGTGTCCGCGAGATCCGGGCTGACCAACGTTTCGAAGAAGATCGTCGTGATTCCTCGTTCTTCGACCTCACGCTGAATTTGCTGAATCCTCGCTGGTGCCGGTTCTGCCTCGGGTGAGAGGCCGGCGATCGCGATCTGTTCAAGCCCGTAGCGTTGCGCGAAGTAACCGAAGGCGGCATGCGAGGTGACGAACGCCTTCTGCCGACAATTCCGCAGACCGGCGCTGAGGTCGGCATCCAGATCGTCCAGCCGGGTGACAAATGCGGCGGCCCTGGCCCGAAAGTCGGCGGCATGCGGCGGGTCGGCTGCGGCGAGCTGGTCGCCCGCCGCCTGGGCGACGGTGGCGAGCTTGGTCGGGTCAAGCCAGATGTGCGGGTCACCAGAGAGGTGCGAGTGATCCTGGTTCTCGCCTTCCTCGTCCGGCGATACCGGCCGGGTGAGCGGAACGACTGTGCTCACCTCGAGCGTGTGAGCAGGCTTGTTCTGCTGGATCGCCTCGTCGACGGACGGCTGGAAACCCTTCAGGTAGATGGCCAGGTCCGCCTCGGAGATCGCGGCCACCTGGCGTGGGGTGAGCTCGAGGTCATGCGGCTCGGCACCGGGTTTCGTGAGGTTGACGACGGTGACGTCATCGCCTCCGACCTCCTGCGCGACGAACGCGAAGGGATAGAACGCCGCAACCACATCGACCTTCCCGTTCGAGGCGGCGCTTGAGCTATCGGTCCCACAACCTGTCAGCGATGCAACGGCAAGCGTGAGAGCAGAAGCTGTCAGAGCCCCGGCCCTCCACAGTGTCATGACAATCATTTTCATTTTCGCTACCGACCCTGTCAAGCGGAGTCACCAGAGAGTCGCCGGGGGGTCGGTTAGAAAGCCCCGTCGCTGCCGGGAAGGGTGACCCTGACGATCAGGCCGCCGCCGTCACGTGGTTCTGCCTCGACATCGCCGTCGTGGGCGCGGGCGACAGCTCTAACGATTGACAGGCCGAGGCCCGTGCTCTGCGAGCCGGCGGACCGGTGCGCGGCGTACCGGCTGAACGGCTCGAAGAGGGTGGGGATGTCGTACGGCGGAATCACAGGCCCGGTGTTACTCGCCTGAATGACCACGGAGCCGTTGGGCCCGGTGTCGCTCGTGATCGTTGCC
>JBKPTD010000120.1:0-63589 GCA_046735375.1 Actinomycetota bacterium | reverse complement strand
GCGGTACGCCGCCGAACACGGGTGGGGCATCCACGCCGCCCAGCGCGTGCTGGAGATGCCGAGCACCTTCGTCGGTCCCATCGCCCGGATCGTCGACGCCATGCTGGCCCGGCGCGAGCAATACGGCTTCTCCTACTACGTCGTATCCGACCAAAACCTGGACACATTCGGCCCCATAGTCGACCGTCTAGCCGGACGTTAGAGGCAACCGTCCAACACGCCTGGTGCGCCTTCAGCCAGATAGGCGCGACAGCGTGCTTTGGAGCCACGACGAACCATGGATCGCGGACGACGTGATCGCGCCGCTGGCGCGGGTGGCCCAGGCTGGGTGCCCGGCAGTATCAGACCAGGCCGGTTTTAGACGGTGAATCCGGCACGGCCTGACACGCGATCATGGCTCTGACCGGCCAGAACGGCACGAGGCGACATCAGCCGTCGTCGGTCGACACAGGGCCAGGGCGACTCTTAATCCGCGGGGTTCAGGGTTCGACTCCTGGCGGCGTACCCCCGAAACAGCAGGTCAGTGGCTTTGTCTGCCCTTGGTCCGTGGCCGACTGGGAGTTCGCTGATGCGGTCGGCGGTCAGGACGTGGCGGTTGCCTGGGCAGCCTCCTCGATCAGCTTCGTGACCTTGGTGGGTTGTGAGACCAACACCGCGTGGGATGCCCGGACCTCGACGATCTGTGATCTCGCCCGCACGGCCATGGCCCGCTCGGCGTCGGTGCCGATGACTCGGTCCTGGGTCGGCAGCAGGAACCAAGAGGGAATCGTCTTCCAGGCCGGGTTGTGTGTGGCCTCTTCAAGGGTGCCTGCCTCGAGCGGACGTTGGGTCCTGGCCATGACATCGGTCACCGGAGTCGGCAGGTCCGCCCCGAAGATCTCGCGGAACCGGTCTAGCTTGATGTAGGCGTCTAGGCCTGTCCCCCCGCCCGGCAACGGATACGGGCGGATGTCCAGTGCGTCGGGAGTGAGAAGAGTGTCCTGCGAGCCGTCGATCGCGGCGCCCAACGTCTCTCCCTCGTCAGGAGCGAAGGCGGCAATGTAGACGAGCGCCTTGACGTTGGGATTGCCGCTGGCCGCATTGGTGATCACTGCCCCGCCATAGGAGTGGCCGACCAGAACGATCGGCCCCGACATCGTGGCGTGTCGGCGGCCGAGCGACGCACAACCCCGGCGGCCTGCTGACCTAGCAAGGACCGCCCTGCGAGGCGAGCTCGAGCAATGCCTCGATCTGCGCGTCGGAGACGTTCTCTTTGCTTGCGAGGTCGAGTGCGCACATGCCGGCGAACGCCGAGCACCAGTCGAGCAGCCGCCGTGAATCTAGGTCGGCCGCGGCGGCTAGCTGTTCGGCGCGCGCTTCGATCATTCCTAGATCGTCCGCATCCCACAAGATCAGGTCGACGGCATCGAACGCGGCGTCGCCGAGGCAAGCTGCGGGGTCGATGGCGACAAGCCCCCGCTCCGCACCGCCGTCAAGGATGTTGCTCGGCGTGAGGTCGCCGTGGAGCAGCACGATGGGGAGGTCGCAGTGCGCGAGCCGGGTCGCCCGCTCCCGACCGCGCTCATAGAGATCTGGCGCGACCAGCGCACTGAGTTCCGGGTGTCGTTCGTAAAGCCTCGCGGAAGAGTCGAACAGATAGCCAACCCGCTCCGCGACTGTCGGATAGGATCCGCCGGCATCCCCGCTGCCGTGCAGTGAGGTCAAGAGCTCGGCCAAACTCTCCACAGCGGGGTATGCCGCGGAGAGAAAGAGCGGCGTCCCAGGCTCGATCGACTCGAGGAGCAGCGCAGCCAGCTGATCGTCGAACGCGATCACCGCCGGGGTATGAACGGTGTCCCAGGCGTCGAGCGCGGCCGCCTCGAACGCCAACCGCGCACGGTCTGGGCTGGCTTTCAGGACGGCCCGCCGCCCCCCGGTCATGCGGCAGCGGAAGACCGCGGACACGCTCCCGCGCGGGATCGGGGAATCGAGCTCGAACCGCCACCGCTCAGCAAGTGCGGTGAGCAGGCCAGGCAACTCGTCGAACCACGCCTCCACCTCGCTGCCGAAGCGGGCCGTAAGACGGCCGCGCGTGCCCACGTCGATGTGAGGGACGGTCGCACCCATGGCGCCGACGCTAATGCAACGTCAGTCAGCGCCTCGCGGTCGTACATCTGGTGGACATGGGTCAATCCCGAGCGACCAGGACGGCCAGCCGCCGTAATGGACCTATTCCGCCTGGGTCGCTGTCGCACCAAGCACGGCGTCGGCGTCGCGGTCGCTGATCCCGTACGAACGGAGCAGGCGACGGGCCTGCACGTTCGCCTCGGCGTACCATTGCGGGTCCTGGTCACGCCTGGTCGTTGCGGCGTGCAGGTTCTCGATCGCGTCAAGGATGTTCTTCGGCAGTTCGATGCGCACCACAACCTGAATCGTGGCGGGGTCGACCGCCAGCCGCCCGACGACCAGATCCTCGGCCAACGGGCCGGCGTCCGAGAGCACGCTTGCTTGGGTCGCGCCCACCCCATCAACGGCGACCACCCAGCCGTCATCCGTGCGCGACGCGGTCGCGTGGTAGGTGGCCATGTCGTCAGCGTTACCCAAATAGCCCAACTGATTACCATGTGTGATGGAACAGTTTCACACTGTAACAGGCCTGTAATGATCAGCACACTAGGCCAGCCGTCGTAGCCGCCACGCACTCATCGCGGCGCGATCGCCGTAGCAGCGATGACCTCACTTCGATCGGCGAAGTCTTCATCTTTCAGATGCTCGAGCCGAGCCTGCACCTGCCGCAGGAAGTCAGCTTGAGCGACCGGCCCGAGGGCCGCCAGGCGCCTGCCCGCGACTCCCAATGTGCTGTGCAGGGCTACGAACTCCTCCGGCCGCGGCCGGTGCAACCATGGGACCGACCGTGCTTCGGGGCGATGAAAGCCGGCCTGGTCAAGCAATGCTTCCAGCTTCTGTGGACTGTCCATCAGGTCGTGCTGCGCAGGGAGGGGGTCGCTGGGCGGGGCCCCATGACGGTCAAGTTCCTCGGTCCAGATCGCGCGCGCAGGAACGGCGGCGGTCTGCCCCCACGTCGTCAATCCCACGGTTCCACCGGCCCGCAGTACCCGTCGCACCTCATGCAGCGCCGCGCGTGGCTCCGGCACGTGGAACAGGACGAATGTCATCACGACAATGTCGTACGAGGCCGCCGCAAAGGGGAGCGTGGCAGCGTCAGCGACGACACGGGGATAGGTCGGCGGTGCGCGCCGCAGCATGCCCTCCGCCCTGTCGGCCGCGACGACTGCGGCATGCGGCGCTGCACGGCGAACCGCCGGCAGCAGAGTTCCGACCCCGGCTCCGAGATCCAGCACTCGGTGGGCCGAGCGGAGCGGCAGGCGTGCCAGCAACTGGACAGCGGCGGGATTGAGCGCCGATGCCCACCATCGCTCGTACGCCTGGGCGGCGGATGAGTAGTAGCCGCTCAGTACGGACGAAGCGTTGCGTTGTGGGGCTGTCATCGCGCTTTTGTACGGATCTGTCGCAGTAGCCGCCCGTTCCTTTGCCTGCGCTGGCGGTGCGCTCAAGCATCTCAGGCAGGAAGTCCAGGGGCCCACCAGTTATCGAGTAAACCAGACCTAATTGTCCGTAATAGAGAAGTCGGTAAATGCAAGGGTGGCATTCCTGCCGTCTGTTGACACGATCTCTACACCAAAGTCAATCTGGCCCAGCGTTGAGCTGGCCGACAACCAGCCTTTCAACATCAGCCACTTGAACATGGCGAGCAGGTCGATACCGCCCGATTTCATGACCGCGGTTGGCACGAAGGCGATGTAATGGCTGTCCGAGGTCTTCCAAACGTTATAAGTCCGGCCGCCCAGGCTAACTCTCGCTACCTTATTGCCAGCCGGTACCTGCCTGAAGTTCTCCGTCCAGATCATTATCTCCGTTGAGCCGCTTGAGGCCACCCCATTGGCCCAAATGTCGTACGCAACGTTGTAAATACCAACGTGAGGACTCGTGGCCGCAAACGTGCTTGTGATCCGGTCAAACGAGCTAATCCGAACATCGTCATAGTCCTTATGCACATTGGGATAGGTCTTCACCGCCCCGGCGTGATTAGTCTGCTTGGACACCACATACCAGTTGCGATAGGAGCAGGCGTATAGCGTCTCCGGGCCTAGTGATTCAGCGCTGTTCCACATGTTGTTATGGACGTAGTAGCCACCAGTACTCCAACCACCATTCGTGTCTGAGGTCACGAACACCGGCTTCGTGCAGCTCCTCGAGACCGGGGTCGTCGATTTCTGGGTCGGCTTGGCAGTCGTAGGACGGGACGTTGTGGGGGTTGCCTTGGCGGTCGTCGGACGGTGCGTTGTCGCCGTCCCGCTTGGCGTGCTCTGCTCGGATGTGTTGGGGTTATTGGACGGTGCCGCCGAGTCCGGCGTGGCTGCCGCCGTTTTGTCAGACGCGGGTTCCAATAGGTATCCCGCGGCTAACGACGCCGCGGCCAGTGACGCCACCAGCCCGGTGACCAATAGCAGCCGCTGCGTGCCGAACTTGCTAAGCCAAGGCTTCACGAGATTTCGCCATTCTTCTCTTCATCTACAGCACCCTCGCTGCGCCGCCGCACACCGCGAAACTAGCGATCTTCCTCACCCGGATAGCGGATCGCCGCTCTAGCCGGGCGCGGAAGATACCGCGGCATCCTACGCGCGCCGTTGGCTCCCCGTTGGAGAACACGTCCGCTGTCACATGTCGATCGATTCAGCGTCCACCAAGGCCACATCTCGATGATCCGCGTCTACTTCGACGCGCAGCCGTTCACCCAACCTGCCGGGTAGCCTGACCCACAGGTGCCGGCGACGCCTCTGCCGAATTCTTGTCCAAAAGCTGGCGGCAGCCGACGTAGGTACGAGATCATCCTGTGCCGTGCTCCACGCGAGGGGGTGCGCTCGTCAAGCGGCGGCCGTACGACGGGTTGCGCTGCTAGCAGCGATGCTCGGACTCGCCGTCACGGCCTGTGGGGGCGGTGGCGGCGAGCGCCCTTCCGAACGCCCAAGCGTGGCACTGCCCACGGCCTCTCTCACGGCGACCCGATCCTCGACGCCAGAGGCTTCTGCGTCAGAGTCTCCGGCCGAGACACCGACGCGGACGCCCACGGAGTCCCGGACGCCCACGCCCACGCGAACGGCGACGAAGACCTCCACGCCCACACGGACCGCGACGCAGACCGCCACGGTCACGCAGACGGCGACCCAGACGTCCACGGTGACGCGCACCGCGACGCCGACCTCGACATCCACGCCGCCGCCGACGGTGACGTCGACGCCAACCCCGACTCCGACGCCAACACCAACGCCAACCACGGCCGCGACGGGAACGGCCGCGACGTCCACCTCATCCTCGTCGTGGGTGTGGTGGCTGCTCGGCCTACTTGTCGCTCTCGCCGTCGGGACGGTCATCGTGCTGTCTGTTCGACGTCGGCGGGCCAGAAAGGCGTGGGATGCGCAGTTGGCCGGAACCGTCGGGGAGTCGACCTGGCTGGCTCACGAACTGCTGCCGGGAGCGCTCAGCACGGAGGTTGCCACCATCCGGCGGGACATCTGGCTGACCTCACGGCCGCGGGTTGAGGCGCTTGAGAACCGTCTGAACGAGGTTATGGCGTCGGCGCCGGAGGATCAGTTGGCCAGCCTCGCCCGGCTCCGTGACGCGGTAACCGACGTCCGATCCGCCATGGATGCCGACGCAGCCACCACCGCCTTCGGTGACCGGGAGAGCCTCGGTGCTGCACGGCAGGCACTGCGACAGCTGGAGGAGGCGCTGCGCACGTTCGAGCCGCGCGCCGGAACCTACGAGCCGCGCCCGTAAAGCTCAACCATCGACCCGGTAATCAGCGACGTGTCGAAGCGCGCTGTTGGTCGACCCAGCCTCTAGGTCATGGGAAGGTAGGGCCCGTGACTTCGGACTCGTCCGCCGCACAGCCACCCCACCGGGCCCAAACAGAGGACGCTCAAACCGCCGATCGCCCGCGGCGGCCGACGGTCGGGCGGCCTCCCCCGCGGGCGTTCGACACCGCTCTCGTATCCGTCACTGGTGCTACCGGGATCATCGTGACTCTCGTCGCCGCAGGCTTGCTGATCGCCAAGGACGAAGGGATCGACGCAGCGTGGTGGGCATTGATCGCAGTCTCTGGAGCGTTAGCCCTGATCGCGCTCGCAATTGGGTTGGTTCTCCTCGTTCGTCGGCGGACCTTCCTCGGCAGAGCGAGACTGCTGCTCATCGAGCTCGACGAGGCCCTCGAGGACGGCGAAGACACGCAGAGGCTCCAGCAGGAGGCGACCGCCTGGCGCGACGCGCTGCTCATTAGTGGCGATCTCGAGTTGGCAGAGCAGTTAACGGCGGCCCGGCGCCGGGCTCGCCGTAGCACCGCAGCAATGGCGTCGGACCGTACGGGGACCACCGATGACGTGGACGAGGGGTGGTGACGGCGTGCCAGGAGCCGTAACGACCCGCGACGGGGCTCTCGTGGCCGGGTTCATCACCGGTGTGGCCAGTGTCATCGGCGGCGTTCTCGCCCTGATCGGAGTGCTCACCATAGGGGAGAGCGAAGAGACCTCCGGTGTCAGCTCTGGCGTGGTGAGCACGACGTCGTCGGACGTGTCGTGCATCGCCGTGGTGAAGGCCTACCGCGTGGAGATTCAGAGCAGCTCGAAAATGCTCGCGCTGCTCACGACGGCAGGTCCGGACGGTGTGTCGCCAGTGGAGGCCGACCCCGCGGCACGTCGCTGTGGGCTCGGGGAGACGTCGTTAATGCAGATGCGCTAGTGTCCCTCGCCAGACTCGGCACACTCGCCGCTTTGGGATGCGCCGGCTGCGCACGGACCTGGCACTCCCGTCGGAAGGCAGTGGATACCGCTAGATCTCGATGCGCGACCCCATAATGACGGTTGCCTCCCGAGGGAGACCGAAGTATTCCGCAGCGTCGGCCGTCAGGCGTGAGGTCGCCACGAAGAGACGCTTGCGCCATCGTGCCATCCCGGGGGCATCCCCCATGCGGATCTCGATCGTGGACAGGAAGTACGAGGTCTCATCGAGGTCGATTGGGCGCTCGAGTCCGGCCTCCCCGGCAAGCGCCAGCGCTGCCGGCACGTTGGCATCCTCCATGTACCCGAAACATGCGGTGACGTGGGTGATCCCGTCGTCGGCATAGCCGAGATCGTCGATCACGATTCGATCGCCGATCGCGACGTACGGAACCGGCGGGGTCTCGATCGACAGGATCACGGCGTGCTGATGCAGGACGTGGTTGTGGACGACGTTGGCCCGCATTGCCAGCGGTGCAGTCGCCTTTCCCCGGTTGAGGAACACCGCGGTGCCAGGCACTCGCACAACCGGAGGGTGCTGGTCGTGCAACTCCTCCACGAACGCTGGCAATGCTCCCTCTTGCTGATGTCGCCGCGCGGTGATGATGACCCGGCCGCGTTGCCACGTGGTCAGGATCGTGAAAACAGTGATCCCGATCAGGACTGGGAGCCACGCGCCGTGCAGGAACTTGGTCAAGTTGGCCGCAAAGAACAGCAGATCGATGCCGAGGAACCCGCCGGCGCCGACCAGCACCAGCCACAGCGGCCTGCCCCACTGCTGTCGCACGACATAGAAGAACAGCAGCGTTGTAATCGTGATGGTGCCGGTGACGGCGGTTCCGTAGGCGAAGGCCAAGGCGGTGGAGGTCCTGAACGCGAACACCAGGGCGAGGACGGAGACCATCAACGCCCAGTTGATCCACGGGACGTAGATCTGTCCGATCTCCTGTTCCGATGTGTGCCTGATGCGCAGCCTCGGCAGGTACCCGAGCTGGACAGCCTGGTGGCCAACGGAGAAGGCGCCAGTGATCACCGCCTGGGATGCGATGACTGTCGCAGCGGTCGCCAAAAAGACCATGGGAAGCCGTCCCCACTCGGGGACGGACATGAAGAACGGGCTGCTCAGCGCCTCGCCGGGATTACGCAAGACGAGCGCGCCCTGGCCCATGTAGCTGAGGATGCAGGCGGGAAACACCACGAGCAGCCACGCCCGGCTGATCGGCATGCGCCCAAAGTGCCCTAAATCAGCGTAGAGGGCCTCTGCTCCGGTGATCGCCAGGACGACCGCCGCCAGGGAGAAGAAGGCGGTGGTGAAGTGGCCGACGAAGAAACCCCCGGCGTATGTGGGTGACAGTGCCTTGAGGATCTGCGGGTGCTCGGCGATGCCGCGGACTCCGCAGGCAGCAATCGCAACGAACCAGATCACCATGATTGGACCGAAGAGGCGCCCTACCTGAGTCGTCCCGATGCGCTGCACCACGAAGAGCACAACGATGATCGTCGCTGTGATCGGAACGATGAACTGCTCCATTGACGCATTGACGACTTTGAGCCCCTCGACCGCCGACAGCACTGAGATCGCCGGAGTGATCATGCTGTCGCCGAAGAAGAGCGAGGCTCCGAAGACACCCAGGGCAGCCAGGATCAGCTTGGTTCTTCGACTACCCGATGCGCCGCGGCGTCGGATCAAGGTGATCAGGGCCAGGATCCCGCCCTGCCCGTCGTTGTCGGCGCGCATGACCAGAAGCACGTACTCGACCGTGACAATGAGCGTCACCGACCAGAAGACCAACGAAATGACGCCGTAGACGTTCTGTGGCGATCCGGCTATGGGATGCGGATCACCCGGGTTGAAGATCGTCTGAATTGTGTAAATCGGGCTGGTGCCGATGTCGCCGAACACGACACCCAGCGCCGCGACCACCAGCGCGGATCTCCCCAGGCCGCGTCCCAGCGGACCACGGGCATTGGCGTTTCTGCCACCGGAACCTCGGGGACGCGCGTCGGTCGCGCGCACTTGCGGCACGGCGTCAGGTGAGTGCACACAGCGGACTGTACGCGGACGCAGACCCGCTGATCAGGCGCCACGGCCGGCTGCGGTCAGGGCGACATGGCCTCGGACCGAGGCTTCAGCGACGCGAACCTCGGCCCGGGTCGGAACTCAGGCGACGCCTTGGTCCTCAGTGGGCTCAGCCTCGGCGGCCGCGAACACCACATGGATGGAGCGCTCCTCGGTTCCGCGGACCACTTTGAGATCGATCGCGCCCTGCGCCGATGCGAGAGCGTCGAACAGATCGTCAACTCCGCGGGTCGGCTGGCTCGCGGCCTCCGCGATCAGATCGCCCTTAGCGATGCCGGCCGTCGCGGCTGGACTGCCCTCCTCGACCTCGCGAACGAGCAGGCCCTCCACATCCGGCAGGCCAACTGCGCGTCGCAGTCGCCTCGCCACATGGGCGGGAGCAATCCCGATGCCGAGGCGCGGCGGCGCGGAGGACTCGCCGCGAGCAAGGGCGTCCACCCTCTCGCGAAGTACCCGATCGGCGGGGATGGCGAGGTAGAAACCCTCACCGAGTCGATTCGTGTTGATGCCGAGCAGGTGACTCTCGGCGTCGACGATCGGGCCGCCCGATGAGCCGGGCAGAAGCAGAGCGGTGTGCTCGACGCTGCCGGTGATGCGACGGCCCCGCGGACCGCGGAAGGTCCGTTCGACGCTCGACACGAACCCGTGGGTCACCCGCAGCCCACGCCCACCCGGGTTGGACAGCGCGAAGACCGGCGTGCCGAGGTCTGCTGGCCCAGCTGCACTCCACTGGATCTCCGGGGTTTCTCCCGTATCGACCTCGACCACGGCAAGGTCACCGTCCAGGTCGACCCCAAGGACCCGGCCATCGGCGGCGCGGCCATCGGCGAACGTGACCACAGCTTGCCCGCCGCGCACGTTGTGCGCGTTGGTCAGCACCCGTCCCGCGCCGATCACGATGCCGGAACCCACTCCCCACCGCTGTCCGAGGCCCACCACCGAGGGGCCTGTGCTCTCGGCAATCCTGCTGATTGCCGCGTGAATGTCCTCCAGGACTCCCATGTTCTACCTCCAAAGAGTAGTAACTTGCAAGTTACTACTGAGGGGTCGTATGTCAAGAGCCGGATACGATCAGCCGATGACCGAGCAGGAGCATCCCGCCTCCCCACTCGCCCAGGCGCTGGTGCGCGTCGGCGACCGATGGACCCTGCTCGTGGTCGAGGCCCTCCTGCCAGGCCCGCGCCGATTCAACGATCTCCTCGAGCAGGTCTCAGGGATCGCGCCGAACATCCTCTCCGACCGCCTCAAGCGACTGGAGCGAGACGCGCTCGTGGTGGCAAGGCGCTACTCCGACCGCCCCCCTCGCTCCCATTACGAGCTCACCGCCGATGGCAAGGAGCTGGCCGGAGCGCTCCGCCTCCTGGCGCAGTGGGGAACCGGGCACGCCGACACCGACTCAGTCCATGCACCTCGCCACGACCTCTGCGACACTCCCCTCGAGGCGCGGTGGTACTGCCCCACCTGCGATCATCTCGTTGAGGACGATTCCGCTCCCGCCGAGCTGCGCTTCATCTAGCCGGGGTGGCGCAGGCAGCGGACGAGCATGAGAGCTACGTCCGTCCAGCCGTCTGGTTTGAGCTCGATGACGGGCGAGAACCCGCACCGGGCGTAAAACCGCCGCGTGCCCGCATACCCATCGGTCACGCCTGGCTCCGGAACCGATGGCCCGAGAGTGAGCACGGTCAGTAGCTCTGCACCTTCGGCGGCGAGCTCGGCGGCCACGCGTTCGATGAGGGCTCGGCCGATTCTGTGGTGACGCTCATCTGAGCGAACCGCCATCCAGGTGACCTCGGGACTTCGCGGAAACGGTTCGTGGACGGTGAGGAATCCGACCACCTCCGTCGACCGTTCGGCGACCCAGCCACGCTGGGACCGGACGGCATGGGCACAGCGGCGCAGCCCTTCTTGATCACCGAAGAAATAAGGCAAGCTCGCGACGACCTGGTCGCACTCCGGTCCATCCGCGAGATTGAGTGGTCTGATCAGCACCCACTGAGGGTTGCGCGACCACTCGTTTGGGGCAACTGGCTATCTCCTTGGTGGAGCCGGAGGAGGACAGCCCCTCCGGCTCCACCGCTCGTATGACGCCGCGCAGCCGCGGTTGTCAGAATTGGGCGGCCGCGCAGCTTACAAGCGGATTCCAATCGTCGAACATGCCGCGCGGATTGTTCTTCCAGATCCAGGCGTGCAGCTCGTAGAACGCTGGCAAGCCGTAGCGGTTCGGGCTTGGCGTGAGTTCGAACGACCGGCCGAAAAGCGAAGGCGGTCCGGAGTGGCCGGCTGCTTCCCACGCCGACTGAATGACCACGTACTCAGCCGCGACGAGACGCAGGCGACCGTTGGGCTGGGGTTCATAGACGAGCGCCTCGGGTGTCGCGGCGTTGACGCTCGGATCGCCGACAAGGCCCCCGTTGACATAGTGGATGCCCATGCCTCCAACGCCGGGATTGTCGATACAGGCGATCCCGGCCGCGTCCCTGAGCAGGTCGTACCCCGCGGCTCTGGCGGCGTCCAGGCGGTGAAAACGCGCCGTGCCGGCTCGGGCATCGCTCGTGTCGCTGGTGCTGGCAGCTGCGCTGACAGCGGGCATCAGCAGGGCTACCGCGAGCCCCACAGCCACGATCAATGATTTGTGCATCCGCTTCGTGCGGCTCATGCGAATTCCGTTTCCTTCCTGGGTGCGAAGACCCGGCTCACTTGTAGAAGTAAGGGTCGAGAACCTTTATGCGGGTGATGTGCTCGATGGGTAGGCCGTTCCGCTCTGCTGCCCGACGGATCGATTCCGGGTCCGGCCCGTCATAGATGCAGAAGGTCTTCCTCTTGTCATCGCTGACGTAGGAGTGGACCCAGGTCACACCCAGCTCTGCATTCCGGTCGACGACGCCGAGGCATGCGGCTGCGCCATCGTCTGTGACGGGGATCGCGAGGCCGTCCGGAAAGATGCGCTCGACCATGTACCGCGCCATGCTCGTCTCCTTGAACTCGCGGGACCTGATCAGGTCCGGTGAGTTCATCCGCTCATGGCGCGAGGTCTGGCCACATCGGGACGGCTACCTATCTTGGGCGCCGACGTTCCCTATCTCGGTCTGACATTCGGCACTCTGCGGCAGCCCGCTGCGATCAGGAAGGGCCGATACCGAGGCGCGCAGCAGCGCTCACTGCCTGCCCGCGGCTGCTTACGCCGAGCTTGGCGAGGATGGCACCGACATGGTGGTCGACCGTCTTCTCGGTGACGTGAAGGCGCTGTGCAATCTCTCTGTTACGCAGGTCCTCGCCGATAAGCCCCAGCACCTCGAGCTCGCGGGTCGTGAGCCCGGCCGGATTGCGCTTCGTCGATGGCCGGGGACCTCGGGGAATCCCTCGGGCTCCGCCTGCGCGAAGGAGGCGCGCTGCGATCGCGGCCGCTGGAGGGGCCTCAAGCCGCTGGAAGATACCGAGTGCCTCCCGATGCTGCTCGGCATCACCGGCACAGAGTGCAACCGCGGCCTCGTACTCGCAGTTCAGATCAAGCCATGTTGCCGCAGCGGCACCTGGATTCCCAGCCAGCTCAGCCGCATAGGGCCCGACGCCGACTGCAATCGCCGGCGTCGGAAGGCCGCAGCGTATGCGCCAGGCGGCCAACTCGCTGATCGCCGCATTCGCGCCGTAACGTTTGGCCAGGTTGAGGACCTCGCTGGTTGCGGAGTCAGCCACCGCGGCGGCCGCGGGATTACCCTCCAGCCACGCGATCTCGGCCGTCGCCGTGGCGACCGGCAGGAGCAACTGGATCTCTCCCGCAGACTCTGCTATCGCCCACGCTCTCTGCATCGGGCCGTGATGGTCCGGATCGCCCCGCCGCGATCGCAACAGCGCGACCACGGTGAGAGCGAGGACGCGAGCGAAAGCGTTCGTGTTCGACCGAACCAGGATTGTCGCCGTCGCTTCGGTCGCCTCCCCCCAGCTTCCCTGGTCGAGAAGGCGCCGAGCCTGATGGCCGAGGATTTCGAATCGCCAGGCATCCAGACCGTGCTCAACGCAGTAGTCGATGCCCTCACGGCAATAGGCGGCGGCCCGCTCGTATTCGTGGCGTCGGACCGAGGCCCAGGAGAGGTGGAGGTAGGCGCGGGCGGCCTGCTCGCGGAAGCCCCAGCGCTTGCAGAGATCGAGGCTGCGTTCGAGGGCGACCCTGCCGTCGTCGTCGCCGAGGAGGTATTCCACCGTCCCGACGGAGTTCATCGCGTGGACGAGACTGGCGCGATCGTCGACCTGCGTGGCGAGCTGCTTCGCCCTGGCACCCCATGTGTGTGTCGCTACGGCATCCTCGGCGTTCAACGCGAGCATCGCGCGGTTGGCATAAGCGAGAGCGAGCTCATGTCGCTGTCCCATTGGCTCGAGGATCTCCAGCGCCGCCCGTCCGGCCTCGGCCGCCTCAGGGACCAGGCCGAAGCAGCGAAGGTAGGTTGACATCGCGCTGAGCGCATCACCCTCGCGGAGCCGATCGCCCAGATGGCGGTACGCCTCCACAGCCGCCTTACGGGTTTCGATGGCTTCCTGGTACTTCCCGATGAGGTGAAACTCTGTTGACTGCCGGGTGAGCAGCTCCGCGCGCCGCTCTTCCGTGAGATCTTGGCCGAAGCGCAAGGCGCGTGCATACTGGGCCGCCGCTTCACTGTGCGCGCCCACCTGAGCCGCGATTGCCGCCGCCGCCGTAGCAAAGCGCAGCACCGCCTCGGCGTCGTCCGCGGCCTCGGCGTGATGGGAGAGCCGGGCTGGGTCAATGGACCTCCGTTCTGGGTCGGAGAGCGCGGTCACAGCAGCGCGGTGGAGCGCGATGCGGCGATTCGGCGGAAGCGAGATCTCCACAGCCATGCGAGCGAGCTCGTGACGGAAGGCGACACCTCCCGCTGTCGAGGTCAGTACGCCCGAGGCAAGGCACTCCTCAAGGCTGTCGATGGCCTGGCGTTCGAGGGTCTCCAGGAGGCCGACCTCAGCTCCGGCCGGGAAGATCGCGACCGCCTCGACCAGGCGTCGGGCAGGCAGCGCCAGCCGTGCCACTCTTGCGAGCACGGCATCCTGGACGGTCTGCGGGAGTCGGCTGCCACCCGCCGCGAGCACCTCGCTGACGAAGAATGGGTTGCCGCCGGTGTTGCGATACAGCTCGGTCGCGTCGACGCCGTGCGGCGCGGCGAGCTCGGCCACGGCACGAGCCGACAAGGGGGTGAGGCTCAGCCGGGCTACGCCCGGCCAGGTCGCCAGCTCACCGATGAGTATCTGGAGCCGGTGCGTCCGGTTGACCTGGTCGTCGCGGTAGGTGCCGACGGCCAGCACCGGGGCGGTCTCGAGCCGGCGCGCCAAAAGTCGGACGACGTCCAAGGTCGCGTCGTCGGCCCAGTGCAGGTCCTCCAAGACCAGAATCGACGGGCGGCGCGCGCGCAGCTCGGCGAGCAAGGTGGCCGCAACCTCGTAGGGCTGGGCGCCGCCGGCGATCACATCGTTATAGCTTCCGCTTAGAGCGGCGATGTCGAGGAATGGGCCGAGCGGGTGCGGGGTCGCGAGGGCGTCGCACGCGCCGGACAGGACGCGGACGTCCTGCTCTGAGCAGAAACGCCGTACTAGGGAGGTCTTGCCCACGCCGGCCTCGCCGCCGACGAACACAAATCGGCCGACCTGGCTTGTCGTAACGGCCGCCAGATGCCGTTCCAGCGCGGCGAGCTGCTGCTCGCGCTCGAGCAGGACCCCCGATTCAACCGCGACCGCCGGCGATGCCCCCATGGCTCCATGGTGCTGTGGGAGGCGACGTGGCGCAATCCAGGGCCCCAGACGGCGGCGGCGAGCGCGCCTGTGACGGCGGCAAGAGCGGCCGATTGCCCGGCGAACTCGGCTCGCCTGGTCAGCGCTGGCGTGCAGAGCCAGAAATTCGGTGCATAGATTCGTGGCCGGGTGGATGCATCGCAAGGCCGAGGAGGAGGCCGCTAGCAGCGCTAACGGCGACGACGAGAACGGGATGAGGCGCCGAATGGGCGCTTAGATATGCGGCGAATTTGTGGTGAGGGACGCTAGGGCAACGTCACCCGCAGTGACTCCCTAGCCTGCAGCCGTCTGTAGTCGCCCTTCCCGTAGTGCCAGGCGACGACCTTATCTGGATCGAGACGGAGCACCACACGATCCGGCTCCCGGAGCGCCCCGGCGAGCCAGCGCCTGCCCTCCGCCTCGCCGTAGCGGACGGCGATCCGCTCCAGCCAGGTCCCGATGTCCTTCTCCCACACCTCAGGGTGGCCGTAGGCGATCACCCCACGGAACGGCCTGTCGTCGCTCGCGATCGACACCGCGACCGGGGACCCGGCCGCGACGTCCGCTCCGGTGCGGCGAGCTTCCAGACGTGTGGTGAACCAGAAGGCCCGATCGGCGTAGCAGAACCAGATCGGCCTGACGCGTGGCCCTCCATCCGCGCCCGTTGTCGCGAAATGCGCCAGGTGAGGCTCCTCTAGGAATGCCTTCAACTCGCTGCCCGCCAGTGGCATTGCCCACCTCCTTGCCTAGTTGTCGGCGCCCACGGTGTAGAAGAGCACCTGTGAGAGTGGCGACGTGGAATGTGAATTCGGTCCTGGCGCGGGTTGCGCGCCTCAATGAATGGCTGGACCTCGCACAGCCCGACGTGGTGTGTCTGCAAGAGACCAAATGTCCTGCCGATGCCTTCCCAGGCGAAGGCGCCGTTGAGCGCGGTTACGAGGTCGCAGCCTACGGCGACGGCCGCTGGAACGGTGTTGCGATCTTGTCCCGGGTAGGGCTGGAACAGGTCTCCCGTGGCTTCGCGGCGCAGCCTGGCTACGCCGCACCCGCTGACGAGGACGAGCTCGTCCTCGTGGACGTCCCCACCCCTCCCGTGGTCGAGGCGAGGGCGATCTCCGCAACCTGCGGGCCGGTGCGCTTGTGGTCGGTGTACGTACCAAACGGGCGTTCACTGGACAGCCCGCACTTCTCGTACAAATTGGCCTGGCTCGGCGCGCTGCGCGACGCGCTGGCCGGCGAAGTGAACGCCGATGGACCGTTCATCCTCACCGGCGATTTCAACATCGCTCCGACCGACGCCGACGTCTGGGATCCCTCTGTGTTCATCGGCTCGACGCACGTGACGGATGCTGAGCGAGCCCGGCTCGCCGAGTTGCGTGCGCTCGGCCTGCAGGATGTGGTGCCGCGGGCGTTGAAATACGACACGCCGTACACCTATTGGGACTATCGCGCGGGCATGTTCCACAAGAACCAGGGCATGCGAATCGACCTCGTGTACGCGAATCGTGCAGCAGCTTCCCAGGTAACCGACGCTTACGTCGATCGTGAAGCCAGAAAAGGAAAGGCGCCGTCCGACCACGCCCCAGTGGTCATCGATCTTGACATCTGACCATCAGCACGTCGCGCAAGCCGCGGCGCGGGACCTGGCTCATCCCCGCGAGCCAGGATCCTGCGGTGCCTGATCGTCGGTCCACTGCCGCGTGGCCGCGCCCCTGATCAGCAGGAGGACCGGGAGAGTGAACCAGGCTGTGAGCGGCAGCCGGCTCAGCACGAAAACCACTGCCGGACCCCCGCGAAAGGCACGCCCGTCTCTGTCGACAACTCGCACTGGCCCACTGCGGGTCTCCTCAACCCGGAAGCGAGCCAGCCAGTCGAGCCGTCGGACCGCCGTGGCCAGCCACCGCTGGCCGACGGCCGACAGGTCCATCCCCAGCATCCGATCCCTCGTGGACGGGACTGCCCAAATCAGCAATGCGGCGATCCCGAGGTAGGAGAAGACCTCTACGTCCGCCGAGGCCTCGATCGAAAGGTGAAAGCACACCGCCACCCAGACCGCGACGTAGCGCGTGCCACGCCACCACAGACCGATGGCAATGAAGAGTTCGGTCAGCACGACCAGCTTCGCCGCATAAACGTGGACCGTTCGATCGGTGAGGGCGGACACAACCCAGCTGGGCAACGGTGTGGCGGTCAGCTTGTCCTTCGACTGCACAAGCCGATCCCAGGTAACGGCCCCGCCGAACCAATCGGGGTCGAGGAGCTTGCTCAGGCCGGACGCCCCATAGATCGCTGATGCCTCGAATCGCAGTAGCCACAGGGGCCACCCAGGGGCCGTTGGATCGAGGGGCGGGAGCCCGCGCCGGCCCCTCGCCCACGCATCGATGGAGAGTTCACGCCCACAGGGAGCGACCGTGAGCGCGGCCAGGACGATGAAGAGGTACGCGCGGTTGTTGTGGAAATGGGTGGTCGAGAGAAAGAAGTTGTACGCGACGACCGCGAAGCTCGTCGCAGTCGTGAGCCGGGTCCACAAGCCGGCCGACATCGCGATCGCCGCCGTGGCGCCGATCCATAGCAACGCGACATAAATCGAGCGGGGCAGATCCGGATACCAGGACACGTACGGCTGATAGAAGGTGTCCCGGTAGATCCGGCCGTGGGCGGCGTCGACCAGGAACGGCCAGAGGTGCAGGAGGACTACGGGCCCAGCCACGATCCGGAGCAGGGCCAGCGACCGCATGCTGACCCGTCGGCCGAGGAGCTCGTCTACGCGAGCGAGCAGGCCGGCCCGGCGAGAGGCCATATCCAACGCGGTCACGGTGGTCCAATTCGGTCGTGACTGCGGAGCACCACGGTCCTCGGGGCATCCAAGTTGTGCCAGTACGTGACGGTCGCCTCGAGATATCGGGTCTCATGATCGCGAGGAGTGTGGTCCGCGACCCATTGCAGGGCCGCCCTCAGGAAGGCCAGCTGATTGTCGACGCCGGCGTCCGCGTGGTGGCGCACCCACGGCGTCTGCAGGCCACGCGAGGTCACCAGGTCCTTCCACCGGTAGCCCGACCAGGGCTCGCTGACCGGCACCCGCTGGTCATCGTCGGTGACCCTGACCACGTCTGCCCGCCAGGTGCTCGACTCAGGGAACATCTGGAATGCGAACTGCTTGTGGTCCGACCAGTAGCCGCGGGCGATCAGCAACAGCTGGGCGACGACGACCACGGCGACGGCGGCCCGTCGGCCGACGATCCTCGCGCGGGTGTCCACGGGGAGACGATCGCACGGAACGACGTCGGATGCCTCGGCCGAACCGTCACCGAATTGATGCCATTTCACCGTCTTGACGGCTGGTTTTCGAGTGAGGAAACTTTCCTTACTCAAACCGATGCGCTCTCGGCTCGAGGTGCCAGTCCAGAGGTGCCAGTCCATGCGACGTACGCACGCTCCACCGGGCTCGATTCCGGGCCAGCCCGCCCTGCTGCGGGCCATCAATGATCGTGCGGCACTCGAACTGCTCGTCGAGCACGGTCCGCTGTCACGTGCTCAGATAGGGCGGCTGACCGGCCTCTCCAAGCCGACCGCTTCGCAGTTGCTCGCCCGGCTGGAAGAAGCTGGCCTCGTCATACCGATCGGGCCGCGCGCCGGAGGCCGCACCGCACAGCTGTACGAGGTGAACCCGGGTGCGGCATACATCGGCGCGATGGACGTCACGCCGGCCGGTATCGACGCCGTGATCGCCGACATCACCGGCCGGGTGGTCGCCCGGGGGACGTACCGGACACCGGGCCGGGCCGGGGCGGATGCGGTTCAGGCCGTGCACGCTGCGCTCGCCGAGTCGGCAGAGACGGTCGAACTCAAGATCCGCGACCTCATCCATGTCGTCGCCGCCACGCCGGGCGCGCTCAACCCGGACACCGGGCAGCTCGGCTATGCCCACCACTTGCCGGGCTGGCACCAGCCGCAACTCGTGGAGCGATTGACCGAGGCGCTCGGTGTCCCGGTCGAGGTGGAGAACGACGTCAATCTCGCCGCGATCGCCGAGAGCATGACCGGCGCTGCGCAGGACGCCGCCGACTTTCTCCATCTGTGGGTCAGCGCGGGCGTCGGCCTGGCTCTCGTCATCGGCGGCGAGCTCTACCGTGGCGCGACCGGCGGAGCGGGCGAGATCGGCTACATGCCGGTCCCCGGTGTGCCCGTGCCCGACCACGTAGGTCTGAGCGCGAAAGGCGCGTTCCAATCATCGGTTGGCAGCCCGGCCGTCCTCGGCCTAGCGCGCCAGCACGGCTTGCGGGCGCGCACTGCGGCCGACGCACTGGCCGCCGCCGCGGCAACCTCCGACGATTCCCGTCACGCCGCCTTGCTCGACGAGGTGGCTCGGCGGCTCACCGCAGGACTGGCCGCCATCGTCGCCACCCTGGATCCGGGGCTGATCGTGCTGTCCGGCGAGGTCTGCCAGGCCGGCGGCACCGCGCTGCGGGACCGCGTCGCCCGCCAGCTCCACCAGCTCACCATTCCCAAGCCGGAACTACGGCTCTCCGCCGTTAGCGGCAACCCGGTACTCGTCGGCGCCACCTTCGCCGCCCTCAAGCGTGCTCGCGCGGCCGTCTTCGGATCGACCGTGTCCGGCACAACGCCCCGTCCAGTGAACACCGTCACGTCTGGAGTCCACCCCTGATGACAAGCGCGAAGATTTACCGACTTGCCCTTGGTTTAGGAGCCGTCTCGCTACTGGCGGCGGCGTGTACCGCCACCGACAAGAAGAGCGAGGCGCCCGTGGCTTCGCCGACGGCCAGTGCGTCTGGCCAGGTGACCTTCTGGCACTTCTTCACCGGACGTGAGGCAGCGGCCATCGACGGCGTGGTGAAGGACTTCGAGGCGAGCCATCCCGGTATCACGGTGAAGGTGAGCAAAGGCCAGGACGACGAGAAGATGCGCCAGGCCATCTCCGCCGGCAAAGGCCCCGACGTCGGGCTGTCCTACTCGACCGACATCGTCGGAAACTTCTGCACCAGCGGTGCATGGCGCGACCTCAACCCGTACATCAAGCGGGACAACGTCGACATGAACCAGCTGGTGCCGGTCGTCCGCAGCTACACCGAGTACAAAGGCACCCGCTGCTCGATGCCGGTCCTCGCTGACACCTACGGCCTCTACTACAACAAGAAGCTCCTCGCCGCCGCCGGATACACCGAGCCGCCGAAGACCCTCTCGCAGCTCGCCGAAATGGCGAAGAAGATGACGACCCACAAGACGAACGGCGACATCGACGTGATCGGCTTCATGCCGTTCCTCGACTACTACGAGAACTCCCCCGCCCACTGGGCGCCGCACTGGGCAGCGACCTGGTTCGACCAGGCCGGCAAATCCACCGTCGCGTCGGACCCGGCATGGTCGGCAATGCTGACCTGGCAGAAGCAGCTCATCGACTACTACGGCTCCGACAAGCTGACGAAGTTCTCCGCGGGCAAGGGCGACGAGTTCTCAGCGGCCAATGACTTCGAGCGCGGCAAGGTCGCCATGATGCTCGACGGCGAATGGCGGATCGCCTTCATCAACGCGGACAAGCCGAACCTCGACTATGGCACCGCGCCATTCCCGGCCGCGGACGACAAGCAGAATCTCTATGGCGGCGGCTACGTCACCGGCAACATCATCGGCATCTCGCGCGGATCCGATAACCCGGAGGCCGCCTGGGAGCTGATCAAGTACCTGACGACCGACACCGGAGCGATCGTCAAGCTCGCCAATGGCATCAAGAACGTGCCCACAACGCACGCGGCTCTTACGTCGCCCAATCTTCAGGTCGACGACAAATTCAAGACCTTCCTCGACATCTTCGCCAACCCCAACAGTGCCACCTCGCCATCGACCGCGAATGGCGCCGAGTACCAGACCCTCTTCGGTACGTGGATTAGCAAGTGGCAGACCGGCAGGGCCACGGACCTGCAGGCCGGCCTTGAGAGCGTCGCCAAGCAGATCGACGACAGCCTGGCCCTGGGAACGGGTTCGTGACAACGCTCGTCCGTCCGGCCACGGACGCGCGGGTCGTCCCGCCCGCCCGGGCAAGGAAGGTGCCTGCGCCGCTTCGGAAGAAGCGGCGCAGGCACCGGCTCTTCGTCGCGGCGCTTATGACTCCGTGGGCGATCGGGTTTTCGGTCTTCTTCCTTTATCCGCTCGCGGCGACTTTGTGGTTTTCGTTTACCCGGTACAACCTGCTCGAGCAGCCGGTCTTCATCGGGTTGCGTAACTATCGGTACTTCTTCACCCAGGACCCGTACTCGCTCCAGGCGGTCCGCAACACACTCTGGCTGACCATTTTCGTCGTCCCGGCGAGGATCATCTTTGCGTTGCTCATCGCCCAGCTGGTCATACAGATCAAGCGCGGCGGCAACGTGCTGCGTACCGTCTTCTACCTGCCTGCGCTCGCCCCGCCGGTCGCGGCCACTCTCGCCTTCACCTACCTGTTCAACCCTGCAACCGGGCCGGTCAACCAGCTTCTTGGCAAGGTCGGCATCGGCTGGCAACCCCTGTGGTTCTCCGATCCGGCGCTGGCCAAGCCGACCCTGCTGATCCTCTCCGTGTGGGGTTTGGGCGACGTCATGGTGATCCTCCTCGCGACGCTGCTGCAGGTGCCAAACGAGCAGTACGAGGCCGCGCACCTGGACGGCGCCAGCGCCTGGCAGCGGTTCAGGTACGTGACGCTGCCGAATATCTGGCCGGTCCTGCTCTTCGCCGCGGTCACCGGAGTGATCGCGATGCTCCAGTTCTTCACCCAGGCCGCGGTCGCGTCGGCGGTGGCCGGTGGCACCGCCCCAGTGGGCGGTGGCCTCGGGGAGCGGCTCGGCTACCCGGACAACGCGATGCTGACCTTCCCCATCTGGATGTACGTCAAGGGGTTCGCGAACTTCCAGCTCGGTTATGCCTGCGCGATGGCGGTCATGCTGTTCGTCGTCTCGATGGCGTTCACCGTGGTGCTGCTCCGCCGTTCGCGTGTCTTCTTGTACGGGGCGGAGGAGGCATGACCGTTCACGACTTGACGATCCGGCGTCCGGTGTCCCGAGTTCGGGCCGGCCGCAGGCGCAAGACGCTCACCTTCATCGCCGAGCACAGTGTCGCGATCGCGCTGGCGCTGGTCTTCCTGGCACCGTTCGCCTTCATCGTGCTCACATCCGTGATGACGAACGAGCAGGCCCTCACGCCAGACTTCTGGCCGACCTCGTGGCACCTGGATAACTATGCGAAGGTCTTCCAGGACGCGCCGATGTTCCGCTATCTCGCCAACAGCCTGATGTACTCCGTCCTCGCGACCGGCTTCATGCTGCTGTCGAGCATCCCAGCGGCCTACGCACTTGCCCGGCTGCGCTGGCGGGGTCGCGACCTCGCCTTCCTCGGCGTTCTCGTCATGATGATGCTGCCACCGCAGGTCACCGTGGTGCCGCTGTACGTCCTCTGGGCACGCTGGGGTCTGACTGGCACGCTGTGGCCGCTCATCCTGCCCAACCTCTTCGGCGATGCCTTCTCGATCTTCCTGATCCGGCAGTTCCTGCTGACCATTCCCGAGGAGTACGCCGACGCGGCACGCGCGGACGGCTGTTCGGAGCTGCGAGTCATGTGGAAGATCATCCTGCCACTGGCGAAACCCGGCATCGCCGCCGCGGCGCTGTTCATGTTCTTCCTCACCTGGAACGACTACTTCGGGCCGCTGCTCTATACCAGCGAGAACGCAGACAACTGGACGCTGGCACTCGGCCTGGCGACCTTCCGTGACCTGCATCGAGTGCAGTGGAACCTGACCATGGCCGCCACCTTGATCGTCATGTTGCCGGTCATCATCTTGTTCTTCTTCGCCCAGAAGGCCTTCGTCCAAGGCGTGACGCTGACAGGGGTCAAGGGATGAGGCAGACCGCCGTCCCTCGATCGGGAGTGGCTCGATGAGACTGACCGTCGTCGGTGGCGGGTCCACGTACACGCCGGAGCTCGTCGACGGTATCGCGCGCCTCGAGCCCGGGCTTCCCGCCGTGGACGAGCTCGTTCTGGTCGACCCGAATGCCGATCGGCTTGCCGTGGTCGGTGGCCTAGCGAGGCGGATCCTCGACCGCCATGGTCACCCCGCACAAGTGGTCTGTACGCCGGATCTGGCCGCCGGCGCCGAGGGCGCGAGCGCAGTCCTCGTCCAGATTCGCGTGGGCGGACAGCAAGCGCGCGCCAGCGACGAGTCGTTCCCACTCGAGTTCGGCTGCATCGGTCAAGAGACCACAGGTGCAGGGGGCCTCGCGAAAGCACTGCGAACGGTGCCAGTCGTCCTCGACATCGCGGCCACAGTGGCGGCTGTGGCGCCAGCGGCCTGGCTGATCAACTTTACGAACCCGGTCGGCATCGTGACTCGGGCGCTCCTGGATGCCGGGCAGCGCACGGTCGGGCTGTGCAACGTCGCGATCGGGTTCCAGCGGTCCTTCGCTGGTCTGTTCGGCGTCGAGCCGGGCGCGGTCCGTCTCGACCATGTCGGCCTCAACCACCTGAGCTGGGAACGGCAGGTCGTGATCGAGGGCAGGGACGTCCTGCCAGAGCTGCTCAAATCGCACGCCGATGACCTCGCGGCTCAGGTCGACCTGCCTACCGAGCTGATCACCCGGCTCGGCGCCATCCCGTCCTACTACCTGCGTTACTTCTACCTGCACGACACCGTGGTCGAGGAACAGCGACGGACACCGTCCCGGGCGGACCGGGTCGCCACCATCGAGCGAGATCTGCTCGCCCTCTATGCGGACCCGACGCTTGCCGAGAAGCCGGCCTTGCTCGGCGAACGCGGCGGCGCCTACTACTCGGAGGCGGCGCTCGGTCTCACCGCCGCTTTGCTCGGCGGCGGCACCGGGGGCGTTCACATCGTCGACACCCGCAACGAAGGCACGCTGCCGTTCCTCCCCGACACCGCTGTCATCGAGGTGCCGGCCGCCGTCGACCCCACAGGGGTGAACCCGCTGCCGGTACGTCCACTGGAGCCAGTGCACGCCGGCCTCGTCGCGCACGTGGCGGCCTACGAGGAACTGGCGCTCGCCGCCGCGATCCACGGCGGCCGTGACCGGGTGGCAACCACGCTCCTCGCCCATCCGCTGATCGGTCAGTACGACATCGCCGAACGACTCACCGACCGGCTTCTCGCTGCCAACAGTGACTTCTTGCCGTGGACGAGGAACCCATGACGAGAGTGGCAGTGCTGGCGATCGACGGTGGGAACAGCAAGACAGAGGCTGCTCTGGTCGCCGCCGACGGTTCTGTCCTCGCTATGGCACGTGGCCCCGGCTCGTCACCGCCGACCAGCGGGTTTGAGCCCAGCCTCGCCGTTCTGCAAACCCTCGTCGAGCAGGTGTGCACGGACGCGGCGATCGGCTTGGACGGTCATCCAATCGCCCAGCGGTTGGAGGCCTATCTCGCCGGGGCCGACCTGCCGGTCGATGAAGAGCGGCTGCAGGCAGCCATCGCGGCGCGCGGCTGGGGACTGCAGACGCGGGTGCGCAACGACACGTTCGCCCTGCTGCGGGCCGGCAGCCGTGACCGCTGGGGGGTCGCCGTCGTGTGCGGTGCCGGCATCAACTGCGTCGGCGTCGCGCCGGATGGGACGGCCACGGGGTTCTCCGCTCTCGGGACCGTGTCCGGAGATTGGGGCGGCGGATGGGGTCTGGGCGAGCAGGCGCTCTGGTGGGCGGCGCGCGCTGAGGACGGCCGCGGGCCGCACACGGCGCTCGAGCAGACAATATCCGCGCATTTCGGCCGCGCCTCGATCGCCGAGGTGACGGCCGCCTTCCATCACAAGGAGTTCCCGGGTGTTCGCCTGCGTGAGCTGGTTCCCGTGATCTTCGGATGCGCAGACATGGGAGACCCCGTCGCGGATCGGCTGGTCGCGCGCATGGCTGAGGAGATCGTGCTCATGGCAGCCGTGGTGCTGCGCCGGCTCGGGCTCGAGGACGAGCCAGCGGCCATCGTTCTCGGCGGCGGCGTGCTCACCGCGGGAAACAGGCGGTTGCTCGACGCGGTTTTCGCAGGCTTCGCCCATCAGGCACCCAAGGCGGTACCGCGGATGGTGGACGTGCCACCGATCGTGGGCGCAGCCTTACTCGGCCTGGACGCGCTCGGAGCCGACCTGGCAGCGGAGAATCACCTGAGGGAGCAGTTCGGGGCCGCGGCGGCGGCCGTTGCTACACCGGACCATTGACCGGCGCTTTGCCGCGCAGCACCCGGATGAACTCGCGCATCCACGCCGGGTGATCCGGCCACGCCCGTGCCGAAACCATGACGCCGTCAACGACGGCTTCATTGTCCACGAACTCGGCGCCGGCCGCAGCGACATCGGGGGCAAGCGCCGGGTAGGCCGCTGTGCGCCGGCCGGCCAGGACGCCGCTCGCAGCGAGCGCCAGCGGCGCGTGGCAGAGCTGAGCAACCGGCTTGTCCTCGCCGAAAAACGCCTTGATGATCCGCTGGACGTCCGGGTCGTTGCGGATGTACTCCGGTGCCCGCCCGCCAGGGATCACCAGCGCGACGTAGTCAGCCGGGTCGACCTCGGAGAACGCCAGATCGGCGGGCCAGCTGTAGCCGGGCTTCTCGGTGTAGGTGTCGTAGCCCGGTACGAAATCGTGCACCACAAACTGGAGCTGCTTGCGGGACGGCCCGGCGATGTCGACGTCGTAGCCCTCTTCGCGAAGCCGCTGGTAGGGATACATGACCTCGAGCGACTCGGCGGCGTCACCAGCTAGCATCAGTACCTTGGGCATCCTGCGACCTCCTCGGCAGCCGTTCTCTCGCCCGAAAGCGTCCGACCCCGTCATCAAACAACGGCCGCCCTCCCGCCGCCAGGGTGTCGGCGCCGATTTCCTCGCCGCGGTCCCTCCGGCGCACTCGAGGGTGAGGGTCAGGTGACGGCGAGTTGGGCCGGGAGCCGCAGGTAGTGGCCGTACCGTCTGGCGGCGTGGTCGAGGGCGTCGATCTCTGAGGGTGTGAGGGCCCGATAAGGCCGCAGGTCGAACCGCACCTGGTCGCTGGCGATAGTGCGCCGCATGGAGGCGAGGAGCTGGGCGTCCACCAGGGCCATCCCGACTGTGGCTTCGCGGGTGCGTGGCACGTTGCCGGCCGCATCGAGCACCCACCGGGAGTCCTGATAGCCGCGGTACATCTCATCGAGGATCTGGAGAAGGTGGCCCGCGGGTTCCTGCGGTCCGTCCGGGCCGGCCCCTGGAGCGTGCCAGAAGGTGCGCCCATCATACGCGAACGAGTCGAGCCGATCACGCACCTCCTGGAGGCCGGCACGCACGTCGGTGAGGGTGAGCGTCGCCCAGTAAGCGAGGTCTCGTTCGGTCGCTGGGCCGTGTCCGGTGAAGTAACGCAGGGCGAGCTCGGCGAGGGCCTCAGCCCGTTCGAGTCGGCGCACCGCCGGCACCCGCTCACCCATGAGCGCGTAGGTGTGCTCGCCATCGACGACTCGTCCGCTGCAGATCAGCCCGTCCAGCTCGGCATGGGCCAGCAGGATCATCACCATCTGCCCGCTGCCCGGGGTCGCGTGCTCACGTAGCTCGTCGGCAAGCTGCGCGCGGGTGAGGTGCCCTCGATCAGCCAATGCCTGCATGACCGCGGTGACCCCGCGCTCGATCGAGTGCTCATCAAGGCCGTGGGCGTCGCGTAGTTGCTGGCCGGTGACCCGCCGTATCCGGGGACTCGTCAGTTCGAGCAGCCAGCCGATGTCCTCAGCCCGCACAAAGTGCCATGTCGGCCGCAGCACGTGGGTGCGCACCACGGCGCCAGCGTCGAGGAGACCGGCCAGATCGGCCTGGTCCGGGTTCGGTGTTCGCGAGGCCACCGCCCACGCCGCCTGGCGAGGGTTCTCCGCCTGGACTGCCAGCAGTGACCCGACCACGTCGCCCGCCGACCCGGCGTAAGGCCGGACCACGTGCTGACTACGCAACCGCCAGCGAGCGATGTCGACGTCCTGCACCTGTCCCGCCCTCCCAAATGCCGAAGCCGATGTGACGGCGCGCCGGGAACGATCGGCCTGTCCTGGCGCGCAACTCACTATCCTCGGGTGACCAGCGCCAGACGAGCCTCTGGGGGGACGATGGCGGCCGCAGTCCTCGTCAGCGTTGCGGCGGGCATCTGGGTCGGGGCTGCATACATAAAGAACAAGCTCGCTTGGGACTCGGCACGAACTGCCAAGGGCCGACTGGCTGCCGCGCAGAAAAGGCGGTGGTCGGGTGCGCTGGGGCTGCTCTTGCCTATCGGGGGATTCATCGTGCTTGGCGCCCTGGCCTTCGCATCCCACGATCAGTCGGCGCTGACGCCGGATGGTGGCATCTCGTCTGCCTTTTTCACGCTGACGATCTCGGCGCTGCTGCTGGGGGGTTGGCTGCTCTTCAGGTATGTCGACACCGCAAGGACATGGAAGGGCATCGCAGAGTTGAAGTCAGGGCTGAGCGACGCCAGGAAGAAGCGCTGGGCCACCCTGTGGCCGGCTGTTCTCGCCGTGGTGGTCCTCCTCGGCGTCGTCGTCGCCCTCGTCGGCGCACAGTCCGGCTGACGCGACGTGTCCCCCGGCGTGGCCGCGGCCACTCTCTGAGCAGGTGCGCACTACCGTTGCGCGGGTGAGCCCGCTGTCGACGTTGCGCCGTGCGCTGGGCCGGATAGCCGGCAGTGGCGACAACGGCGATCTCCTCTGGCGTGCGATCCGAGATCCGCGGACTATCCAAGGCGTCGGAAACCAGCCCGACTATCGGTTCAGCCTTGCCAATGAGCGAACCTTCCTCGCCTGGATCCGAACCGCGCTCGCCTTCTCCGCCGGGGGTCTGGCAGTCGCGCAGTTCCTCACCGAGGTCTCGGCTGGCTGGCGTACCGCGATTGCGGTCGCCTTGGTCCTCATGGGCGCGGCGTGCTCGCTGTGGGGCCTCGTGCATATGACCAGCAACGAGCTGGCCATCCGGCAGCGGCAGGAGCTTCCTCCCTCACGGATGCCGATGGTTCTCGCGGTGACCGCGGCCGTCGGTGCGCTGATCCTCATCAGCGTCGTCATTTAGCAGGACGCAAGCCGCTCGGCACGATGGACAGAGACCCGTCACACTGGAGGGTGATGGTGCTTCAACTCACCGGTGTGACACCCGATCCGGCGCTGCTCGATCTGCCGTGGGCCGTTCCGCTCGAAAACTGGCCCGCGAGTGCGATCGTTTCGCTGCCCCGCGGCCTCTCCAGGCACATCGTGCGGTTCGTGCGCCTGGGTGACGATGTTTACGCGATCAAGGAACTGACAGAACGCTACGCCCGGCGGGAGTATCGGCTCCTGCGGGACCTTGCGCGACTTGATGTTCCGGCCGTCGAGGCCGTCGCCGTCGTCACCGGCCGGGTGACCGATGAGGGTGAGGAGCTCGACTCTGCCCTGATCACCAAGCACCTGCAGTTTTCTCTCCCCTATCGCGCTCTCTTCTCCACCACACTCCGCAGCGACACGACCACGAGACTGCTCGATGCACTGGTCGTGCTCCTCGTCCGTCTCCATCTGGCCGGGTTCTACTGGGGAGACTGCTCGCTGTCCAACACCTTGTTCAGGCGCGACGCCGGCGCATTCGCCGCCTACCTGGTGGACGCGGAGACAGGAGAGCTGCATCCGGCGGCGAGTGACGGACAGCGCGCTCAGGACATCGAGCTCGGTAGGACGAACATCCTGGGTGATCTGCTCGACCTCGAGGCGGGCGGTCTGCTGCACCCCTCCATCGATCCGATCGACACCGCCGACGAGATCTGCCAGCGCTACAACGGCCTCTGGGCTGAGCTGACCGGACCGGAGATCCTCGACGTTGCGGAGTGGCATCGGCTCGACTCGCGAATCAGGCGCCTGAACAAGCTCGGCTTCGACGTGGCCGAGCTACAGATCCAGCGCGACGCCGGCGAGCGGCGCGTGGTGGTTCAGCCGAAGGTTGTCGACGCGGGCTACCACCAGCGCAAGCTGCTCAGGCTCACCGGGCTCGATGTGGAGGAGAACCAAGCACGCCGGTTGCTCAACGACCTCGAGGCATTCCGCGCGCACCTCACCGATACCGCTGGTGAGCGCGACGAGGAGATCGCCGCGCACCGCTGGCTGCTCGAGTCGTTCCAGCCCACGGTGGCGGCCGTCCCCGCCGAGCTGCGTCGCAAGCTCGAGCCGGCCCAGCTCTTCCATGAGGTGCTCGACCACCGGTGGTACTTGTCCGAAGCGGACGGCAGGGACGTCGGTCTCGCCGCCGCGACGAAGTCATACGTCGACACTGTTCTCGGCGCGAAACCGGACGAGCGCGCGGTGCTCGTCGACGGCACAGCCGAGATCGACTGAGCCCTTGCCGGTCACCCATTCCAGCCACCCAAGTCCCTCCGCGCTCGCTCATGACCCCGCTACCGGCCCGAGAAGCGCAGAAACTCGTACACAAGGCCAGGGATAAGAGCGACAAAAGCCGGAAGCAGCTTTAAAGCGCCCGAGATCTGTACGAGCTTCTGTCGCACCAACCGCGGTCCGCCACCAGACCTGACGGTGTCGGCGGTCGATGCATGACCGCTCTCCAGTCGGGTACGCGCGCCCCATGCGACGAGAGCTGGCATATGGGATCGCCGTGGGGTGGGCGCCGTCGGGACAGCGGCCATGAATGCGGAAAAGCCGCGGCGAGGGAAGGTGCGGCCAGCATGGTAAGGAGCACAGTTCTCGGTAGCGCGGAGCACCACAAGGGCACCGCCCGTACGCACATCCTCGTGCTCGAGCGGGGCGAGGAGGCGATGAGCACGATTGCCCGCTTCGCGGACGAGCAGGGCGTGCAGGCGGCATCCTTCACCGCGATCGGGGCGCTCGAGTCGGCGCTGGTTGCCTACTACGACGCGGAGCGGCGGGGCTACATTGACATCCCTGTCGATGAGCAGGTCGAAGTCCTGACACTCGCCGGCAACCTCGCTCGCAGCGTGACGGGTCGCCCACTCATTCACGCGCATGCGGTCCTCGCGCGCCGCGACGGTTCGACTTGCGGCGGCCACCTCAAGCGGGCCCTGGTTCGGCCCACTCTCGAGGTCGTCCTCATTCAGACCCCGACGAAGCTCGTCCGCCGCCACGACGACTCAAGCGGGATCGCCTTGATCGACCTCAATGCCCCTGTCGCCGCACTCGACTGAGGACGTGTCCGACGCCGGTGGCGCGACGAGACACAGCGGTGACGCCCTGCAATGGCGCGCCCGTGCACAGGCATGACTGTCGAATCTAGCCGAGGACCGACGAGGGCAGCGGATCTCGCAAAGCGGTCGCCATCGCGATGATTCTTGTCACCTCGACGAGCCTGGCGAGCCTGGCCAGCTCGACTCGGTGGAACAGCGGGCCCTTCTCTCTGATGACTATGAGCAGCTGATCAGGTGACCCCAGTGGCATGACAGCGATCTGTAGCCCATCCGCTGCGGCGTATGCCATCGCCCGCAGCGGCCGTACCGGTGGCGGAGTGATCTCGTCTGGGGCTGCGGCGGTCGAGTAGACGACCCTGCCCTGGCGATCGTCGACGACGGCGGCCCAGTCAGCGCTGACGACGGCGGGGACGGCATCGGCCAGGGTGACGACCGCGTGCTGCGGATCGACGGCCACACGGGCAAGAACGTCGAGCTCCTGATCGACCCCCGGGATGGCGTGAGTGGGCCAAACTCCCTCCACCAGGACGCCGGGCAGCAGCGCGAGCCCGTCGACCGCTTGGTCGAGGTTTCGCTGCTGCGGGCAGAAGACCGTGAACTCGTCGAGCGCTCGGCCGCCATCGCGGTCGAGCATCTCAACCTCCGCGATATCGACTCCGGCGTGACCGATTACCCTCGTGACCTTTGCCAGCCAGCCTGGCTGGTCGGGTACGGCAACCCGCAGTCTGATCAACATCGGTACCGCCCCCTCGGCCGTCCGCGATGCCCCGATCATGGCGGAGGGTGGTTACCAGCAGATTGCATCGACGTGTCGGGGGACTACGCGCTGCTCTGCTTCCCACCTTGGCGGGCGATGCGCCGTGCCGTGGGGTCGTTGTAGAAGTTCGGCGTGAGATCGACCTCGGCGTAGTAGCGGCGGAACACCGGGGTGATCCCGCTGGACATCGGCGGCACGATCCAGGTCCAGTCGGCGGGCACCACTCTCCCCTGCCGCTCTTCTGCCTCGATGTGCTTGAGGAAGCGCAGTGACTCGGTGTGGTGGTCGGTGATCCGCACCCCGGCGCTGACATAGGAGTGCAGGACAGCGCGGTTCAGCTCGACAAGTGCACGGTCCCGCCACAGGGTGCGCTCCGATGACGTATCCAGGTGCAGCCGTCGAGCGATGGCCGGCAGCATGTCATAGCGGTCAGCGTCGGCCAGGTTGCGAGCGCCGATCTCGGTGCCCATGTACCACCCATTGAAGGGCGAGAACGGGTAGTGCACTCCGCCGATCTCCAGGCGCATGTTGGAGATCGTCGGCACGGCATGCCAACGCAGCCCGAGCTCAGCCAACCACGGGAGATCCGGATGATGCACAGGGACCTCGAGTACGGCCTCTTCCGGCAGCTCATAGAGCCGCGGTCGCTCGTCGGGGGTCTCGATAACCAGCGGCAGAATGTCGAATCGACCGCCGTCGCCGCGCCAGCCCATCCGATGGACCGCAGCGGTGAACTGTGCGTACTGCCGGTCTCCCCTGCACGAACCGTCCAGTTGCCGATAGCCCGCATACCTGATGAGTTGCTCGTTCCACACTTTCGCGAACGGCCGGCCAGGCGTAGCGGCCGCGAAGACGGTGATCGTCGGCCGGATCTTGCCGTCGTTGGTGGCCTCAATGAGGTGAGCAACCAACTCGGCGAAGATCTCGTCGGCCCTGCGAACACCGCGTCGATCGCGGACTCGCAGCGTTCGCCAGTAGAGCCGGCCGATGCACCGGCTTGAGTTCCGCCAGGCGACCCTCGCCCCGAACTCCAGCTCCTCAGGTGTGTGCGTGTACGTGCCAGTCCGCGCAAGCTCGCCGTTAACCTCCCGCAGCCGTGGCAGGAGACGCTCGCGCGGTCCCACCTCACCGTAGAAGGTCTGCAAGAACTCCTCGGCTGCGGCGGGATCCACCGGCTGCGCCGGATCCCACGCGGGCGGAGCGATGTTCCGGTAGCCGGGAACCCCCACGCGGGGATTGGCCCACGCGGTCTCGCTGGTCCAGGGGAATCTCTCCCGCACGTCACCGCCAACCTGTCACGGAGCTGTCCGTGAGCAGATGAGAGGAAGTCATCACACGACGAAACGCTCTGTCCGAACAACGCGGAGGTGGCACCGGCCGTGCAGCGGGCTGATGGCCAGCTTCAGCCGCCGGGTGGTGCCGGCGGGACTACGCCGTGTCCATGGCAATGGCAGAGTGAGCTGCCATGAGAGCCGGACGCCACCCGGCGCTGGCTGAGACGGCGCTCACCACGTTCTGGCTCGATCAGTCGGCCGCGGCAGCCGACCCTCAGCCACTTCTGTCCGGATCGACTGATGCGGATCTCGTTGTCGTTGGTGGCGGCTACACAGGACTTTGGACGGCACTGCTCGCTAAGGAGTGCCACCCTCACCTGGACGTGATCCTCCTGGAGGCCAGCCGTGTCGGCCACGCCGCATCGGGCCGCAACGGCGGCTTTTGCTCGGCCAGCCTCACCCACGGCCTGATGAATGGGCTCGATCGGTTCGCCGACGAGCTGCACGTCCTCGAGCGCCTGGGTCGAAGCAACCTCGATGCGATCGCGGTGACCCTGACCCGCTACGGCATCGACTGCGACTGGGAGCGAAGCGGCGACCTGGCGGTGGCAACCGAGCCGTGGCAGGCAGAGGAGCTCGCCGAGCTTGCCCCGATGGCGAGGGAGCACGGAGCCAAGACGCACCTGCTCGACATGTCCGCGGTACGCGCCGAGGTCAACTCGCCGACGTACCTCGCCGGTCTCTGGACCGAGGACGACCAAGCGATCGTCGACCCGGCCAAGCTGGCCGCAGGCCTGCGCGACGCCTGCCTGTCGCAGGGAGTCCGCATCCACGAACACTCCCCCGTTACCGCGGTCACAGCCGGACGGACGCGAGTCGCGATCCGCACCTCACACGGGTCGGTCGCGGCAGAGCGAGTGGCGCTTGGCACCAACGCGTTCCGGCCACTCCTGCGCCGCCTGCGCTGGCAGACCGTCCCGGTCTATGACTACGTCCTCATGACAGAACCACTGAGCGCGGCGCACCTCGCGTCGGTGGGATGGCGGCGGCGCCAAGGCGTCAGCGACTCGGGCAACCAGTTCCACTACTACCGCCTCACCGCGGACAACCGGATCCTGTGGGGCGGGTACGACGCCATCTATCACTTCGGTAACGCGATCAGACCTGAGCTCGAGCGGCGGCCGGACACATACGACCGCCTCGCCCGTCATTTCTTCACCACCTTCCCCCAGCTCGAAGGCGTGCGCTTCACCCATGCCTGGGCGGGCGTCATCGATACCTGTACGCGCTTCTGCGCTTTCTTCGGCACCGCGTACTCGGGACGCGTCGCGTACGCGCTCGGGTATACGGGACTCGGCGTCGGAGCAAGCCGCTTCGGCGCGCGAGCCATGCTCGGCCTGCTGTATGGGAACGACCCCGAGGTCACCTCGCTGAGGCTGGTACGGACGAAACCGCTGCCATTCCCACCGGAGCCGCTGCGCTATGCGGCCGTACAGCTCACCCGATGGTCGCTCGCGCGGGCCGACAGCACCGGCGGCCGGCGCAACCTCTGGCTGCGCGTGCTGGACCGAGCCGGACTCGGCTATGACTCGTAGCTGTTCCGTTCCTGGTGCTCATACCGGCTCGGGTACGACACCATCCGAGTCCCGTGCACTTTGAGCCAGCCCGATTCCAGCGAGGACGACGAGGCCTCCTACGACCTGGACGCCATTCAGCGCTTCGCCGAGCCAGATCCAGCTGACACCGGCGGCGATGACCGGCTCCGCGGTCCCGACGATCCCGGCCCGAGTGGCGGACACATGCCGGAGAGAGGTGATGGACAGCAAGTAAGGCGCGACCGTACCGAGCAGGATGACGCTCGCGACGAGCACGCCGACGGGCACGGAACCTGCTGACAGCAGCTCACCAGAGACCTCGACCTGCATGGTCAGCTGTGACCAGTCAAAGCTCCACCACGGTGCTGCGATCGCCCAGAAGATCACCGCGAAGAAGAACGTCCAGCACATCAGGGAGAGCGGGTCGCGACTGCGCACGGCGTGCTGACCAATGAGGAAATAGGCAGCAAGGGCGAGGGCAGATCCGGCCCCGGCCAGCAGCCCGATAGGATCCAGCCCGCCGCCGCCCCGCCAAATCTGCACGACGAGCGCGAGCCCGGCGAGGCAGAGGCCGATCGCGAGCCACACCCGGCGGCGGACCTGCTCCCGCTGTATGACCCGGGCATAGAGAGCCACCAGGACAGGCCCGGTGAACTCGAGCAGCAGGGCAATCCCCACCGGAAGCCGCAGGATGGCAATGAAGTAGAGGTACTGGATCAGGGCGACTCCCACCAGGCCGTAGACCGCGAGCAACGGCAGCTCGCGCAGGCTCACGCGGAGCGAGGCGGCGTTACGTATCGCCGTGATCACAACCAGGACCACGAAGGCCCCCGTCACCCGCAACTCCGTCAGCCGCGCGGGCTCGAGACCGCCCGTCAGGGCGAACTTGCTCACGCTGCCGTTCACGGCGAACAGAGCCGCGGCCCCAATGATCATGCAGTAGCCGAGGCCTGGCCGGACCCTGATGCTCTGTGGCTGCGCGGCGGCCTCGCGTGTCGCTATCGGTCTACGGGTCGCGCGGTCCACGGTTGAAACACTACCGAAAGTCCGTTTGGCTCATGACATAGCAAGGGTCGACCGTTGTCTCGCCTAGGAGGCGAGGCCGCCCAGCAGCCGAACCGTGTCGATCGTGTCCGCCTCCTCCGGCGGCTTGTCCGGGCGATAGCGGAGCACTCGGGCGAATCGCAGTGTGACCCCGCCCGGGTAGCGGGAGCTGCGCTGGACTCCATCGAAGGCGATCTCGACAACCAGGTCAGGTTTGACCCGCACCATCCAGTTGTCTTGCTCGACGGCTCGGGCGAGGAACTGCTCGGTCTGCCAGGTCAACAGCTTGTCGGTCAGACCCTTGAAGGTCTTGCCCAGCATGATGAACTCGCCAGTCCGGGGATCGCGAGCGCCGAGGTGCAGGTTAGACAGCCAGCCCTGGCGGCGACCGTGCCCCCACTCGGCGGCGAGGATGACGAGATCGAGGGTGTGCCGCGGCTTCACCTTGATCCAACCGGCGCCGCGCCGGCCCGCGGTGTAGGGCGTGTCGAGCGACTTGACCACCACGCCCTCGTGCCCCCGGGCGACCGCGTCGGCGAAGAACTCGGCCGCCCCGGCTGAATCAGCGGTGACCAGCCTGGGAATCCGTCCGATCCCTGCCGCCGGACGCCGCGTCTTGGCCGAGACCTGCCGGGCGGAATCTGTGCGGCCAGGATCCGCCGGGGGGGCCAGGGCTTCCGGCGGCTCCGGGACGAGTGCGGTGAGCACGGCGTGCCGCTCGTCAGCGGGACGGTCGAGCAGATCCTCGCCGTCGACGTGCAAGACATCGAAGAAGAAGGTGCTGAGCGGCAGTTCGGCGCGCATCCGCTCAATGTCCCGGCGGCTGCCCGTGCGGCTCGCCGTGTCCTGGAACGGGTGCGGCCTGCCATCAGGCTGAAGCGCGACGGCCTCGCCATCCAGAACGAGCTTCCTCACAGGCAGCTCAAGCACGGCCTCGACGATCTCCGGCACCCGCGCGGTGATGTCGTCCAGGGTCCGGGTGAAAACCCGCACGTCGGAACCGACGCGATGGACCTGGACCCGAATCCCGTCGATCTTCCACTCGAGCGCCACCTCACGGAGCCCATCTGCAGCAGAGTCGGCGCTCGTCGGTCCGGCCCCTTTGGAGGCTTTGCCAGGCGGACGGCTCAGCCGGGCAAGAGCGGCGTCCAGACTCTCCGCCGTCTCCGCCAGCATCGGCTTGACCGGGCGACCGACGTGCAAGCCGACCTCGGCGAGGGCCGCCGAGCCACCCTGGAGCGCGGCTTGGGCCACCGGACCCAGCGAGCCATGGAGCATCACGGCCCTGCGCACCTCGGCGATGGGGATCGCGGCCGCCTTCGCGATCGCGTCCGTCATCACCCCATCCAGCGCGCCCTGTCTGAGCTCTCCGGACAGAAGTCCGTACAAGAACCGCTGCTCGCTCTCGGTCGCCTTGCCGAACAGCTCGGCGAGGGCTGCCCGCCGCTCCGCCTGCGACCCGGCGCCGGACAGCCCGCCTACTCGGCTGAACGTCTCGTCGACCCCTCGGACCGTGAGCGTGGGCTCGCTCGCCGCCGACGGCATGTCGCGCAAGCTGGCCCAGCCGACGCCGATCTGGCGCTGCGTCAAGTCGCCGGACAGAAAGGTGACGACGGTCGCGACCGTCCCAGCATCGTCATCGTCGGCCGCATGCTTCAGGCAGTCGGCCAGCTGCCCAACCTTGCCCAGCCGGGAGGCGGTCGACGCGACCGCCGCCGACGTCTCCACGACCCGTATGAAGAGCATGACGTCATCCTGACAGGTGGCTCCGACAGCCCCTGCATGTCGAATCAGAGGCCGAGCAACCTGGCTCCTGCGACCTCGATCGCCGCCTCAGACAACAGCACAGCAGAGGCCGCCGGCCCGAGTGGGATGAGGCTGTCCTCGCTGGTCACCCGTGCGACATGTCCGCCGAAGTTGGCGTCAGCCAGGGCAGCCATCACCCCTTCGGACACTCCGCCGCTGCGCCTTGTCTCGTCCGCGATCAGGACGCGGCCGGTTGCCATCGCCTCCCGCAGCACGTCCTCGGCGGGCAGCGGCGCCAGCCAGCGCAGATCCACGACTCGGCAACCGATGCCGTGGGCGATGGCGAGTGACCGAGCGACGCGGAGACTCATCCGCAGGCCGTTGCCGAAGGTGACCATGGTGAGATCCCCGCCGACGCCATATGTTCTGGCCCGGCCGACCGCGATATGTGCGCCGACCCACTGCGGCGGGGCAAGGTAGGGGGCTAGCCAGCCGCCGTCGCCGTCCTCGTAGAGATCTCGCGTGTGGTAGAGCGCGATCGGTTCGAGATAGACGCACGGCATGCCGGCCGTCTCGGCCATCGCGATGCACGTACGCAGCATCGCGGCCGCGTCATCGGGACGGGCCGGCGACGCGACGATCAGGCCAGGGATGTCGCGCAGGACGGCAAGTGCGTTGTCGTTATGGAAATGCCCGCCGAAGCCTCGCTGGTAGGCATATCCGGGAACGCGGACGACCATCGGGTTGGTGTATTGCCCCTGAGAGAAGAACCGCAGCGTTGCTGCCTCACCGCGCAGCTGATCCTCGGCGTTGTGCAAATAGGCGAGATATTGGATCTCAGGGATAGGCAGCAGTCCGGAGATCCCGCAGCCGAGTGCGAGGCCAAGGATCGAGGTCTCGTCCAGCAGCGTGTCGAAGACGCGGGCTGGCCCAAACCGCTGCTGCAAGCTGCGGGTGACCCCATAGACGCCGCCCTTCCGGCCGACGTCCTGGCCGAAGACGAGCAGACCCGGCCGCGCCGCGAGCGCGTCGGCGAGCGACCGGTTGATCGCCATTGCCAGGGTCAGCGGCCCCTCCTCTTCAGGGAGCCTCGGCTCGGCGTGTGAGCCGCCCGCGAACCCTGCCCGGCGCTCGCCGTGCGAGCCGGCCAGGCCGGCTCCGGTCGCCACGGCGGCTTCGTCCGGCGCCGTGAACGGTTCCATCACGTGGTGCCTCGTACCGAGCCGCGGTTCGCGGAGCACCCCCTCGGCGGCGGTGAGCACCCGATCCCGCGCAGCCTCGTACCGCTCGATCACCTCATCTGGCGTGCAGATGCCCCCCTTCACGAGCAGGCGCGCGGTGCCGACGAGGGGGTCCGCGTCAAGGTCGGCGCTCATCTCCTGCGGGGTTCGGTAAGCGGCCTCCACGTCGGTGCCGGCATGACCAAGGAAGCGGACAGTCCGCAGATGGAGGAACGCTGGCTTGCGACGCTGCCGGACGAATTGCACCGCGTGCGTCGAGGCTTCGAAGGTCTGTGCGGGGTCGGCGCCGTCGGCAGCGAAATACCGCAGGCCGGGTCGATCGGACCAAGCGGCGGCGATCCACCCGGCAGGGGTACGGACGCTGATGCCGAGCCCGTTGTCCTCGCACACGAACAGCAGCGGGACGGGCACCCCTTGACTCGACGAGTGTGACGCCGCGTTGAGACCGGCGAGTGCAGTTGCGTGGTTCACTGTCGCGTCACCGAAGCTGCAGACGACGATCGCATCGTCGGGCCAGCTGGTTTGCATCGCGAGCTTTCGCGAGCGCTCGATCGCGAAAGCGATCCCGACCGCTCGCGGCAGGTGGGACGCGATTGTCGAGGTCTGGGGTATGACATTCAGCCGGGCGTGGCCGAAGACCTTGTGACGCCCGCCGCTGATCGGCTCGGCGGCCGCCGCGGCGACACCGAGCAGGACATCGCGGACCGGATCGGTCACACCAGCGGCTTGCGCGGCCCGGGCCACGTAAAAAGCGCCAGACCGGTAATGCAGGAGCGCGGGGTCGGTGGGACGCAAGGCGGCGGCGACGGCCGCGTTGCTCTCATGGCCGGCCGACCCGATCGTGTAGAAGCCTGCGCCCTGTGTTTGCAGCCAACGCGCGGCAAAGTCCAGATGCCGGCTCGTAGCCTGGGCCTCGAACAGCTCAAGACAATGGCTGCCCGTCAGCTCACCGTCGCCAGTGACCTGCGGTTGCTCGCTGCTATCTGGCTCCTGTTCCTTCAGGGCCCGCACCGCGTCGATGAAATGCCGATCGAGCCGTGCGGCCTGGTCCTCGACCATCAGCTGAGACGGAAAGCCAGGTCGGGGGTCGTCGACTCGACATCCATCTGAGCCTTCTGCAATCGGCCTGAGTAGTCCCAGTTCATCGCCTGCCAGCGGGTGAACTGGTCGAGCACCCACTGCCCCGACAATCGGCTCCCGTTGCCCGAACGGCCGTTCCCGCCGAATGGCAGGTGTGCTTCGGCCCCGGACGTGGAGTTGTTGACGCTCACCATTCCGGCGTTCACACCACGCCGGAACGCGAAGACCTTTTCGGGATCCGACGTGTAGATCGCGGCGGACAGACCGTAACCAGGCGCCACGGCAAGGTCGATGCCCTCGGCGAGGCTGCTGTATTGCATCACTCCGACAATCGGGCCGAAGGTCTCGGTGCGGAACAGCTCGTCGTCTGGCAGGACGCCTTCGACGATGACCGGGTGATAGTAGAGTCCGCGCTCCGGGTTATCCCCGACGAAGCCTTCTCGGCGGTTGGCAGCGGTGATGCGCCCGATCCCGGTGGAGCCATGCACGCGGTGGCGATCCGTGATCCAGCCGAGGTACTTCTCGTACGTCACCGCGAACTTCTCTGCGAGCAGCGGTCCAAAGAGCACGTCCGCCGCCGGGTCCCCGATCGGCGCAGACCGGACCGCGGCGTCGAACCGAACGAGGAAGTCGTCGTGGACCTCCTCGTGCACGATCAGAGTGCCGAGCGAGGTGCATCGCTGACCGGCCGTGCCGAATCCTGAGAACAGCGCGCCCTCGACGGCGAGGTCCAGATCGGCGTCCTCGGTGACGACCATGGGGTTCTTGCCACCGAGCTCCAGACAAGGCGACTGCAGATGGCGACCGCAAAGCTCCCCGATCCGAGCGCCGACCGCCGTCGAGCCGGTGAAGCCGACCTTGTCGACCAGGCCTCGGCCCAGCGCCTCGTCGAGCCCGGCATAAGTATCTTCGCCATCCGCGAGCACGAGGCTGAGCACGCCTGGCGGCAGGCCGCTGTGCGTGAACAGTTCGAACAACGCCGAGGCGCTGGCAGCGGCATATTCCGCGGGCTTCCACACCACGGCGTTGCCGCAGAGTAGGGCTGGGATCAGGTACCAGGCGGGCACGGCGACCGGGAAGTTGCCAGCCGTGATGACCATCGCGGTGCCGACCGGGTTGCGGAAGGTGAACAGCTGCTTGCTTGGCATCTCCGACGGAACGGTCTGGCCATAGAGCCGCCTGCCCTCCCCGAGGAAGAAATCGCACGTGTCGACGATCTCCTGCACTTCGCCGCGCGCTTCAGTGAGAGGCTTTCCGATCTCTTGGGTGACGAGCCGCGCCATCGCTTCCGCGTTCGCCGCGACAAGCCGCCCGATGTTGGAAATCGCCTGCCCCCGAACGGGAGCGGGCACGTCGGACCAGGACCGTTGCGCGCTCGCCGCGGCGGCGCACGCGTCGACGACGCCTGCACGGTCGCTCAGTGCCACCTCGGCCACCACCTCAGAGAGATTTGCCGGGTTGACGGACTGATAGATCGCTCTCGTGCCTGCCGGCGCAGAAGACCCCACTGACTTCATCTCGTCCCTCGCTCGCTCGCCTGGCGCCCATCTTGTCGCCACTGCGACAAATGGGGAACTAGTGGTCGCGCCCGTAAGTACCGCGCGACGTCTGCCGGGCCCGGCCGACGCCTCGCCGCGCTGGTCAAGATTCCGCGTGCCTGCTTGCCACCCGCAGTTACGGGAGATAATCCGCACGTGCGCTTGTCAGCCCGGGTCGACTACGCCCTTCGTGCAGCGGCTGAGCTCGCCGCCGCGCAGGCCGGCCCCATGACCGCCGACGAACTCGCCGAAGCGCAAGGAATGCCGGTCAAATTCCTCGAGACCATCCTCGGGCAACTGCGCAGGGCCGGACTTGTGCGAAGCCAACGCGGCCCGGACGGTGGCTATTGGCTGGCCAAGCCCGCCGCCGACGTCTCCCTGGCTGACATCATCCGGGTTATCGAGGGCCCGCTGCTGGGCGTCCGCGGCGAGCGCCCCGAACATGTCGGCTACCGGGGTGCGGCGAAACCGCTGCAGGAGGTCTGGATTGCCTTGAGGGCGAGCGAGCGGTCGATTCTCGATACCGTGACCCTCGCTCACATCGCCGCCGGAAGGCTGCCGGCGAAGGTCCACGCCCTCACCGAGGACCCGCAGGCTTGGACGGCGCCGCGCCGATAGTGCCGCGGAGCCACCTCGCGCGGGCCAGCACGACGGATGGCGTCAGGCCCGCACGCGGAACGAGATGGGCCGTCCTGGTCTCGCCTGAGCGGCGAGCCATTGATCCTCCTCGTCCACAACGGCGAGCACTGGGTAGCCGCCAGTCACTGGATGATCGGCGAGGAAGAGGAGAGGGCTGCCGTCCGGAGGTACCTGAATCGCACCTCGCACCAGGCCCTCCGGAGCCAGCTCGTCGTCCCGACGGCGCGGCAACGCCGGTCCGTGCAGACGCAAGGCAACGCGGTTGCTCTCCATCAGAACGGTGTACGGGCCGGCGCACAGCAGATCGATCGCGTTGTCCGCGAACCAATCCACCCGCGGTCCTGGCTGTACTTGGAGCGTGAGATCGGCAGGCACGGGATGGACGATGGGCGGATCAACGGCACCGTCCGTCATGTGACCCAGGGGGAGAATCGAGCCGCGCCCGAGCGCCGGTGGTCCGATACCGGCCAGGACATCGGTGGACCGAGAACCGAGGACCGCGGGCACGTCGATCCCTCCACGTACCGCCACGTAGGTGCGCAGGCCGCGGCGGGGGGATCCGACCTGAACCACCGCGCCGGCGTCCACTGAGAGCGCTGCGCCGAAGGAAGCCGCGGCGCCGTCGATCGTCACGAGACAGGGAGCGCCGGTGACGGCCATCACGACCGCTGTGTGGGCTCGCAACTCCACGCCGCCGAAGGTCGCCTCGATGGTTGCCGCCTTCGGCGGGTTGCCGACGAGGGCGTTCGCCAGGGTGTAGCTGCGCAGGTCCGCTGCACCCGACAGCGGCACGCCCACCGCGGCATAACCCGTTCGGCCGAGGTCCTGGATCGTGGCGAACGGCCCTGGCCGCAACACCTCGACTGCACCGGGGCCGGCGGTCATCGTGCGGTCTCCCGCACGAAGACCACCTGCGTGCCGGGGCTCAGCAGGGCTGGCGGGTCGCGCTGTTCGTCCCACAGGGTTGCCTCGCAGCGCCCGATCAGCTGCCAACCGCCCGGCATCGCCCGCGGGTACACCCCCGTGTACTCGCCGGCCAGGGCCACGGAGCCGGCAGGAACCCGGCTGCGCGGTGTGTCGCGGCGTGGCACGCGCAGCGCGGGATCACCACCGACGAGATAGCCGAAACCCGGAGCGAAACCGCAGAAGGCGACCACATAGCGACTCTTGAGGTGTCGCTCCACTACCTCGGCCGGCTCGAGGCCGGTCAGCGTGGTGACCTCGGGAAGGTCTGGCCCGTCGTAGATGATCGGAAGCTCGACGGTCCGATCGGACGACCAGGCGACGGGCCTGGGCCGGCGGCGGCGCAGCCAGGTCGCAAGCGCCGGACCACTGATCACCTCCGGGTCGAACCGGACCAGAACCGTCCGCGCCGCCGGGATGAGCTCGGTCACGCCCGCGGGCTTCTCCCGCCGCAATGCGGCCACCAGCCCGTACACCCGCTCCAGAGAGTCCAGCTCGGCGAGCACGGCTCGACTTCCGTACGGCAGGACGCGCACGAGAGTCCCTCCCCAGATCCGCTGTTGCTCACCAGCGACCTGTCGTCTCCACCTGACTATCCCGCTCGGACGGCGAACCGTTACCGAGCGACGTGAATCGGTGCACGTTAATGCCGTTGTCTACCAGCTTCTGGCGGACCAGCTTGACGATTCGGACCGCGTCGGGTGTGTCCCCGTGAACGCAGACCGATCGCACCGATATCGCCACGACCGAGCCGTCCACCGCCTCGACCTCCCCGCCGGCGACCATCCGTACCACGCGCTGCGCGATCGTCTCCGGCTCGTGAAGCACGGCTCCGGGTACGCCGCGCGGGACCAGGCGGCCGTCTGGAAGGTAGGCGCGATCGGCGAAGCCTTCGTGGATGACCTGAAGGCCGGCGGCGGCAGCAATCCGCAGGAAAGTTGAGCCGGGCAGTCCGAGCACCGGCAGCCGCGCGTCGAAGTCGCGGACCGCGGCCACGACCGCGGCCGCCTGCACTTCGTCATCGATGATCCGGTTGTACAGCGCGCCGTGGGGCTTGACATAGGTCACCGCGGATTCCGCGAGACGGGCGAAGCCGTCGAGAGCGGCGATCTGATAGACAATCTCGTCGGTCAGCCGTTCCGGCTCGACATCGATCGCCCGGCGGCCGAAGCCTGCCAGGTCCTGGTAGCTCACCTGAGCCCCGATGGCGACGCGCCGCCGAGCTGCCGTGGCGCACACCCGACGCATGATCGTCGGGTCACCGGCGTGGAACCCGCATGCGACGTTTGCGCTGGTTACCAGATCGAGCAGGGCATCGTCGTCACCGAGCCGCCAGACGCCGAAGCCCTCGCCGAGATCAGCGTTGAGGTCGACCTCGCTCACCGTGCCATGGTCCCTCACTCGATCCATGGTGGCGCACAGGCCACGCCACCGGCCGCATAGGGCCAAGATCCGGCGTCACCCACGCCGCCCGTCCCACTCGAGATCAGGCATGCGTACGCGCACCCCCGGCTCGAGGCCGATCCTGCGGTGCAACCGTACGACCGCCTGATCGTGGCAGTGCGGGAGCGGCCCGGAGGTCATTTGCATACGTAGGTAAAGGATCCCTTGTCCGACTTCGCCGTCGGTTCCAGCGCCTCGAGGGTCGCCTCTGCATCGAAGGTGCCTTTTCCCTCGAAGGTCCAGCGCAAGGTGACCTCGGTATGTTCTCGTCTCGCCGGGACCTTCACGGTCAAGACGTCGGAGGCATGTCCGTCGTTGCGTACCCAGCGATAGCGCACGGTTCCGGCGCCGCCATTGGTGGTGAGGACGCCGATGACGTCGACGGTCGAGTTGCATGCCGGTTTGGCCGGTGGCTGGACCTCGACGTTACTCAGGATGAGCTCTCCTGGCGGCTGGAGAATCCAATAGACGACGCCCGCACCGGCCAGCAGGAGCGCTAACCCGCCAAGCGCTAGGGCGATGCGAGGGATGCCACGTTTCTTTCTTGGCGCGGCAGACGCCCGTTGCCGTTGTGCGTCGCCCGGGCCGGCGGTAGTCGGCCGTACCCGATAATCCGCGGATGCCCCATAACTTGTGGGCGGCCCATAACTCGCGCTAGTGCCATAGCCCGCGGGCGCTTCGCCATCGCCCGGGTTGCCTGCTGGCGGCGGAGCGATCCCCTGACGCGTCTGGGCGGCAAGCGGCGGTTGCGCGGCGAGGGCGACACTCGGCGTGATCACCAGGCCGGATGGAGCGGGCGCCGCGAGCAGCGACCGGGCCGAGCCGGGCGGATGGGTGAGAACCGCACCGTCACCGACCGCGATCTGGCCGGCCGCGGTGGTCTCGTGGTCGGCCTCCTGGGTTGCGGCTGCGACGAAGTTGGCCATGTGGGCCGACCAGGCCTGCTTGGCCGAGAGGAGAGCAGTCCGGTCGAGGAACCCGCTAGGCAGCACAGCTCGACCGTCGACCAGCCGGAACCTGCCCCCGTCCACCCCCTCGATCTCAGCCGTGGCGGCTGCCCGAGCAATCAGCGCCGAACCGTCGACATCATCACCTGCCCACGTGCGGGCAAGTTGTGCCGCGAGCCGAGCCCACCCCCTGGAGTCCTGAATCGCCTCGCCCGGACGTATGTCGAGTGCGACGGCAAGCCCGATTTCGGTAAGAGCTGCCTTGCCATTCGGTCCGATCAGCACCGTTGACGCACCCAAGGCACCGTGGACGATGCCGGCGGCATGAAGCGCGGCAACCGTTTGGGCCGTTTCGTTGAGCAGCGTTGCTGCACTTCCCGCATCGAGTCCCCGGGCGGGACCATCGTCGATGAAGTCGGCAACCGTGGGCCCGGGTGCTGCGGCGGCGATGAGCCAGACGGCGTCGTCTGCGGCGACGAGATCCGCCACCGGCAGGACACCAGGCAGACCAACCGCCTGGACAGACGCGACGCATGCGGCGAGGCGGTCCGTGACAGCCGGATTTCTCACCAACGATGGATCGAAGCGCAGGACGCCGCTCAGGGCGCCTGAGGCATCAACCGCCAGGTACCAGTGCCCGCAGTCGGTTGTCCGCAGCAACCCGACCAGCCGGCGACCGGCCACCGACTTGATCGTCACGGCGTCACCGAGGGACCGCCGGCGTGACGTACCCACCTGGCTTGATGCTCGCGGCGCCTCACCCGCGTCGGTCTCACTGCTCCCCCGCTTGCCGGCATCTGCGCGGAGCTACAGATAGAGCCCGGTGCCACCGTCCTCGATCCGCTCCGAGGCGACCGCATGGAGATCGCGTTCGCGCAGCAGGATGTAGGTCTCGCCGCGCACTTCGACCTCGGCCCGATCTTCAGGATCGAAGAGAACCCGATCGCCTGGTTCGACAGTACGGACGTTTTGCCCCACAGTCACCACTTCCGCCCAGGCCAGCCGTCGCCCTACCTGCGCCGTCGCGGGGATCACGATGCCCGCCGAGGAGCGGCGTTCACCCGATTCGGCGTCAAGGTGGACCAGGACCCGATCATGGAGCATCCGGATGGGAAGCTTCTCCCCCAGACGCATCGAGCGCGTCTCAGACTCCTGGTTCTGGCCGCCTGCTCTCCTGGTTGTCACAGATCGTCACGGTACGCCAGACGGGTCCTTCTGCCGATCCCCAGCGACTACTTGGCGCGTTATTGCAAGGTCTTTGCAATAACATGTTGACGGCAGTACCTTGCCGAATATGATGACTGCCCGCGCAGCTCGGTCGGCCGCCGGACTCGCGATCATCAGCATCGCTGCTGCAGTCATGACCGGATGCGGTACGGCCGAGGGCACCGCGAATGGCCGGCTCGAGGTCGCCACCTCGGTCGCGCCGATCACCAGCATCGCCGCAGCGGTGGCAGGCGGTCGCGCCGACGTCGAGGGCATCGTCCCCGAGGGCACGAACAGCCACACGTTCGAGCCGGCGCCGCGCGTGGCGGATCTCGTGAGCACCGCAGATGTCATCTTCGTCAACGGGCTCAAGCTCGAGGAGCCCACGGAGAAGCTCGCCGAGCAGAACAAGAAGAGCGGTGCCGAGATCGTCGAGCTCGGCACGATCGTCCTCCCGAGAGCCGACTACATCTACGACTTCTCGTTTCCTCAAAAGGACGGCAAGCCCAACCCTCATCTGTGGACCGATCCGACCTACGCCATCAAGTACGCGCAGGTCATCAGGGACACCCTCAGCAAGCGTGATCCGGCCAACGCGTCGGCCTATGCCGCGAACTACGCCAAGTTCGAGACGGCGGCGACCGGCTTGGCCGCTGCCCTGCGCTCGGACCAAAGATCGATCCCCGCCGGGCAGCGCAAGCTCCTTACCTACCACGACGCCTACGCCTACTTCGCCAAGACGTTCGGCTGGACGGTGATCGGCGCGGTCCAGCCGAAGAACTTCGAGGACCCGGCGCCAGCCGAGGTCGCAAAGCTGATCGACCAGATCAAGGCTCAGAAGGTTCCGACGATCTTCGGCTCGGAGGTCTTCCCCTCCCGGGTGCTCGCCGAGATCGGCCGGGCCACTGGCGCGAGGTACGAGGACACCCTGCGCGACGATGACCTCCCAGGCAAGCCCGGCCAGCCGGACCACTCCTGGCTCGGGCTCATGCGCTATGACTACATCACGATGATCAAGGGTCTGGGCGGCACAACCGCAGACCTCGCGAAGGTCAGCACCGACCTCGGCGTGTCTGACAAGGCGGTGTATCCACAATGAGAGCGCACGCGCCCGACCCACTGATCCGGCTGTCCGGCGTGACGATCAGCTACGACCGGGCTCCGGTGCTGTCCGACGTGACCCTCGAAATCACCGAGCAGTCGTTCACTGGGGTTGTCGGGCCATCAGGTGCCGGGAAGACGACCCTGCTCCGGGCGATGCTGGGCACCGTCAAGCCAGCGACCGGCAGCGTCACCAAGCCAGCGGACCTCGCCGTGAGCTATGTGCCACAGCTCGAGACGGTCAACTGGAACTTCCCGGTGACCGTGGCCGAGTGCGTTCTCATGAGCCGTACCACTGGGCGGGCCCTGCCGTGGGCGAGTCGCGCCGAAAAGGCAGAGGTCCACCGGGTCCTCGACCGATTGGCCATCGCCGAGCTGGCCCACCGACACATCAGGGAACTGTCCGGTGGCCAGCAGCAGCGGATGTTCCTCGCCCGAGCACTGGTACGGCGCCCGCGGGTCGTCCTCCTCGACGAACCCACGTCGGGGGTCGACGTAAGCACCCGGCACGAGGTCCTCCACCTCCTCGCCGACCTGCACGCCGAGGGCATCGGGATCGTTCTCACCACCCACGATCTGAACGGCATGGCCGCCCACCTGCCGCACCTCATCTGTGTCAACCAGCGCATAGTGGCAGCCGGAACCCCGGCAGAGGTGATCACGCCGATCGTCCTGGAGAAGACCTTCGGCGCCCGGCTTGAGGTCCTCCAGCACCTCGGCATGCCCGTCGTCGTCGACGACCACATCCTCATCCCGAGAAGTGCTCTGCTCACGGAGGTTCGGCGCGACCTCCAGTTCCTGCCGCCGGACGAGCGAACCGCGGCAGCGGAGACGGCGAGGGCAGCGTCATGATCGACTCACTGCTCCATCCGCTGGGCTTCGCGTTCTTCCAGAAGGGCCTACTGGTCGCTGGGCTGTCCGGAGCGCTGCTCGGCCTCATCGGCGTCTACATCACACTGCGCGGGATGAGCTATATCGGGCACGGCCTGTCTCACGCGATCTTCGGCGGTTTCGCCGCGAGCCAGCTCATCAGCGCAGCGCACTACGTCTGGGGAGCAGGGATCTGGGGGATCGGCTCCGCGCTGGCGATCACGTCAGTGACCAGACGCCGAAAGATCGGCGCGGATGCCGCGATCGGAGTCATCACGACCGCCTCCTTCGCGCTCGGCGTGGCGCTGCTGTCACATTTCGGCTCGCGCGGGCCCAGCTTTGACAGCGCGCTCTTCGGAAGCATCCTCGGCATCTCCTCCGGCCAGATCGCCGGGCTGGTAGCCGTGTGCGCACTCACCGCCGTCTTCGTATTCCTGCGCCACCGGGCATTGTTGTTCGCGACCTTCGATCCCGACGTCGCCGACGTGAGCGGTGTCCGTGTTGCGCGTACAGATGCGGCGCTGATGGTCATCCTCTCGCTCGGCATCCTTGCCACGCTGACCGTCATCGGTGTCACTCTGGTGGCGGCCATGCTGGTCATCCCGGCGGTCGTCGCCCGCATGCTCACCCATTCGTTCGCCCGGATGTTGTGGCTGTCCACTGTTCTCGGCGCCGCGTGTGGCCTAGTCGGCATGTACGTCAGCTATTACGCCGAGGTACCGTCGGGCACGATGATCGTGCTGACCGGCGCCGCGCTGTTTGTGACAGCCTTGGCCATCACTGGCGGCCACGGCCTGCGACGTACCGCGGAGCTCCGCGCCTAGCGGGTCGAGGCGTCGAGTTGTGTGCGAACACTCGTGTCGAAGGACAACGACGACAGGAGGATCCTCGACGTGAGCGACGATGTGCGACTGGCGCCCGGCGATAGCGCGCCGGACTTCACGCTCTCCGACGCCGACGGCAAGTCCGTCTCCCTGAAGGACTATCGCGGCCAGAAAGTGATCGTCTACTTCTACCCGGCGGCCATGACACCGGGATGCACCAAGGAAGCCTGTGACTTCAGGGACAACCTCTCCTCGCTTGGCGGGTCGGGCTACGCCGTGATCGGGATCTCACCGGACAAGCCCGCGAAACTCGTCAAGTTCCGCGAAGCCGAGAGTCTGACCTTCCCGCTGCTCTCCGACCCCGAACGTTCAGTGCTCAAGGCGTACGGCGCATGGGGCGAGAAGCGGCTCTACGGCAAGCCGGTGACCGGCGTCATCCGGTCGACCTTCGTGATCGACGAGCAGGGCCGGATCGAGCAGGCGCAGTACAACGTCAGGGCCACCGGCCACGTCGCCAAACTCCGCAAGGACCTCGGCATCTAGCACTTCGCATAAAGCCGCGGGTTCGCATCAGCACCTGGGATAGGCGCGCTGATGGGCGCAGCGGCAACCTGCCGCAAGCACAAACTGCGCGGTGGCAGCACGCAGCGCCGAGATCGCAGCCATCGGCCGAAATGCGTGCATCGCTCTGGCAGCTCAGGCTCCTCCGCAATCAGTGGACTGGCACCCAGAGCCACGGGCGATCAATGCGCAGTCACCCAGACCAGCCTGGACCGTGCGCGCGATCATTGGACCGTCAGCCGGAACAAATCGCCCACGACCTCTGGCTGGATGTCCATTGATCGGTGTCTGACCGGTTGTATGTCGGGCTTACTGTCCACCGATGGAATGCACCACAGTTGATCTTCGGCAATGGCATCGCTCCCGGGCAGTACGATGACCTGGCGCGCGAGTGGCGGAATAGGTAGACGCGAAGGTTTTAGGTGCCTTTGCCCTTGGGCGTGGGGGTTCGAGTCCCCCCTCGCGCACCAAAGTTCTCATAATCGAACCTCGACCAAGAAGATCAAGGTCGGGTTCGTTGTGTCACGGCGCATGCGTGCTTGGAAGTTCTGGGCGAGCAGGGTGGTCCGTGGCTCTCGCAGGGTAGAGCCGGCGACGTGCGGTCCCTCTTGTTCGCGGTCGAGCAGTGTCGACTGTGGAAGTATTGGTTGAGCATGCGCCGGCCCAAACTGCAAGTAGCCGACCGGGCCGAAGCCATCAGCCGTGCCCGTCAGGCAGGCCTGGGCAACAACCCCCGATTGTGACGTCGCCCGCACCAGACAGCCGTGGGCCCCACAACGCGAGGGCCGCGAGGGGGGCGACCCCACCGGTCTGGAACCGGCGAAGAGGCCGGCGATGGGTGGGTGAAGCCGCGATCAGCTCAAGCGCTTTGCGATAACGGGGACGAGGGCGCGCAGCGCGCGGCCGCGGTGGCTGATGGCGTCCTTCTCCGTCGGAGTCTGCTCGGCAGTGGTACGGGTCTCGCCGAGCGGAACGAAGATCGGGTCGTAGCCGAACCCGCCGGTTCCCCGCGGCTCACGGATCAGGGTGCCGTCCAGCCGGCCTTCGGCGATGTCCTCGCTGCCGTCGGGTGTCACCAGGGCAGCGGCGCACACGAAGTGGGCAGTCCGGTGCCGGTCGTCGATGTCGGAGATCTGAGCCAGGAGCAGGCGGAGATTAGCCTCGTCATCCCCGTGCTTGCCCGACCAGCGGGCGGAAAAGATGCCGGGCATTCCGCCGAGCACATCGACGCACAGCCCCGAGTCGTCCGCCACCGCGGCCAGACCCGTGTACGCGCACACGGCTCGTGCCTTTAGCAGCGCGTTCTCGGCGAACGTCAGGCCGGTCTCAGGCACGTCAGGGAGGCCGGGAAACTCGCCGAGGCCGACCAGGGCGATGTCGAGGCCTGCTTCGGCAAGGATCCGCCGCAGTTCGACGATCTTTCCCTGGTTGCGGCTGCCGAGAACCAGCCTGGTCACTGCTCGAGCGCCTCTCGCTGGAGCCGGGTGAGCTCGGCGCAGCCGGCGGCGGCGAGGTCGAGCAAAGCGTCCAAGGTCGCGCGGTCGAAGGTCGCGCCCTCGGCGGTGCCCTGGACCTCGACGAACTCCCCGGTGCCAGTGCAAACGACGTTGACGTCGCTGTCCGCGCGGACGTCCTCCTCGTAGCACAAATCGAGCATCGGCTCCCCGTCGATCACCCCCACGGAGACGGCGGCGACAGAGCCGACAAGGGGCTGCGCGCTGGGCTTGAGCAGTTTCTCCTGCCGCATCCACGCCACTGCGTCGGCCAAGGCGACCCAGGCTCCGGTGATGGCGGCGGTCCTGGTGCCTCCATCAGCCTGAAGGACATCGCAGTCCAGCACAATCGAGCTCTCGCCGAGCCGTGACAGATCGACGGATGCCCGCAGGCTGCGCCCGAGCAGCCGAGAGATCTCCTGAGTGCGGCCGCCGAGCTTGCCGCGGACAGACTCACGGTCGGAGCGGGTCGAGGTCGCCCGCGGCAGCATCGCGTACTCGGCGGTGACCCATCCCTTGCCGCTCCCACGCCGCCAGCGAGGCACCGTGTCGACCACACTCGCCGTGCACAACACTCGAGTACGCCCGAACTCGCAGAGCACCGAGCCTTCGGCGTGTTCGGTCCACCCGCGGTGGAAGCGCACGGTCCTGAGCTGGTCCGGGGTCCGTCCGTCGATACGCGTTTCACCCACGCCGCGACCCTACCTGGCGGATCAGCGACGGCATCGCAGGTCGACCCCTTCTCGGATCGGTAGGGTGCGGCTGTGGCTGACGCTCCGATCGGCATCTTCGACAGCGGCTTCGGCGGGCTCACCGTGGCGCGCGCGATCATCGACCAACTGCCGCACGAGCCGGTGCTCTACCTCGGCGACACCGCCCACCAGCCCTACGGGCTCAAACCCATCGCCGACGTACGCAAGTACGCGCTCGAATGCCTGGATGATCTCGTCGACTCCGGCGTCAAGCTGCTCGTCATCGCGTGCAACAGCGCGAGCGCGGCGGTGCTGCGCGACGCTCGAGAGCGCTATCCCGTGCCAGTCGTCGAAGTGATCAAGCCAGCGGTCCGGCGCGCAGTGAAGACGACCAGGAACGACCGAGTCGGCGTGATCTCCACCCCGGCGACGAAGACCAGCCTCGCCTACGAGGACGCCTTCGCCGCGGCCCCACACGTCACGCTCACAACGCAGGCCTGCCCACGGTTCGTCGAGTTCGTCGAGCATGGCATCACCACCGGCGACGAACTGCTCACCGCCGCCCATGATTACCTCGACCCAGTCGCCGCCGCTGGAGTGGATACGCTCATCCTTGGCTGCACTCATTACCCGCTGCTGACGGGCGTCATCTCCTATGTGATGGGCGAGGATGTCGCACTGGTCTCCAGCGCCGAGGAGACTGCCCAGGATGTGTACCGGGTGCTCGTCGAATACGGGCTGCAGCGCCGCGACGGCCTGCCTGAGCCGCAGCACCGGTTCCTCACCACTGGCGACCCGCTCGAGTTCACGCGGCTGGCGCACCGCTTCCTCGGACCCGAGGTGAGCGGCGTCGAGACGGCCGTCGCATGAGGCTGACCGTCGTGGGGTGTTCGGGGTCCTATCCCGGACCACGTTCGGCGGCCTCGTGCTATCTCCTCGAAGCGGACGGCGCCCGCATCGTCCTCGACCTCGGCAACGGTGCACTCGGCCCGCTGCAGCGATACACCGACCTTGACGACATCACCGCGGTCCTGTTCTCCCACCTCCACCCCGATCACTGCGCCGATATCTGTGGGTTCTACGTCTACCGGCGCTACCACCCCGACGGCCCACGACCGCCCGGTCCTGTGTACGGCCCTCGGGGAGTCGCCGACCAAGTTGCAGCGATGTACGGCCGGGAGCGCCGGCCAGGGTTGGGCAAACAGTTCGACTTCTTCGAGTGGAAGCCGGGGACTGTGTCTGTCGGGCCGTTCACGGTCACTGTCGCGCGGGTCGTCCACCCAGTGGAGACGTACGGTATGCGGGTGGAGAACGCGGGTCGCGTCCTGACCTACTCCGGAGATACGGGCCCTTGCGACTCGCTCACTCAGCTTGCGGAGAACGCGGACGTCCTGCTCAGCGAGGCAGCCTTCCACGACGGCACGCCGCATCCACCGGCGATGCACCTGACAGGTTGCGAAGCGGGCGAGTACGCAGAAAAGGCCGGCGTCGGACGCCTGATCGTCACGCACATACCGCCGTGGAACGATCCGCAGCGGAGTCTGGCCGAGGCTGCGTCGGCGTATCACGGCCCAATCGACCTTGCTCAGCCAGGCCTCACCATCGACGTCTAACAGGGACGCTAGCCGCGTCGCTCAGATGCCGAGGAGATGCGGCGCCGTCGCCAGCGATCGGAACCGGCCGGCCGGGTCGGGAACGAGTCGCCGGGTCGCGAGGTCGAGCAGTCCGCAAATTCCGGTCAACTCCGCGACGAGCACACCGTCCGGACGGCGATACTCCTGCTCGAGGCTGAACGTCCGTCTGTCACCCCAGACGAAGTCGCATGACACGTCGACGTCATCGCCACCGCGGAGCTCCCTGCGATAGCGCACCGTGGTCTCCAACGCGACTGGTCCGACACCAGAGGCGATAAGCCCGTCCTGCGAGATACCCGCCGCTCGCAGGAGCTCCCACCGCACGTGCTCGGCGTAGTGCAGGTAGACCGCTTGGTTCAGGTGCCCCTGCGTGTCGAGTTCGTACCCGCGCACCCTGATCCGCACCTGGAACGGCTCGCGAGTGGCGCCCGACGTCACGCCCACAGTTGGCCCTCGAGCCGGTGGACGGCCTCCTCAAGGGTCCCGGTGTAGGCGCCGGTCGACAGATATTTCCAGCCGGCGTCGGCGACGACGAGGCAGAGGTCCGCACGCTGCCCGGTTGCGACGCAGCGTTCGGCGACGGCCAATGCCGCATGGAGGACGGCACCCGTGGATATCCCCGCGAAGATGCCCTCCTGCTCGAGCAGCTCGCGCGTCCTCTGCAAGGCTTCGCGGGGGCCGACCGAATAGCGCGTGGTGAGGACAGACTCGTCGTACAGCTCGGGAACGAACCCGTCGTCAAGATTGCGCAGGCCATAGACGAGCTCGCCGTAGCGTGGCTCGGCCGCCACGATCTGCACCGACGGCACCCGCTCCCTCAAGAACCGCCCGACCCCCATCAAGGTGCCCGTCGTGCCGAGGCCGGCGACGAAATGCGTAATCGTCGGCAGATCCTCTAGGATCTCAGGCCCGGTCGACTCATAATGGGCGGCCACATTGGCCGGGTTGCCGTACTGGTAGAGCATCACCCAATCGGGATGCTCGGCGGCGAGCCGCTTCGCGACAGCTACTGCTTCGTTCGAGCCGCCCGCAGCTGGAGACGAGATGATCTTCGCACCCCACATCTCGAGGAGCTGCCGCCGCTCGATCGACGTATTCTCCGGCATGACGCACACGAGCTGGTATCCGCGCACTCGCGCGACCATGGCCAGCGAGATCCCGGTGTTGCCCGACGTCGGCTCGAGGATCGTGCAGCCGGGGGTGAGCAGCCCGTCCTTCTCTGCTCGCTCGATCATCCACAGCGCCGGCCGGTCCTTGACCGAGCCGGTCGGATTGCGGTCCTCAAGTTTCGCCCAGAGTCGTACGTCAGGCGAGGGCGACAGATGGGGCAGACCCACCATCGGGGTGCGCCCTAGCGAGTCGAGCAGCGAATCGAAGCGCATGCCTGCCTGACCTCACCCAGATCCCTCAGCCACCGGCCACGGCTGGTAGCACTGTGACGCTGTCTCCATCCGTGAGCGGCGTCTCGAGACCACCGAGGAACCGGACGTCCTCGTCGTTCACATAGACGTTGACGAAGCGCTTCAGGCCACTGTCGTCAACGATGCGGCCGGCAAGTCCAGGATGGCGGGCGTCAAGATCGGACAGCAGCTCGGCGAGCGTCCCACCCTTTCCGGCGACTGTCTTCTCGCCGCCGGTGTACTGCCTCAAGATCGTCGGAACACTGACCTCGATCGCCATGAACGCCCTCCTCCACCACACAAATCTGCTGCTCGCTATGCCAACCCCGCTGGTCAGCTACCAGCCCAGCATCTCAACCTTGCCCTGCCGCATGTCATTCCGCAGGCCCCGCGATCACCACCTCTTCTTCGCTGACTTCGCCGTCGACGATGCGAAATGAGCGGACGTCCGCGTGGTCCGGATGGCGAGTGGACACCAGTACGTAGTGCGCGCCGGGCTCCGAGGCGTACGAAATGTCGGTCCGCGAGGGATATGCCTCCGTCGCGGTATGCGAGTGGTAGATGACGACGGGCTCCTCGTCCTTGGCATCCATCTCGCGCCACACCTTCAGTTGCTCGAGTGAGTCGAACCGGTAGAAGGTCGGCGAGCGCTCCGCGTTAGTCATCGGGATGAATCGCACCGGCCGGTCCGAACCGATCGCGCCGGCGACCACGCCGCACGCCTCGTCGGGATGATCCGCGCGGGCGTGAGCAATGATCGCGTCATAGATCGCCTTGTCGATCCGGAGCATGCGGACAGGGTACGTGGCGAGGAAGGTCGAGGGCCGCTAGAGATCGCCGGCGAGCGCCCGCACGAGGCTGTCTTGCAGCCAGGTCAGCCATTCGTACAGCTCGTACATCGGAAGCTGGGGGTCGTCAGGCGCAAGCGACGCGGCGACGGCTTCGTAGTCCTCGGTGATAGACAGCCGGGTCCCGATCGCCAGTCTGAGGTCGTTGAGGAGCAGCAGCCACGCCTGCGCTCGATCGGTGTCGAGAGAAATCTTCCCACCGGAGCCGAGAGTGGACAGGACAGTGGACGCAGCGGCGATCTTGCGACCCCGCAGATCGCGTTCGGTGAAGCGGCGAAACTCCGCTGCCGCTTCCGGATCATCCCGGTAGCCGTCGGGCAACAACCGGGCGAGCACCTCGTCCTCTGGTGGCCGCGCCGGTTCAGCGTCGAGGCCGAAGCCGAACCCGGTATCCAATGCCGCGGCGAGCGGATCGTCCGCGGATTCCGCCGGCGCGTCCGCGCGCTCGTCGCCGTCCTTGAGCAGGGTGATGATCTGCCCGATGAGGTTGGCGAGCACAGCAGCCTCGACAGGCTCGAGAGTGAGGGTGATCGCACCGTTCCGAGCACGCCGAAACCGGCTGCTCATCGGGCCTCCTCGCCGTAGCCAGTGTGTTGAGCTCAGGTGTCGTGCTGCAGCGTCGCCCACAAACCGTAGCCATGCATCGCGGAAACGTCGCGCTCCATCTCCTCGCGGCTTCCGTTGGAAACCACGGCCTTGCCCTTGTGATGGACGTCGAGCATGAGCTTCGTGGCCTTCTCCTTCGAATAGCCGAAGTGCTTCTGGAAGACGTAGGTCACGTAGGACATCAGGTTGACCGGGTCGTTCCACACGATCGTCACCCATGGCTTGTCCGGCTTGACCTCCTGGTGCACATCGGGCTGCTCAAGCTCGACCGGTGCCACGCTCACGCCCCCATGCTAGGTCTCGGCGGGTGCCGTGGTTCGGCACCGGTACCTATCTGTGGGTGACCTCAGTGATCAGTCCAGGCGACCGGTATCGATCTAGTCCACTACTGTGGAGTAGGTGGAGTCGAGCGCCCTGCTGACCGACCACTACGAGCTGACAATGGTCGAGGCGGCGTTGCGCAGCGGCGCGGGTCATCGGCGCGGCGTGTTCGAGGTCTTCGCTCGTCGCCTCCCTGATGGGCGCCGCTATGCGGTGGTCGGCGGCACGGGCCGGTTGCTTGACGCACTCGAGCGCTTCCGTTTCGACGACGCAACCCTCGCTGTGCTCGCCGAGCACGAAATTGTGGAGGACGCCACCCTTCAGTGGCTTGCGTCCTACCGCTTCTCCGGGACCATCTGGGGCTACGGCGAGGGCGAATGCTTCTTCCCCGGCTCACCGATCCTCATCGTCGAGTCGACCTTCGTTGAGGCGGTCGTCCTCGAGACGCTCACCCTTTCCGTGCTCAACCACGACAGCGCCATCGCCTCGGCAGCATCGCGCATGATCGCCGCCGCCGGCTCACGGCCATGTATCGAGATGGGGTCACGGCGCACCCACGAAGAGGCGGCCGTCGCCGCCGCCCGGGCGGCCTACATCGCCGGCTTCGCCAGCACCTCGAATCTGGAGGCAAGGCGGCGATACTCGGTCCCGACCACCGGCACCAGCGCGCACGCCTTCACCCTGGTCCACGACAACGAGCGGGAGGCGTTCACCGCACAGGTGGCGAGTCTCGGCAAGTCGACCACCCTGCTCGTCGACACCTATGAGGTTCTCCAGGGTGTTCGGACGGCGGTGGAGGTCGCTGGAACGGAGCTTGGCGCAGTCCGGCTGGACTCTGGCGATCTCCTGGCGCAGGCCCAGGAGGTCCGAACGCTGCTGGACGAGCTCGGTGCGGTCAACACCCGGATCGTGGTCACCAGCGACCTCGACGAGCATCAGATCGCTGCGCTGGCAGCCGCTCCGGTGGATGCGTACGGCGTCGGCACCGCCTTGGTGACCGGGAGCGGTGCCCCCACCGTCGGCCTGGTGTACAAACTCGTCGCCAGATCCTCAGCCGACCGGCCCGAGCAGCTCGTCCCCGTCGTCAAACGGTCCGAGGGCAAGGTCAACCGTGGCGGGCGCAAATGGGCTGTGCGAACAAGAGATGAGAAGGGGATCGCAGTTCGCGAGCTGATCGGGGTCGCGGGAGGCGCCGGGCCGGCGACCGCGAGCGACGACGGCGACTATGGCCGAGCTGGTGACCGGCCGCTGCTGCGTCCGCTCGTCATCGACGGCGAGGTCGTCGGCAGGGAGCCGATCGGCGCGGCTCGAGCCCGGCATGCCGCGTCATTCGCCGAGCTGCCGGCCACCGCTCATCAGCTCTCCTCGGGCGAACCCGTCATCCCCACGATTTACGCCTGACGGGCCGCGATCGCCGACCTGAACGTCAAGCCAAAGGAGCGGACCGATGTCTCGAGCCCTCATCGTCGCCGACGTGCAGAACGACTTCTGCGAGGGGGGCAGCCTCGAGGTGGCGGGCGGTGCCGGGGTCGCTATGGCGATCACCAAGCACATGCAGACTGCCGCGGCCGACTACGAGCACGTGGTAGCGACCAAGGATCACCACATCGCCCCGCGTGGCCATTTCTCCGAGGAGCCGGACTATGTGACGACCTGGCCCAGGCACTGTGTGGTCGGCACCCGTGGGGCGGAATTCCACCCTCGGCTGGCAACCGAGCCGATCGAGGCCGTCTTCACCAAGGGTGCCTACGCCGCTGCATACTCCGGATTCGAGGGCACCACGGAGGGCGACGTCGGGCTTGCCGAATGGCTGCGCCGCCATGATGTGGACCAGGTCGACGTCGTGGGTATCGCCACCGACCATTGTGTGCGCGCTACCGCGATCGATGCGGTCAAGGCCGGCTTCGCCACCCGGGTGCTGCTCGATCTCACGGCCGGCGTCGCTCGGGCGACGGTCGACGATGCTCTAGACCAAATGCGCGCGGAGGGAGTCGAACTGGCCGGCGAGCCCGTTGTCCGCCATACCTCATAACACGCCTCCAGATAACCCACCTCCGGCCTCACGCGGACCCTCTGCGCTCACCGGTTGCGACCTTCAGCGGTACTGTCCGAGAGTGACCGTACCGGCTCTATCGGCGGCATTGCTCCCGCCAGCAACCGACCTCAGGGACAGCCCGCTCCTCGCGAAGATCCGCAGTTCCGTGATCGGCGAGGACCAGGTTATGTGGGGACCGTACGGCCCGCGCCGGGTGACCTATGCGGACTACACCGCCAGCGGACGCGCGCTCACCTTCGTCGAGGACTTCATCCGCGACGAGGTCCTGCCGCGGTACGCCAACACGCACACGGAGTCCTCTGGCACCGGCCTGCAGACAACACGGTTGCGCGAGGACGCTCGCCGGATCATCCATGAGGCGGTCGGCGGTGACAGCGACACGGCGGTCATCTTCTGTGGTTCCGGGTCGACGGCGGCAATCGACAAGATGATCGGCATCCTCGGGTTGCGCGTGCCGGCCGATCTTGACGACGAGTACAACCTGACGGCTGCCATCCCGGCCACGCAGCGACCTGTCGTGTTCATCGGACCGTTCGAGCATCACTCGAACGAGCTCCCCTGGCGGGAGTCGATCGCAGACGTGATCACCATTCACGAGGATGCGGACGGTCATGTCGACCTGGCCCACCTCGAGGAGGAGCTGCAGAAGTACGTCGATCGCCCGCTGAAGATCGGGTCGTTCTCCGCAGCGTCGAACGTCACAGGAATCATGAGCAACACGTACGCGATCGCCGATTTGCTCCATCGCTATGGCGCTCTATCGTTCTGGGACTTCGCGGCGGCGGCGCCCTACGTCGATGTCGAAATGAATCCACAGCGTCATGAGCACCCGCTCGCCAGGAAGGATGCGGTCTTCCTCTCACCGCATAAGTTCATCGGCGGGCCGGGGACGCCTGGCGTCCTCGTCGTACGGCGCGAACTCTGCCGCAACCGGGTGCCGACCGTGCCAGGTGGCGGAACGGTCGTGTACGTCAACCCGCTCGAGCATCGCTACCACGACGGGGTGGAACATCGCGAGGAAGGCGGGACTCCGGCCATCGTCGAGTCGATCAGGGCCGGGCTCGTGTTTCAGCTCAAGGAGGCCGTCGGCGTCGACCTCATCCGCGAGCATGAAGCCGACTTCGTCAGGCGTGCGATCCTGTCCTGGCAGCAGAACCCCAATATCGAGATCCTCGGCAATCTCGACGCGGACCGCCTGTCCATCCTTTCCTTCGTGGTACGCCGACCTGGCGGCCGATATCTGCACCACAACCTCGTCGTCGCACTCCTCAACGATCTGTTCGGAATCCAGTCCCGCGGCGGTTGCTCGTGCGCCGGACCCTATGGTCACCGGTTGCTGGGGATCGATCTGGACCGCTCGCACGAGTTCGAGCGGGAGATCACCCACGGCTGCGAGGGGATCAAACCCGGCTGGGTGCGGGTGAGCTTCAACTACTTCATCTCCGAGCAGGTCTTCCGCTACATCGTTGCCGCCGTGCACCTCGTAGCGGAGTACGGCTGGGAACTCCTGCCCGACTATCGCTTCGACCAGCTGAGCGGGCTCTGGCGCCACCGCAACGGGCCGGTCGAGCCGCCGCTGCGGCTTCACCAGCTCTCCTACGACTCCGCGGGCACCCTGCGCTATCCGGAACATCACGAGCGCGCACCGGAGAGCGCACTCGCTGGCTACCTCGAGGAGGCGCACCGCCTGTTCACCAGGCTCGGCGGACGAGCCTTCCTGGACGGCCATCTGGAGGGTCGCGTCTCGGCCGACTTCGAGCACTTGCGGTGGTTCGAGCTTCCAGCGGAGTGTCTTGGCTCGTAAGGCCGGGCTCGTTCTGCTGGACCGGCCGCGTGCTGCTCACTACGGGTGCGTGGCCTACCTCTCCTATGCGAGGAGCGCGAGACCAGACCGGCCGGCGATGACGACGCCGATGACCACGACTGCGACTGCGGTGATCCTCGGTAGCGCGTGCAACAGCAGCGGGAAGCGGATGCTCCGACCGCGACGCGCGACGGCGTCACGTACTCGAACGAGTGCGAATCCGGCGGCGGTAAGCGTGAGCGCCATGCCCAGCCCGTACGCGATGACGAGGAGGACCCCGAACCAGGGGCGTCCGATCGCTATGCCTCCGAGCAGTACCACCACGGCGGACGGGCTCGGCGCCAGGCCTCCGGCAATCCCCATGCCAAGCAGGCTGCGCAGGCTCGGGAGGCCGGCCTGATCGTGCGGATGCTGGTGCTGGCTGCCGCCGTGCGAGTGCTGATCGTGGCTGCTCGGGCCATGGCCGTCGCCGTGATGGTGGTGGCTGTCGCCGTGGGCATGAGCATGGCCGCGCCATGCCCGACGGACGAGCCCCGCCCCCACGGCGACGACGAGCAGCCCGCTGGTGAGGCCAAGCCAGGGATAGAGCTGCGACGGAGCAACCGCAGTCGAGGCGGAGAGCACCACGCCAAGCACCAGGACACCGACCGTGTGGGTCGCCGTCACCGTGAGACCCACTGCTGCCGCCTGCCGCAGGCTGCCATGTTCGGCCACGAGATAGGCGGCCATCATGGTCTTGCCATGCCCGGGCGCGACGGCGTGAGCTGCGCCGAGGCCGATTGCCACGAGAAGTGCGCCGACCGCGAACAGCGCGGTGAGCCTCCTGTGGTCGACGAGACCGGTAAAGGCGCGGGACAGCGCATCCACCTTGCCGCCCTCGATCCGGGTGGCACCGCCGTCGGTCGCAGGCGTGGTCGTTGTGCCGGCCACGCGCGGCCCGCCGGGGCGAACCAGCAGGCGAGCCTCACGGACGTCGGGAGGATTGCGAAGAACTGAGATCGGGAACGTCGTGAGCCGCTGTGTTGGCGACACGCTGCCGACATCTGTGCGGACCAGGGTCGCGCCGTCGCCGACGGCGTTGACCTCGCGAACGCCGATCGTGTCGAAGTACGCATCGTTGGAGAACGTGAGCAGTGTTTCGCCGTGCAGGTCGACATCGGCGACGAACGCACACGTCAGCCGGAGGGTCGACAGCCCGCCGCTGCCGGCGAGGAACACCACCGCCGAGGCAGTGGGCCGGAAGACAGGCTTGCCACCGTCAGGCAGCTCGAGCCGCATGAAGCCGGCGTCGTAGTCGCATTCCTCGCGCGCCATTCGCGAGGCTTGGCTCGGGTCTGGATTGCACCCCTCGCTGCCGAACTGCTGCCTGCACAACGAATAAGCGGGCAGCTCCGCCACATCGAGGACGTAGTCGATCAGCACATGGTGCGGCTGTACCCGCACATTCACCGACTGGTTGATCGTCTCGTTCCCGACCGGGTGGCGAGGCACAGAGGTGGCTTCGGCCGGCGCAGCCATGCATGTGAGCGCGATCCCGGCCATGAAAGCTGACCAGGCTAAACCGCGGCCGAAGCGAGCCATCCGCGCACCTCTCGCTTGTCCCGAGCGTGCGGTCCTTCATCCTGCCCCAGGGGCCGCCGATGCGCGGGCATTGTGGACGACTCGGCGAGGCGCCCGATCAGGGAACGGTGAGCCTGATCGTGGACGAGTAAGCCGTTGCATTGGTGACGGTCCCCGGCACCTTGATGCGGTAGCTCAGCGTGGCCGACTTCGAGGGCATGAGGACGGAGAAGGAGTACGTGCCGTCCGACGTGACCGTTGTCGCCGACATGAACTGCCAGGATCCGTTGACCAGCTTCTGCCGCTGGACGGTCGTACCCGCGCGGGTCGGCGAGACCTTTCCCTTGATTGAGATCCGCTGGCTGCGCACGGGCGTCGCATCGCTAGCAGCTGCGGATACCTTCCACTTGACCATGGTGGTCTTCTCGCCGCTGGTCGCGGCGTCGTACGTCCAGTTCGACGGCGCATAGAGCCTGAACACACTGTTCGACGAGGGCGTGTAGCTCATAGAGACAGAACCGGTCGACGAGCTGGCGGCCGTACCGACATCTCCCCAGGTCGAGGACGTCGGATTCCGCCGCTGCAGCACGACCTTCTGCCCTGGCACAGCGATGCCAGCGGAGTTCTTCACCGTGCCGGTGAGCGTCAGCTTCGCGGGGTATGTGATGCTGCTCGGCGGTGTCGAGATCGACACCGACCGTGACGTCTTGGCGATGCTGACCGCATAGTCCCGCAGCGGCGTCCATTGGGCCGTGTCCTCTGAGCCCACCGCCCACAACGCCATGCCGGCCAGGTAGTACTTGCCGACGAGACTCATCTTCGCCTTCGTCGATTCAGCGTCGTTGTACCAGACCGCATGCGTCTTGCCGGCGTCGTCGATGTAGGTGAAGGAAGGCGCAGCGTCGGTCGCGGACCACTCCCGGGTCGCACCCTTGGCAAGGCGGAGCGTCTCCACCTGCGCATACGTCAGTGCGGTCGCCCTGGTGCCTGATTCCTTCGCTGTGCACATCGGATCGCTGCACACCCAGTCGTAGCCATAGAGCGGCACCCCGACCTGGACGCGGTCTGCTGGGATCGCGGTGACCGCATATGCCAGCACCCGCTCGACCCACGGCTGTGGCGCGATGGCACCAGGGCTGCTGCCGCTGTAGTGGTAGTCGTAGGTCAGGATGCGAACCGTGTCCGCGACGGCTCCGATGCCCGCATAGTCGAAGACCGCCCAGTTGCTGTCGGTCGAGCTCGTTCTAGGGCCGATGGTGATGGACAGCAACCTTCCCTGCGCGGCCAGGGCGGCCTTGAGCTCACCAGCGAAGGTGACGAAACCGGTCCTGACCGCGGACTTCACGGCCGGATCGCTCGTACCGAAGTTCATGTTCTCGTAGTCGAGGTCGATCCCGTCGTAGCCGTTGGCCGTCACGAGGCCGACGAGAGTGTTGACGTGGGCTGCGCGTTGCGAGGCGTCACCGAGCAGGGCGGCCATCTGCGGCGCCGTCAGGCTCTCCGTCACGGTCGGCAGAACCTTGATCCCACTGGTGACTAGCGCGTCCCGCACCGCGGGATCGCCCGCCCCGGTGTGGTTGACGATCGTGGCTGCCCCGGTCGCCTCATACCAGAAGGGCGAGGCGTCACTCCAAAGGTCGCCGTTTGCCGTTGCGCTAGCCAGCGCGCTGGGCATCGTCCAGTAAGGCAGCCAGCCGGAGACGATACGTCTCGGCGCCGGCTCGGCGGACGCTGAGCCCACGACAACCGCTCCGGACGTTGCGCCCAGGGCGATTCCGATGATCCCGATGACGAGTAAACGGGTCCGTGACACGACGCGGATTTCCTCCAGGAGCGGCGGCGACGGAGGGACCCGCGACACCTTAGCCCAAACAGACCAGTTGTCCGCGACACTTAGCCGGTTGTGCTGTCGGGCCCACCGTTGCGCCGACCCGACCATGTCCACGCATAGGAGGTGTCCTCGCAGGCCAGCGCTGCGTCACCGAGGTCGAGCGGGCGGAAGGTATCCACCATCACCGCCCATTCGTCTGTTGCCTCCTTGCCGATGGACGCCTCGACCGAGCCGGGCTGAGGTCCGTGGGTGAACCCGTTTGGATGGAGAGAGATCGAGCCGAGTTCGATGCCGGCGCCTTTGCGGGACATGAAGTCACCGCCAACGTAGAAGATCACTTCGTCAGAGTCGACATTGGCATGGTTGTACGGAGCCGGGATCGACAGTGGGTGATAGTCGAACTTGCGTGGGACGAACGAACAGATGACGAAGTTCGGGCCGGCGAAGGTCTGGTGCACGGGCGGGGGCTGGTGGACCCGGCCGGTGATCGGCTCGAAGTCGGCGATATTGAGGGCGTACGGGTAGAGGCAGCCGTCCCAGCCGACCACATCGAACGGATGACGCGCGTAGACGAACCGGGTCCCCCCGCTGCGGTGCCGTACCAAGACCTCGACGTCCTCGCCAGGGACGATGAGCGGTTCGGCTGGTCCGCGCAGGTCGCGCTCGCAGAACGGCGAGAACTC
>JBKPTD010000119.1:0-17191 GCA_046735375.1 Actinomycetota bacterium | reverse complement strand
GGAAGTTCTCACCCTCAGCGCGATGCTCATGGGTCTGGACTTGAACCGAGTGGACGAGATGCTCGACCTGGTTGGGCTGACCGCAGCCGCAGCCGGACGCCGCGTGGGGACCTATTCCCTGGGAATGCGCCAGCGGCTGGGCATCGCCAACGCCCTGATCGGCTACCCAGACGTATTGATTCTCGACGAGCCGGCGAACGGCCTGGACCCGGCAGGCATCAACTGGATGCGCCGCCTCCTTGGCGAGTTCGCCGATCGCGGCGGTACCGCGCTGCTCTCCTCGCACCTGCTTCGCGAAGTCGAGGTCATCGCCGACGAACTCGTCGTGATCGACCATGGCCGGATCGTCACTCAAGGAAGCAAGGCACAGCTGCTCCGCGGGTCAGGCACGCTGGTGCGTGGAGCCGATACGGAGTCCCTCGCCAGCGCGCTCAAGGCGGCTGAGCTGAGCTATTCGGGCGACCCACACAGCACCGGCTTCGTCGTCGACGCCGAACCGCTGGCAGTCGGCGAGGCCGCGGCCGCGGGAGGCGTGGTACTCACTGAGCTGCGCGTCGCCGATGGTGGCGGGCTCGAAGAGCTGTTCCTGCGCCTGACCGCTGAGGACACCCGAGATGAGGTACTGACATGACTGCCACGGCAATTTCGGTCGACGAACTGAGGAAGACACGGGCCGTACCGCTTAGCCGCATCTTCCGGGTTGAGCTGCGCAAGATGGTGGACACTCGAGCCGGATTGTGGCTGTTCGTCGCTATTGGCGTGCTGACCGCGGCGGCCGTCGTGCTGTTCCTGATCTTCGCTCCTCCAGAAGAGCTGCACTTCGCCAACTTCGCCGGCATCGCCCTCACACCGCAAGGCTTCCTGTTGCCGGTGCTCGGGATCCTGCTCATCACCAGCGAGTGGGCTCAGCGGACGGGACTGGTGACGTTCACCCAGGAGCCCAACCGCGGCCGCGTCGTCGTTGCCAAGACATTGAGCGCCCTGCTGGTGGGAGTCGCCGCCGCCGCGCTGCTGCTCACCGTCGCCGGCGTCGGTAACGTGCTCGGCGTCGCGCTGCAGGACGGCGCCGGTGGCTGGGACGCCAGCGGGGGCCGAGGCTTTCTCTACGTGCTCATCCTGCAGGTCAGCGGGATCATCCAGGGTCTCGCCTTCGGCATGCTGCTCATGAACAGCGCTGCCGCGATCGTGAGCTGCTTCGCCATCCCGATCAGTTTCAGCATCGTCTTCGGCACGGTTCCCGCATTGGAGGGTGTCGCGCCGTGGATCGATCTCGGCACGGCCCAGGAGCCGCTGCTTGAGTTCGACAAGGCGGTGAGCGGCATGGAGTGGGCGCAGCTCGCCGCAACGACCGCGATCTGGGTCGGCCTGCTGTTCACACTTGGCGTCGTCCGTCTCCTGCGCAGCGAAGTGAGGTCCGCGTAGCGGCACTCGCCGGTCGAGGATTAGTCGTGGTGATGCGGATGTGGGTGATCGTCCGGGCCCTCACGGGGCCCCTCAGCGGGCTGTCAACAGCCGGGCTGTCCGGGATTACCGCAGCAGCCTGATCCGGTGCGTGCCTTCCGCCAGCTGTTTGCCAACGCAAGGCGGACCTTCTCGGGGAACGACGCATCGTAGGTGGCGAAGTTCGTGAAGAACGCTTTTCCGTTCGACCGTGCCATGGTGATCGTGGTCCTCCTCAGTCGCGCTGGTCACGCACGCCGTCAACCACATTCTTGCTTGGATGTCACCCGCGAGGAAGGACGGTCCGACTCGCTGTCGGTGGGGCCGTCTAGCGTGGGTGGCCACAGGAGCCAAGCGTGAATGAAGGGGACGCCATGGCCACACTGGAGAACAGGCCAAACACCGCATTACTCGTCATCGACGTACAGAACGGCGTCGTCGAGGGCGCTCACGAGCGCGACGCGGTCGTCGCCAACGTGGGCAGCCTGGTCGACAAGGCACGACAGGAACAGATCCCCGTTGTCTGGGTCCAGCACTCCGACGAGCAGCTTGCGCGGGGAAGCGACGACTGGCGGATCGTCCCCGAGCTGACACCCGACGATGCAGAGCCGCTTGTGGAGAAGAACTACGGTGACGCCTTCGAGGACACCACCCTCGAGAAGGTGCTGTCAGGCCTTGGAGTCGGGCGACTCGTCGTCGCCGGCGCACAGACCGATGCATGCATCCGCTCGACGCTTCACGGCGCGTTCGCCAGGGGGTACGACGCGACCCTTGTCAGCGACGCCCACACGACCGAGGACCAGACAGCCTGGGGAGCGCCACCGCCGGACCAGGTCATCGCGCACACCAACCTCTACTGGACCTATCAGTCTGCGCCGGGGAAGAAGGCCGGGACGGTTCTGACCAGGGATGTCCACTTCGGCGACGCGTCCTGAAGCCCGCACGAACGCCACCGGTCAGAATGTACGCATGCCGCGCATCGAGGTCCTCTTCGCGCTCGTATGTGTCGCTTTGATCGTGTACGGCGGCATCGTCGTGGTCACCTCCCGCCAGCGGCGCCAACTGCAGTCGACGGTAACTGGTGCGCGGTGGGAGGCCGCGCACTTCGCGGCGGATCACATGACGCGTGTCGTCGTGCGAAAGGTCGTACCGAGCACAGGCGCCGTGCTCGATGAGCACGGCGTGGCAGTCGTAGCCGACGACGACCCGAACTACGACGCGAGGTTTCTGCAGGCGATGGCAGAGGCACGCCAACGGGTTGCGCTGTTCGAGTCCGAGGAGCCGTGAGGCGGGCTAACTGACGAAGATGTCCTCAGGCAGGAAGGCCGAGACGAGCATGTTCGGCACGTCCACGAGCTGGCTGATCTTGAGGTCGACCGCGACGCTGCAGATGACGTAGGCCTGCTGGCGGGTCCATCCGCGCTCGCCGAGGTGGTCGATCATGTTGAGGAGTGCATTGCGGGCGGCGAGGGTGGCATCTTCTGAGTGGTTCTCGCCGTCTCTGGTCACGGAGATTCCTGTCGTGGCGAAGAACCTCCTCGGGCTGGCGTACTCGGGTGGCAGGTAGTAGTCCTCGCGGGTAAACCGGAGGTCACGGATGCCCTTCTCCGCCGCCTCCCCCTTGTGCAGCCCGAAGCGCACGCGGAGGGTCGCCTCCATCTCGATTGCCGTGCCGCACGTCTCAGAATCGCCCTGCGCGAAATGGGCATCGCCGGCGGAGAACAAGCCCCCTGGAGTGTCGACCGGTATGAGCAATCGCGTCCCGCTGCCCAGCTGCTTGACGTCGACATTTCCGGCCTGCTCGCGAGGCGGGATCGTCCGCAGGGCTTCGGCAGCAATCCTAAGATCGTCGGGTACCGCAGACGCGGCCGACGGCGGCAAGACGAAGCCGCCGCGATCGAGAAGTGCCTGTTCGCGAGCGGTCGTCGTCGCGAGCAGGCCGTGCCCTGGAGTGAGGCCGATCGTCCCCATGAACGGGGAGCCGGGGATCCGCACGCCGGGCAGATCGCCCGAGGTCGCCCAGCCGTCCGCAATGTCCCAGTTGACCTTGAACGGCTCGGGGAAGAGGTCGCGCAGGAAGCCGAAGCCGGGCACCTGCACCGTATAGCCATAGCTGGCCGGCTCGACCTCGAGAATCTCCACCTCGAGCAGGTCGCCCGGCTCGGCGCCCGCAACGTAGACCGGCCCGGTGAGCGGGTGCACGACATCCAGGTTGGGCGCAGCGACGGTCTCCAGCGTGGCGTCTGGACCCATTTGTCCGTCGAACGCGTCACGAGTCTCGAGGATGACCTCGTCGCCGGGCTGGCAACGCACGACCGGCGGGATGTCGGGATGCCAGCGATTGTGGCCGGTGTTCGGCTCATCGCCCAGGGGCTTGCTCCGGTCGATTCGTATCTCGTAGACGTCCATGCGACCCTCCTTCACGCCGAAGCTGATCGTGGCAGCGACGCCAGGTCCGGTCTAGAGGACGGTCGATATGCTCCAATCCATGTTCGGAGCCGCGGAGCCCGAGCTGAGTCCTCTTGATCCGGCGATCGCCGCGCGTACAGCGGCGGTTCGTGCTGCGATCGACCCTTCTCAGCTGCGCCGATCTCTGGAGATGCTGCCTGCGCCCAGGGCCCGGTTGCTCGACCCCGAGGCGATGGCTGCCGCAGACGCGCTGATTCTTGACTCGTTCCGGTCGGCAGGATGGCCGGCGGAGCTGCGCGCATTCGAGGAGTTCGCCCCGGACGGCGTCGGCGGGGCTACGGATCTCCGGCCTGCTCATAGCCTGGCCGGGATAAACGTCGCCGCGATCAAGAACGGTGAGTCACGCGACGCCGTCGTTGTTGTCGCGCACCACGACACAGTGCCCGACACCGGCGGTGCCGACGACAACGGCAGCGGAGTCGTCGCACTGATGGAGCTGGCCCGGTTGCTCGCGCCGCTGCGGCTGCGACGATCGGTTGTGCTGGCCGCAGTCGATCATGAGGAGCTTGGACTCTGGGGCGCCAGGCGGCTGGTGCGCGAGCTTTCGGCCGAACGACATGTGGTCGGCGCCCTCGTCTTCGAGATGCTGGCGTACACCGACTCGACGCCGGGCAGCCAGCACCTGCCCAAAGGCATCGGGGTGGTGTACCGAGACCAGGTGCGCAAGCTCCGCGCTCGAGATTTCCGCGCCGATTTCACCGCGCTGATCTACCGGCAGTCGGCCCGACCGCTCGCAACCTGCTTCGCCGAGTGCCTCGATCTGCTCGCCGGACCCTCAGCCGCGATCCTGCTGCGGGCGCCAAGTGATCTGCCCGTGCTCGGTCCGCTGCTGGCAAGAACTCTTCCATTCGTGCGCGATTTCGCGCGAAGTGATCATGTCGCATTCTGGGAGGCCGGCCTGCCGGCGGTGCAGATTACCGACACCGCGAACTTCCGCAATCCGCATTACCACCGTCCTAGCGACACGCCGGAGACGCTGGACTACAACCGACTGGCCGATGTCACCGCCGCGGCGGCGGTCGCCGTCGAGCGCGTCGCTGCTCGGTGACGCAAGCGAGGGGAGAACACACAGTGCGGTACGAGATTGTGGCCGAGGCGTACCGCGACCTGGAGCGGGCGACCGGTCGCCTCGAACTGATCAGCCGGCTTGCCGACCTCCTCGCCGAAACTCCGGCCGAGCTGCTCCCTACGGTGACCTACCTGTGTCAGGGGCAGATCGCGCCCGAGTTCGCCGGCATCGAGATCGGCCTGGCCGAGAGGCTCGCGGCCCGTGCGCTGGCCGAAGCGGCCGGCGTCAGCGGCGAGCACGTCCTCGCGGTGCTTCGGGATACCGGCGACCTGGGCCAGACCGCCGAGCAGCTTCTCGCCGGCAACGACCAACACACTCGTAGAGGCGAGCCCGATGAGCCGGCCGAGGCACCCGGCCTCGAGGTCACGGTTGTGGTCAAGACGCTGCACGAGATTGCGGCTGCGACTGGGCCGGGCTCGCAGACGCGCAAGCTCACCCTGCTGGCCGGGCTGCTCAAGCAGGCCACCCCGCTGGAGGCCCGCTATTTGCTCCGCCTGGTCACCGGCAACCTGCGCCTCGGCATCGGTACCCCGACGATCCTCGACGCTCTCGCGCAGGTCTACGCCGGCGGGCGGGCCGCGAAGCCGGTGCTCGAACGCGCCTACAACATCTGCTGTGATCTCGGTCTCGTCGCCGGCATCCTCGTCAACGACGGCCTGGCCGCAGTCGAGCAGCTCCACGTCCGACCTGGTAACCCGGTCCGGGTGATGCTGGCCCAGCGCCTGTCCAATGCCGCCGAGATCCTCGCCAAGCTCGGCGGGACGTGCGCGGCCGAGTACAAGTACGACGGCATGCGGGTCCAGGCCCATCGCTCGGCCGATGGACAGCTGGAGCTGTTCACCCGGCGCCTGGAGCGGGTCTCGAGCCAGTTCCCCGACGTCGTGGAGATGCTTCACAGCGGGCTGCGACCACGCGAGGCGATCCTGGAAGGCGAAGTGGTCGCTGCCGACCCGGTCTCGGGTGAGCTGCGCCCGTTCCAAGAGGTGATGTTCCGGCGCCGGAAGCACGGGATCACCGAGGCGGTGCGGGATGTGCCGGTAAGCCTGTTCTGCTTCGACCTGCTCTACGCCGACGGTGAGGACCTGACCCGGCTCCCCTACAGGCAGCGGCGGGAGCGGCTGGCACAGGCGATCAGTCTGTCGGCCCAGCTTCAGCTCGCCACCGAAACCGACGTGGCCGACGCGGCGGCGCTCGACGCAGCGTTCGAGCAGGCCATCACCGACGGCTGCGAGGGGCTTGTGTGCAAGTCACTGGCGGCATCGGCCGGCTACCAAGCCGGCGCCCGTGGCTGGCTATGGATCAAACTCAAGCGCGACTACCGGACTGAGCTCAGCGACACACTCGACCTGGCCGTTGTCGGCGCGTTGTGGGGCCGGGGGCGCCGCCGTGGGGTCTACGGCGCGCTATTGCTCGCGGCGTACGACCCAGACACCGACACGTTTCCGACAGTGTGCAAATGCGGCACCGGGTTCAGCGATGCCGATCTAGCCGCGCTGCCCGCGCGGCTGGCGCCGCTGGAACGCCCGCACCGGCCGGCCAGGGTCGACGCACGCCGGGAGGCCGACGTCTGGTTCGAACCAGGCCTGGTTCTCGAGGTTCTCGGCGCCGAGCTGACCCTCTCACCGACGCACACCGCCGGATGGGGGCGGGTCAAGCCCGACGCTGGCCTGGCCATGCGGTTCCCGCGGTTCACCGGCCGCTACCGCGACGACAAGGCGGCCGAGGACGCCACCACTGTCGAAGAGGTCCTCCAGCTCTACCGCACAGCCAGGCCCGCACCATCCGGCGCCTGACGCGTCTAGCTGGGGCGCAACGCCATCCAGAGCGCCTTTGCCGGCCGAGCGGAAGGGTTGGACCAGCGGTGTGGGCGATCGGTTCTGAAGTGCAGGGAGTCCCCTGGCGAGAGGAGGTAGGTTTCCCCGTCTATGTCGAACACCAGGGTCCCGCTCAGGACGTGCACGAGTTCCTCGCCAGAGTGCTCCATCGGCCTCGGGCCGCTGTCCGCGTGAGGTTCCACGGTGGCGGCGGCGCCCGCGATGAAGAACCGGCCGTACGGACCGCTGATGCCCTCAAGAGTGAGACCTTGTTTTGACGTGTAGACCGCCTTCCGGTCGGCTCTACGCACCAGCGCCACGGCGCTGTCGACCTCAGTCTCCTCGCCAACGAAGTACGAAACAGGGCGGTTGAGCGACGCCGCCAGTTTGATCAGGGTCGTGATCGTCGGGACCATCCCATTGCGCTCGACCTTGTGAATCGCAGCGGCCGACACGCCAGAACGCTCAGCAAGCTGCTGAAGGGACAGACCCTTTTGCAGGCGGAGACGACGGACTTTCGGTCCTATGGATTCGACGATCTCGTCGAGCATCGCATCCCACCCAGACGTTCCTTGGCAGTCCAACCTGCCGCTAGTATAGGCGATGATCCGTTTCCTATCGGAAACGGATATCGGAGAGCACCACCGGATAGGGGGCTTCCCCGTGCCACCTCGTGTGATCATCGTAGGGGGCGGCGCCGGAGGGATCGGTGCCGCCGGAGGCGCGAAGCAGGCCGCGCCTGACGCTTCGGTGACGGTCTTCACTGAATTCGAGGATGTTGCCTACAGCCCGTGCGGGATCCCGTACGTCCACGGCAGGGAGATCGACGACTTCGCGTCGCTGTTCCTCGCGGACAAGGAGGCGTACGTCCAGGCCGGCATCGACATCCACTACCAGACCCGGGTCGCGGCAATCGACCTCGAGCGGCAGACCGTTCAGGTGGAGACGGAAGGCGAGATCCCCTATAACCGTCTTGTCTTGGCCACTGGTTTCGACTATGCGGATCCCGGTGTCCCCGGGAGTGATCTGGGCGGCCTCTACTACGTCAAGAACATCCGGCAGGCGATGGAGTGGGACAAAGTCCTCGACTCCGTCTCGCGTGCGGTAGTGGTGGAGGCGAGCCCGCTCGGCCTGGAAATGACCACCGCGCTCGCCCATCGTGGTATCGAAACCCACCTGATCGATCCGCGGCCGTGGCCGCTCGCCGATGTCGCTGACCCGGACATCATGGCGCCAGTGGAGGAGTCGTGGGCCGAGCTTGGGGTGATCACGCACCTGAACACCAAGCTCGTCGGGTTTGTCGGCGACGGTCAGGTACGCGCGGTCGCCACCTCGGCCGGCGAACTGCCGTGTGAGCTCGCGGTCGTCTGTACGCACAAGCAGCCCAACAACACGCTGGCCCGGGCGGCCGGGCTCGACATCGGATCCACCGGCGGGCTGGTCGTCGACGATCGGATGGAGACATCGCGGCCGGGCGTGTTCGCCGCCGGAGATTGCGTCGAGCTTCCGCACGGCGTCACCTGGGTTCCGGTCCAAGGCCTCTCGGGAAGCCACGCGTACGCCCAGGGCAAGGTGGCCGGCGCGAATGCCGCCGGGGGGAACCGGCGATACGCACCTGTCTATGTGCCGTGGGCCATGGTCGCCGGCAAATGGATGATCGGCGGCGTGTCCTTCGGCGAGACCCTCGCGTCGGCGCTCGGCATACCGTACGTCGTCGGCGTCGCCGACGGGATCTCCCGCGCACGCTACTACCCAGGGGTACGCAAGACCCGAGTGAAGCTGCTCGGCGAGCCGGGGACGCTGCGGCTCATCGGTGCACAGATGGTGGGCGGCGAGGGGATCAAGGAGCGGGCCGACTTCCTCGCCATGGCCGTGAGGACCGGAGTAACGCTCGAGGATCTCGCCTGGATGGAGAACGTGTATTCGCCGCCGATCGGTGCGCTCAACGAGCCCATCGCGCTGGCTGCCCAAAACGCGCTGAGCCGACTGCAGTCATGACCGGCCGAGCCGCTGGCAGCTTCGCAGCACGCCGGCCCGTACACCGGGCCAATCTCCGCCTGGCCGGGTGGCTTCGCCGCAACTCGGAGCGATATCTCCTCGAGGCCGCGCAGGCCGATCTCGCCAGACAGGTCGGGCGCTCGCCGCCGGTGGGTCCGACGGGCCCTGCCGCGCTGTTCTGGCGACGCGTCTTCGTGCCCGTCTACCGCCGCCTGCCATGGTCGGCCAGACGCCGCGTAATGTCGCGGATGCCGGGCAGCCATCGGCGGGCGTGGCGGTCTCCCCCCGACCGCCGCGATCCAGCACTGTGACTCACCCAGACAGGAGTGACCGAACCGATGCCAGAGCCGACAGTCAGCATGGAGCGCCCCGCCGAGGGCGCGTACCTCTACAACACCGAGGAGAAGGTCTTCGAGGACATCCAGGCAAATCCTGGTGAGAAGGCCTTTGTCTTCATTCACACAGTGCCGTACGAGGGATCGGTGGCACTCGTCAATCTCCTGACCGCGACCCGGCTGCGTCGCAAGGGATTCGACGTGAGCATCGTCCTCTACGGACCCGGTGTGCTCCTCGCGTCGGGCACGCGCGGCTACCCCGCGGTTGGCCAGGAGGCGTTCCCCGGTCACCTGGCGATCAACAACCAGATCAAGACACTCCTGAAGGAAGGCGCGCACGTCTACGCCTGCAGGTTCGCGATGGGCGCGCTCTACGGGTTCCGCGAGGGCGACCTACTCGAGGGCGTGACGGCGTTCAACCCGCTGGACGTGCTCGACTCGGCCCTGACCGCATGGCGCGAGGGCGCATTCCAGCTGAACACGTGGACTGTCTGACCGGATCGGCAGATCACCGCGCCGCCGGCCTGGGGGCGAGCGCGAGCCGATTGTAGAGCGCACGGTGTTGCTCGGCGCTTTCTGACCATGGAAAGCGCCGAGCTACCCCGGGTCCCGCGGCGGACAGCCGCGCGGCGAGTGAGCGATCGGTGAGGATCGCACGCAGCGCTCCGGCCAATGCCGTCGGGTCGGACGGCGGTGTGATCAGCACCCCCGCTCCTTCCGTGAGGTACTCACGGAAGACCGGGATGTCGGTCACCACTGTGGGAAGCCCCGCGGCGAGCGCCTCCAGGACGGCCAGGCCCCAACCCTCGCTGACCGACGGGAACGCCAGGACATCGGCAGCGTGGTACCACGCCGGCAGCTCGGCATCGACGACCGTACCCACCGCAACGATGTCGTGATCGAGCGAAAGGCCGAGACTCGCAGCACGGGCGAGGGCCCGATCGCGATATGCCCGATGATCCTGGAACGAGTGCCCGCCCACGACGGCGAGCACCGGTGCCGGCTCCATCTGCTGGCGGAGCAAGGCAAGTGCCTCAAACAGCTCAAGGCTGCCCTTGCGCGGCTCGATCCCGCCGACCGCAAGCACGAGTGGCCGGTCGGTGGCCCGGACGCTCGCGCGCAGCCTCGCGACTAATGACGGCTCGGGTGGCTGTGCGAACCGATCCACATCGACGCCGTTGTTCACCACGGCCGCCAGGACGCCGTAGTCGCGGGCCAGGACTTGCCTCCAGTAGCGGCTCACGACCAGCACCTCGTCAGGCTCAAGGATTGCCTGCCGCTGGCAGTCGACAAGCGCCTGTGTCGTGAAGTCGTCGACATGGTGCACGGTACGGACGACGGTCACGGGACGGCCCTCATCCCTGACCCGTGCTGCCGCCCGGGCAGAGATGCAGTCCTGGGTGTGGAAGATGTCGTACGAGTCCGCGACGTCCCGCAGCGCGTCAGCGAGAGTGTCCACCGCGGCGAAGACCCGTTGCTCGAGCGTCGGCAGCCATGGCGGCGCGGGCACGATCGTGTAGGGAGCGCCGACCTGGGTGAACCAGCCTGCATCGGGGTCGCCGAGGGCCACGATCTCAACGTGCTCGCCAAGCTGAGTGAGGGCCTCGGCGAGGTGGAGCGTATGCACGACGCCGCCTCGGGGGCGGGTCGAGTAGCTGATCAGGGCGGTCCGCGACGTCATGGTGCCCCCTCGACCAGCGACGCATTGCGGGCGGCCACCGCCGCCGCGAGCAGCGCGGCGCGCGCCCCGCTTTGCGCAACCAGACAGCCGGCGTCGGCAAGTGCTCGTCGCTGTCCCTGGAGCCCTTGCGGGTCGGCATCTGTGCCGAGGACGTGGGCGACGACACTGGGCCCGGTAATGGACTCGACGACCGGGGCAAGCACGCCGGCGGGGTCAGGATGTGCCCCGTGGCCCAGCACGACATCGAAGAGCAGCACCGCGGTGGTCGGATCATCCCCTGCCTGCCGCAGCTGATCCGCGCGGGCTTCTGCGTCGATCATGGGGTGCGGCCGGGAAACGGTGAACTCCTCCTCCCCCGCGTCGATGCACACATGCGCGCCGGGAGACGCCGGTAGCCGCCAGTCCGACTGCAACGGCGTGTTCGAATAGATCGGCCCGAGTCGCCGGGAGAGCACGTGCATCGCCTGATAGCAGAGGCTGCCGCCGGAGAACACCCCGCGGACCGCGATGCGCTCGGGGTCTAGGCGCTCGATCGCCGTCTCAGCCATGGCGCGCAGTCCGGTGCCGAGCTCAGGCGCCGGCAGGCCGAGCTCGGTCAATGCCGCCTCGACGCCTTCGTCGATAGTGCGTACCGACTGGACCTTCGCGGGCGTCTGCACCTGCTCGGCACCCTGCGCGACGATCACGAGCGGCTTTCCATCCGCCGCCGGGAGGACGCCGGCCAGCACGTCTGGGTCTGGCGGTTTCGTCACCAGGAGAAGGACATCGACATCGGCTTGACCGGCAAGGAGCTGCAATGCGGACCGGGTCATGCGGCCGCCCACTGCGCGGGACAGGTCGCGTCCTCCCACACCGATCACCGCCGCGACGCCCGACCCGCCGGCGGTGAGCAGAGCCAGCACCTCCTGCGCCCCGGTGCCAGCCGCCGCAACAACGCCGACTCGCCCCGGCGAAACGGTATTGGCGAACCCGAGCCCCACTCCGCCGAGGACGGCCGTGCCTGCGCCGGGACCCATCACCAGCCGTCCGAGGGATTCCGCCCGTGTCTTCAAGGCGATCTCGTCATCGACCGAAACACCGTCGCTGAACAGCAAAACGTCCATCCCGGCCGACAGCGCTTGGTGAGCGGCGAGGGCGGCATAGGGGCCAGGCACTGACACCACAGCGACGTTCGCACCCGCCAGGTCGGCCACCGCTGCCGTGATCGTCGGCGGGCGGCGGAGCGTGAGATCGCGCTCGACCGCTCGCGTACCGGCGAGCACCGCCTCGGCAGCATCCAGCGCATGCGTCGCGTCATCGGGCGAGTCCGCACGGACGACGAGCAACAGATCGTTTGCGCGCGCGTCCTGCGCATCGACGCCTTGCTCGGTGAGCAGTTCGACGTTCTGCGGTGTCGCCATGAGCGCCGTACCCCAGTCCACCCCCGGGCTCGCAAGCAGCGCACGGGTCGCGGCCATGAGCAGCATGGAGTCGTGGTAGGCGTCGGCATGACGGCGAACCGTGGTCGTCAACGCGGCCTCATTGGTCATGCCGCTCCATTACCGATAGCGGACGGCACGTAGAGGATAGTGTACGGGCGCGACAACGGGCAATCCCGCGGCCGGCCACCTGGACGCGGCGGGGCGGCGGGGCCCACGATGTGACCGTGACATCCGGTTCCGATGAATCGGTCGGACTCGACGAGCTGGCTCGACGCTGGCAAGCGGCCGAGGACAAGCTCTACCCGGTCGTGCTGGTCCGGCCTGAGGCCTATGCCTCCGCGGTCACGCTGGTGCGCGCGGTTGTCGATCGTCTAGGGGTGGTCGGAAGCGTCGACGAGCTCGCGGCGGCCTTCAGCTCGTCGGCTCAGATGGTGTCAGATGTCGTACGGGACACAGGGGTCAGCACCGAGGGCGTCGATCTCGGACTGATCGCAGGTGCCGCCTTCAACATCCGCCACCGCGACCTTCGGGCTGCGGGCCAGCGTGAGCAGGCCAAGCAGCGTATCCGCGACGCCACGGCGGCTGGCCAAGACTGGGTCGTGTTGTTCGAGACCAGTCGCCTCGACCTCGCTCCGCTCGCACCGTATCGGCGGCTGGAGATGCGCCGGGCCGACGGCCTCGGCATGCATGTCTCAGTCAGCCCGGATCCGTCCACCGGCGGCCCGGTCTTCGCGGTCGAAGTTGTCCAGCTCGATCCGGCCACCGGCGACTGGGTACACGACGCGGAGCCAGTGACCGGTCCCCAGACGTACCCGACGCGGGACGAGTGGCAAGGCGCCATCGAGACACTCCGCCGCACCGGGAACCTCCCTTCGCAGCTCTCTTGACACGATCACGGCGCGAGTGCGAGTTTTCACTATGGTGAAGACCCATTCGCCAAAGTGTTTGGGGTGACGGCATGCCCACGGACAAACTGCGGCGACAGGTCATTGACGGCCACAGCCACATTGGCGAGATGCAGGCGTGGAAGTTTTATGACCTCGCCGAGCCGGTCAAGCCGACGGTCTACGAGTTCGGGTCGACCAGCGACTACATCGCTCATCTGGACGGGCTGGGCGTCGAGCGCGGCCTCGTCATCTCCAACTACGGCATCCCGGTGCAGAGCCAGCCGTTCGAGCTCAACCAGCTTGTGCTCGACTCGGTGACGTCGAGCGATCGGCTCGCCGGCGCGCTATGGGTGTCGTTCCTCCCACAAAACCGCGAGCTCACCCTCGAGGCACTCAAACACGCCGGCGAGCGCGGCATCGTGGCGCTGAAGACGACGTTCCTCCTCGGCGGTACCCCTGATCCAGGGGCGTGGGACGAGGCGACGACGGAGGTCGCCGAGGCCTGTTTCGCCGCTGCCGAGGCGCACGATCTTGTCTTCCACTTCCACACCAGCCCAGGCGGCGCGTCCGATCTCAACAACTTCGTCCCGCTCATCGAGAAGTACGGCAAGCGGATCAAGATCTACTTGGTCCACTTCGGCGGCGGCGTCAGCGGACACATCAAGCTGGTCCCGAAGTTCCTTGACTGGGTCGAGCAGGGCTACCGCGTCTATGCCGACACGACGTGGACAGTGGGATTCGGGCCGCGCTGGCTGCTCACCGAGATCGAACGCCGCGGCGTCGGTGCGGACCGCGTCCTGTTCGCGTCGGACGAGCCGTGGAGCGACTTCTGGAGTGAGTACTACAAAATCGAAGGTGTGCAGGTGAGCGAAGACCTCAAGGACCGCGTGTTCCACGCCAACTTCGAGGCGCTCTATGGCCACCGACTCGGCTGAGGCCTCGCCACTGACCCCGCAGCTGGCCGGCCTCCTGGCCGACCTGCAGAGCTTCGGCTTGCGGGTGCAGGAACCGCTGGAGTCGCGCCGCGGCGGCGCTGGTCCTGCCGACGCCGGAATGCTGTGGGTTGAGGGCGTGGCGGTGACCGTACCGGTTGCTGCCCCGTTCGTCGCCCAGTCGCCGTTCACGCTGCGCGCCGAGGATGACGAGGCGTACGGCATCTACCGCGACGGCGAGCGGGTGGCGTCAGCGCACCGGACGAGCCGGCCTCGCTATTACGACCTGACCACCGAGGACGGCATTCCCTACTGGCAGATCGCGCTGCTCCACCTCGACTCGGTGGCAAGCACGGTCATCCAGACATGCATGTACTGGGGCACGGATGACGTGTGCCAGTTTTGCGGGATCGAGCTGTCCCTACAGGCCGGGCGAACAATTCCGGTGAAACGGCCCGAACACCTGGCCGAGGTGGCGGTTGCCGCACGCGACCTCGACGGTGCCGTCGACGTGACCCTCACGACGGGCACCACACATGGTCACGACAAGGGCGCGCTCTACATAGGCCGCTGCGCAAAGGCGATCAAGCAGGCCAGCGGGCTTCCGGTCGAGGTTCAATTCGAACCGCCGGACGACCTCTCCGTGCTCGGCGAGGTACACGCGATGGGTGCCGACTCGGTCGGCATGCACATTGAGTCCTTCGACCCTCAGGTGCTCGCCCGGGTTGCGCCGGCGAAGGCCCGCACCGGAGTCGACGGCTATTTCCGGGCCTGGGAACGGGCGGTCGAGGAATTCGGCTGGGGGCAGGTCTCGACCTATGTGATCCTCGGCATGGGCGAGGACATCGAGCTGACGGTGGCGGGGTGCCGACGGGCGATCGACATCGGGGTCTACCCGTTCGTCGTTCCGCTGCGGCCGGTGCCAGGCACACCGATGGGCGACCTGCTACCGCCGGACGCCACCTATATGGAGTCCGTCTATCGTCGGGTCGTCCCCCATCTCGTCGAGCGGGGCCTCGGCTCTTGGAATGTTCGCGCCGGGTGCGCCCGCTGCCAGGCATGCTCGGCAATGACAGCGCTGGAGCGATCCATTGACCACGACGGGCGTCGCAGCCTCCCCCTCGTCGACATCCGTTGACCTGGTGTGCCGGGTCGTCGCGAACCCGGCTGAGGCCAAGGTGCATCACGCCATCCGGCGGCAGGTCTTTGTCGTGGAACAGCACTTGTTCGATGCTGACGACTGGGACGAGCACGACGAGGATCCGGCCACGCTGCATGTGCTCGGCATGGTGGGCGATCTCCCCGGTGGCGCGGTGCGGCTCTATCCGCTTGGCGAAGACGGCCTGTGGAAAGGCGACCGCCTGGCCGTTCTGCCGGAGTTCCGCCGGCACGGTCTCGGCGCTCCGCTGGTCCGCTATGCCGTGAAAACCGCCGGGCAGCGTGGCGGTCACCAGATGCTCGCCCACATCCAGCTCCCTAACGTGCGCTTCTTCGCTGCACTTGGCTGGCAGCCGATCGGTGAACCCGCACTGTATGTCGGCGTCATTCACCAGCAGATGGCGATCGCGCTAGGCCAGTGACCGGCTCTCTGGCGAGATCGAGCACGGTTGCGACCTCGGCGCCGGCGCGCAGGCGTACCAGTCCTGTGTCGTCGAGCGTCGCGATCCGCGCGCACGTCAGCCCTCGGGCGTGGAACCTGGCCGTGCAGGCATCGACACGCTCTGGTGGGGCGCAGAGCAAGAACGCGAATGCGGGAAAACACACGAGCCACTGCCCGATATCGACTCCGGCCGGGCGAGGCAGGGAGTCCAGGTCGACCGTGGCCCCCGCTCCCCGCGATTCGAGGAGCATGCAAAGCGAACCGACCAGGCCAGCCATGCTCACGTCCTTGGCCGCCACCGCCTCGCCCGCTTCAGCGGTGGCGGCGAGCGTCAGGACGTCACCGGCGAGCCGATCTCCGCGCGCCTCCAGGGACGTGAAGAAGGGGAAGTCCGCCCGCATCGTCCCATCCAGGCAGCAGGCGAGCAGGAGCTCGAGCCCCGGCTCCGCGTTCTGCGCCGACAGCACGGCGCTCGCTTCGCCAACACCGAATGCGGAGACGGCGGGATGACCTTCGCGTACGGTCAGATGTCCGCCGGCGACCCGCACTCCGTAGAGCCGGGCAGCGTAGGCGATCCCCGCGAGCACCTCGCGTGCCACGCTTGCGTCCGCAATGACCGTGTCGAGGATGGCGTTGGGGTGGGCGCCCATCGCGGCGAGGTCGTTGACATTGGCGAGCACCGCCGCGACTCCGGCGCCGAAGGGGTCCGCGGCTACGAACGGCGGCCAGAGGGCCTCCCCGCCGGCGAGGATGGTACGTCCCCCACAGTCGGCGACGGCCGCGGCGTCGTCGCCCGGCCCGGTCAGCCAATCCGTTGGGCCGAGCACCTCGCGTACCAGGCCGATCGCCGCCTTACCCCGAAGGCCGGGATGGCCTCTGACAAAGGCGGCGAGGTCGGTCGGCGAGAGGGTCACGTTGCACCAAAATAGACGCGCATTTACGATCGGAAAAGTGCCGCAGGCAGCATTCCTCGACCTGCCGGCCCGGAGTCGTAAGCCGCGGACGGCCGGGCTGACCCACGTACTCGACAAGGGCCTGCCGATCGACGAAGTCCGTGGGCTGCTCCCCTTGTCCGCTCGGTATGTCGACATCTGGAAGTTCGGCTGGGGGGTCGCCTACCTCGATGACACCGTTGCGGAGAAGATCGCTCTCCTTCGCGAGTGGCAGGTGCTTGCCTGCCCAGGCGGGACCCTGCTCGAGATCGCATGGTCGCAGGGGCGCTCCGCGGACTGCCTGGCATGGGCAGCGGACTGCGGGTTCGACTGCGTGGAGGTCTCGAACGGCGCCGTCGGCATGCCAGCGGTGGAGAAGCAGGCGCTTATCGAGACGGCGGCCAGCCGCTTCACCGTTCTGGCCGAGGTCGGTTCCAAGGATCCGCAAGCTCCCGTGTCGTCCCATGAGTGGGCGAAGCAGGCGAGAGCCGATCTGTCGGCCGGCGCCCGGTGGGTGGTCATCGAAGGTCGAGAGAGCGGCAGCGTCGGCCTGTATGAGCCCGACGGACAGGTGCGCAGCCAGCTCGTCTCCGCGCTCATTGACGCGGTCGGA
>JBKPTD010000118.1:0-7783 GCA_046735375.1 Actinomycetota bacterium | reverse complement strand
GCGGTACGCCGCCGAACACGGGTGGGGCATCCACGCCGCCCAGCGCGTGCTGGAGATGCCGAGCACCTTCGTCGGTCCCATCGCCCGGATCGTCGACGCCATGCTGGCCCGGCGCGAGCAATACGGCTTCTCCTACTACGTGGTATCCGACCAAAACCTGGACACATTCGGCCCCATAGTCGACCGTCTAGCCGGGCGTTAGAGGCAACCGTCCAACGCCGGAATCGAGATTCGCCCGACTCCGGCGCAGACGTCACAAAGTGCCCTTCGCATTCGCCTTCGAGCAGTCGAGGTATGTCCGCGAGGACGGATCGCTAAGACGAGCGGATGAGAAGGTTGCCGAGGCTGGCGCCAGCGCAGGCCACGGGGCTTTTGGTGAGGCTGGTGCTTATGTGGTCCGAACGCACGCTCCAATCCTCGGGTATCAGGCGAACGATCAAGCGATGTGCGTCGAGCCTGACTTTTCGACCTTTCGCGATCAGACATTGTGCGGTGAGCATGACGCGGGGGCCGTTTTCGTCAGGTTGGGCGCACATTAGTTGATCGCACCCAGCCGAAAAGTCAGGTTGCACGCACGACGCCTGATCCCATCGGCGGACGTTTACTCCCCGACCCTGACCAGGGCGCACGTCGCGGTGCCACAGCGGATACAGCCGAGAGCTACCGACGTCATGATGGCGCAACGGCGTCGCGGTTTCTCCGTCGGCCATCCACACACGGTCATAGAAGCGTCCGACTCGAACGCGCGGTCCTCGACGGCTGGGGAACCGCGACACGACCTACCCGCGCCGCACTCCGGTCATCGCCGCGGACGGCGACCGCGAACCACCATGGCTCCCTCGTCGCGCAGGCGTCATATCTCCCCGGCCACAGCAATCTGCTCGGGCCCTGAATCTCCTCCGCGACGGCTGCCGAAGCGAGCTCGAAATGGAGGGACACCCGCACATCCGATGCGAGGAGCGGCGGCCGAGATTAACGCAGTGTGGAATGTCGGAAACTTTAAGCAAACCCAACGGCAGCGCGTCATGCTTGATGAACCAGCTTCATGAGGCATCACAGCGAATCGAAGGAGATGGGGTCATGGATGCGTCGAAGTTAGGCGCGTTTCGAATTAGTGCTGGTACGGCGGCCGCAGCAGTCATTTCTGCGGTCGCCTTTGTGGCTGTCTGGGCGTCGCCGGCCGCGGCGCTGGCATGCCCCACCCCAGGACACAGCGACATCAACGGCGACGGGCACGCGGACGCGGTGGTCGGCGAGATCGGACGCGACAACTTCGCGGGCGGAATTCATGTGCTCTATGGAAAGGACGGTGGCCTGACCGCCGACGCGTCGGGTACCGCGCTCAACGACCAGTTGCTGACCCAGAATTCACCCGGCGTGCCCGGTACGTCGGAAACAGATGACATTTTCGGGTTCGCGGTCGCGGTGGCGGACTTCAACGGCGACGGCTGCGGAGACGTCGCGATCGGTGTACCTGGCGAGGATCAGGCGGCCGGCACCGTCGTTGTGCTCTATGGATCCACTTCGGGCGTTATCACCGCCGGAGCGCAGCGGTTCCAGGAGGGCACCGGAGTTCCTGGCAACCGATTCTCCGGCGAGGATTTCGGGGACACCCTCACGACCGGCGACCTCAACGATGACGGAATCGCCGATCTTGCCATTGGCGTGCCCTTCGAGCGGGCTGGTGGGCTCGATCGTGGCGCCATAGCTGTCGTTTACGGAGCTGCCGGTGGTCTCGGCACCGGCACAACCGCGACGAGCCTGCTCACGCAGAACAGCACCGGCGTCCCTGGCGCCTCCGAGGACTTCGACAATTTCGGCTTCTCTCTTGCCGCCGGTGACTTCGACGGCGCCGGCGTCGACGACTTGGCAGTGGGGGTTCCCGGCGAGAACAACGCCACCGGAGTGGTCATCGTCCTCCCGGGACAAGCCACCTCTGGCGTTGGCGCCCTCGCCGGCACGTCGTTCAGCCAGAACACCGCTGGTGTTCCTGGCACTGCGGAGGCGAACGACTTCTTCGGCGGTGCAGTGGCCGCGGGCGACGTCACCAATGACGGAAAGGCCGATCTTGCCGTGGGCTCGCCGGCTGAGAACAACGGAAGCGGGTTCGTCAACCTGCTGAAGGGCTCGGCAACCGGTCTCACCGGGACGGGTGCGCAGGGGTTTAGTCAGGACTCGACGGGTGTCGTCGGCGTCGCCCAGCCGAATGACGGCTTCGGCTCGGCACTGGTGATGGGTTACCTCGACGGTGGCAGCACATCCGACCTGGCGATCGGCGTGCCAGACGATGCCATCGGCTCCGTCTCCGACGCCGGCTCGGTGAACATCCTGCTCGGGACGAGCGCCGGGCTGTCGACCGACGAGGCCGGCGGGGCGCGCTTCTCCCAGGGCGCCGACGGAATCGCCGGCACGGCAGAGAGCGGCGACGGGTTCGGCTTCTCGCTCGCCGCGCTACCAGTCGAGAGCGTTGGGATCGACAACCTTCTCATTGGTGCGCCGTTCGAGGCGATCGGCAGTCAGGCCGGCGCGGGCATCTTCCACGTGCTGAGGACGAACGAGTTCGGGCCGGTTGGCTTCGGCAGCCAGACATGGAGCGACAACACGGCAGGCGTTCAGGGCTTCTCTCAAACTGACGGCCTCCTCGGGTTCTCGATCGACTGAGGACCCGACGCGCTCCACCCCCACGTTGTCCGCACCCAGCCCCGTCGTCCCGGTGCTGGGTGCGGCCCAAGTCCGCTACTCCCTCTCAGGCTGTCCTGACGACACGCGGCCAGAGCGGGCCCGCTGGTGTCCGGCCGAAAGATCGTCGCCGTCGATGTCGCCTGCCAGATTTCGGATCACTGTCGCAGTCATACGCATGAAGTCGGCGACCTCCTCGTCGCTCAACCCTTGCGTCGCCGCCGCGTTCACAGCTCGAGCGGCCGCGGCGAGATCTGCCTCCAGGGTGCGGGCACGATCGGTGAGCAGCACCCGCATGCGGCGCCTGTCGGTACGGTCAGGAACGCAATCGACCAGGCCGTCCCGCTGCATCCGCTGCAGCGTGTTCGCCATGGTCGCCTGCTCGATGCCTACCCGATCACACAGCTCGCGCTGCGTCAGGTCGTCCTCTTCGTACAACGCCAGTAGCTGGGCGAACTGGCCGGGGACCACTCCGTGAGGCGCGATCCTCACCGCGAGCGACTGCGCTAGCAGGCGGGCGAGGTGGTTGACCTGATAACCCAGCGACCCATGCCGGGGCAGGGAGGCGGTCATCGATGGGCCGCAAGCTGACGCGCGAGCCGGCGAACCTTCGGCCACTGCCACATCAGCACTCCGTCGGCGACGAGCAGGGGAAGGACGAGCCACTTGACGGCGAGCTCGAATCGGGAGCCGGTGCTCGCCGGCACGTACACATAGGCGATCAGAAGTGCCCCGGTGAACAGGTGCATGCGGCGCTGCCGCTCGCGAATCCTCTTGGCACCGGTCTTGTGGGCCGGGCGATGAGCACTCATCGCTGCCTCCCTACCCATAGCTTGCTATGAATTTAGATAGCAAGCTATGAAACTGTCAAGGGGCACCGCGTTGCGCGGGCATCAGTTGGCCTTAAGGTTCAGCCGTGGCGATCGCGCGATTCAAGAAGCTGTGCATGGATGCGAACGATCCGGCTCGACTCGGCCAGTTCTGGGCTCAAACCCTCGGCCTCAGCTGGACGCCGTACGAGAACGGTGAGGGCGGTGTCTTCGGGTCGGCTCCGCGGCCGATCATCTGGATGAATCAGGTGCCTGAGCCAAAGACGGTGAAGCACCGCATCCACCTCGACATCTATGCCACCAGCCTCGACGACCTCGAGGCACTCGGCTCACGAGTCGTCCTACCGGAAGGCGACGACAGAAAGTGGACTGTCATGGCCGATCCAGAAGGCGGTGAGTACTGCGCATTCGCGCGCGCCGACCCGCCGCCGGAGAGGCTTCACGGACTCGTGGTGGACAGCGTTGATCCGCCGGCCCAGGCCCGCTGGTGGGCGCAGGTCTACGGCAGCTCGGTGGTCGACCATCCGCAAGGCTTCGCGACGGCGCAAGGGGTGCCTGGCATGCCGTACACCTTGGACTTCGCCAAAGTGCCGGAACCGAAGACGATCAAGAACCGCCTTCACATGGACCTAGCAGTGGCCGACATCGAACCGCTGCTCGACCTGGGCGCGACCATGGTGCGGCCCCAAGGCGGCGACATCGCCTGGCACGTGCTCGCCGATCCTGAAGGCAACGAGTTCTGCGCCTTCCTAGAGAACGACGCCGCGTGACCGGCAACCGCCAGGCGCCTGTGCTGGAAGACTGACCATGTGAGCACTCGCCAGGAGATCGTTCTCGTGCGACACGGCGAGACGGAGTGGAGCCGCGACGGACGGCACACCGGGCGCACCGATCTGCCGTTAACGGACGTCGGCGAGAAGCAGGCCGAGCGGCTCGGATCCATACTCGCCGACCGGAAGTTCGCACTCGTCCTGACCAGCCCGCTGCAGCGGTCACGCCGGACGTGTGAGCTGGCCGGTCTCGGCGGTGCCGAGGTCCTGGATGATCTGCGCGAGGTCGACTATGGCGTGTACGAGGGTCGTACGACGGCCGACATCCAGCGGGCCGAGCCGGGGTGGACCGTGTGGACCGCACCGCTTGTCGGGGGCGAGACGATCGACGAGGCGAGCGCGCGGGCGGAGCGAGTGATCCGAAGGCTCCGCGACACCGACGGTGACGTCGCCGTCTTCGGGCACGGACACATGCTGCGGATCCTCGGCGCGCGGTGGTGCGACTTTCAGGCCCACGCTGGTGCGCATCTCGCGTTGGATACGGCGAGCATCTCGATCCTCGGCTATGAGCGAACCACCCCGGTCATCCGATCCTGGAACCAGACCCTTCAGCCGACGGACTGACGGTCACGATGCCGGCCACGCCACTGTCAAGCAGGGCGGTCTGACCATGAAGGCGCTTGGCTTGGCTGCCGCGCTCGCGCTCGCCGCCTGGACCTGGCTGGCGCTGCTGCGCGGTGGCTACTGGCGCACCGACGTCCGGCTGGCGGACGGGCCGGTGCCCGCGCCTTGGCCCTCCGTGGCGGTTGTCGTCCCGGCCAGGAATGAGGCGGCTGTACTCCCGCTGACCCTCCCGACGATCCTGGCTCAGCAATACTCCGGGCAATTGCAGGTGGTCCTCGTCGACGACGGCTCGACGGACGGGACTGGTGGACTCGCACGAAGGCTCGCTGCCGGGCCTGGCGAAGCAAGAACCGGGAGCGCGGCTGTCGCTTCGTTTACGGTGGTCGAGCCTGGCCCGCCGGCTGCGGGATGGACCGGGAAGCTGTGGGCGTTGGCAGCCGGAGTCGATGCGGCCGGGCCGGTGGATCTCCTGCTGTTCACTGACGCGGATGTCGCGCACCAACCGGACTCGCTCGAGCGTCTGGTACGCGCCGCCGCGGACCGAGACCTCGTATCCCAGATGGCACGGTTGCGCACCGAGACGCCATGGGAGCGGCTGATCGTGCCGGCATTTGCCTACTTCTTCGGCCTGCTCTACCCACCTCGCTGGAACAACCGGGCGGGCAGCCGTACGGCCGCAGCGGCGGGTGGCTGCGTGCTCATCAAGCGAACCACGCTCGAGCAAGCCGGCGGCCTGCGCGTCATCCGCGGCGCAATCATCGACGACGTCGCACTGGCCCGGCTCGTCAAGCGGGCTGGCGGGCACATCTTCCTTGGATTGGGAGACCAGGTGGAATCGGTCCGCCCGTACCCGAACCTCGCGAGCCTCTGGGCGATGATCTCCCGAAGCGCCTACGCACAGCTGCGGCACTCGGTCCTGCTTCTCACCGGCACGGTGCTCGGTCTTGCGGTCGTCTTTCTGATTCCGCCGCTTGCGGCGGCGGTGGGGGCTATCGCCGGGAACGTCGCAGTGGCGGCGCTCGGTGCGGGCGGCTGGCTCGTGCTGGCCGCCCTCTATGTGCCGATGCTGCGCTATTACCGGCAACCGCTGTGGCTAGCGCCGGCCCTGCCGTTCGTCGCCGCGCTCTACCTCGCCATGACCGTCGATTCGGCCTGGACGTATTACCGCGGCCGCGGCGCGGAATGGAAGGGGCGTACCTACTCCAAGCCGCCTCACGTCACTCGTTGAGCAGACGGCTGCGCTGCTCGGCGATATCACAGTCGGCCTTAGGCCAACTCAGCTTCATGTCTTCCAGATGTTCGACGAGCAGGTGCGCGACCGCCCAGTTGCGATACCACTTCCGGTCGGCTGGCACCACGTACCACGGCGCCGTTTCTGGGTTGCACCTGGTCAGCACGGCCTCATAGGCCGCCGCGTACTCCTCCCACCATGCCCGCTCGTCGATGTCGTGCGGGTTGAACTTCCAGTGCTTCGTGGGATCGTCGAGCCGAGTAAGCAGCCGCCGGCGCTGCTCTCCCTTGGAAATGTGCAGAAACACCTTGATCATCTGGATGCCCTGCTGCGCCAGGCTAGCCTCAAAGCGGTTGATGGTCACATACCGCCTGGCCCACGTCGCCCGCGGCACAAGCTCATGGACGCGCACAATCAGAACGTCTTCGTAGTGCGAACGATCGAATACGCCGAGGATCCCCGGACCTGGAAGCCGTTGCCTGACCCGCCAGAGGAAGTCGTGGGTGAGTTCCTCCGCGGTAGGCGCTTTGAACGCCGTAATCGCGCAACCCTGCGGATCGACCTGACCGATGACGTGACGTACTGTGCCGCCCTTCCCCGAGGTGTCCATGCCCTGCAGCACAAGCAGGACACTGCGCCGGTCTCCCTTCATACCCGACGCATAGAGCTTCTCCTGCAGGTCGGACAGGCGCGACCCCACCTCAGCGAGGGCTGCCTTGCCCGCGGTCTTGCTGCCGCTAAAACCCGGCGTCGCCCGAGTGTCGTACGAGCGCAGGTCGACGTCTCCTGCCGGCACTCGCAACAGGTCGGACACGGCCGTCGGCCGATTCGCTGACTTCGCCACCGATCACCCTCCCGTTTCGCGCCTGCGGGCAGTCAGGCGGAGCGACTGCCAAGAGCCATCCGCGAACCAGCCGCCGTCGACAGACAAGGTGGCGCCATTGATAAAGCCGCTGCGTTGGGGGTCGGCCAAGAACGCGACGGCCTGGGCGATGTCGTCCGGTGTGGCAAAACGGCCCATGGGAACATGATCGACGATATCGCTGTCCCGGTACGCGCCCTGCGCCTGGGAAGCGTCGTCCATCTCCGTCTTCACCCAGCCCGGGCAGACAGCGTTGACTCGTACGCCCCGCCCGCCCCACTCCGCCGCGAGGGTCCGGGTGAGACCGATCAGGCCGTGCTTGCTCGCGTTATACGCGGCCCTGTCGGCGACACCTGCGAGACCCGCGACCGAAGCAACGTTGACGATCGTCCCACGGCCGGACGAGAGCATGGCCCCGCCGAACTCACGGCAGAGCAGGAACGGCCCGGTGAGGTTCACCTCGATCACGTTCCGCCACTGAGCCAGCGTCGTCTCCTCGAGCGGCTGGATCAGGGCGACTCCGGCGTTGTTGACGAGCACGTCGACCCGACCGAGTTGATCAAGCACCTGGCGTGCGAACCCGCTGACCTCGGCCTCGTCTCGGACATCCGCGGCGGAACTCAGGGCCGCGTCGAGCCCTGATACCGGCTGCCGGTCGAGAAGCGCGAGGGCGAAGCCCTGCTCGGCGAGCACCTCCGCGACTCGCCTGCCGATCCCCTGCGCCGCCCCGGTAACGACGGCGACCGACTGACTCTGCATCGCGCGAGACTGTCACGCCGCTCCGGCA
>JBKPTD010000117.1:0-32995 GCA_046735375.1 Actinomycetota bacterium | reverse complement strand
AATGTCGGCAGCGAAGTCGATGGTGACCGTGCCGCCCGCGCTGACTTCCTTTTCGATGTCGTAGCCGTGGATGTGTATCTCGTCGGCGGTATCACTGGTCACGGTGAGGTGGACCTGATCCCCGGTCTTCACCTCGACCCGCCTGCTGGGATCAGGGGTGACCTTCCCGCCCGCGATGGTGACGTCGATGCTGGTGCCGGCCGCGCTGGGAGTGCTCGGGCTGGTCGTGGCCGCGGTGGGCGGTGGCGAACTCGTCGCCGGCCCCGACCCGCTGGAGTCATCACCCGACCCGCAGCCGGCCAGAGTGATGGCGACACCCAGGCCCAGTCCCACCACCGCCGAAGCCAGGCGAAAAGACCGCACGAATCCCCTCCAATGACCGACGAAACACTACGCGAGCGCATCGCTGCGATCGCCGGGGTGGTCAGCGTGGCAGCGCGCCGAGTGCTTGGACCGCTCGCGGGGGTCCGCCCGGCGATGGACGTCGGTCATGGGACCATGAAAGGCCCGGAGAGCCGAGCAGCCGCGAGACAGAGCGCTGAGCAGGGAGTGAACCTCGCCGTGGCCGACCGCCTCACCGCACAGGACGTGTCATTTCTCTACGTCGAACGACCTCTCGCACCCATGCACATCGGAACCGTCACGATCTGCGCTTTGCCACCCTCCGGGCTCGACTGGGATCGGTTCTCCGCGCTCGTCGCGGATCGGCTGGCCCTGGTTCCCCGGTTTCGGCAGCGAGTGCTCGGTGTGCCAGGCCACCTGGCCAATCCGGTCTGGGTGGACGACTCCCACTTCGATCTCGCCTACCACCTGCGCAGGTCTGCGCTGCCGCGACCGGGCACCCGCGAGCAGCTGCTGGAACTGGTCGCCCGGGTCCAAAGTCGCCCGCTGGACCGGACTCGCCCGCTGTGGGAGATGTACTTCGTCGAGGGCTTGGCGCCAGGCGATTGGGCGGGAGAGTCTGTTGCCCGAGCGGGATCCACAAAGCAGGAGATCGCTCTGATCACCAAGACACATCAGGCGCTCGTCGACGGGGTCACGGCAGTCGATCTCGCACAGGTGATTCTCGATCGGTCGCCGGTGCCTGCTGAGACGAACGGAGCTCCGCCGTGGCGGCCGATCCCCGAGCCAACGTGGGCCGAGCTGGTGGCAGGCGCCGTCGCCGATTCCGTGCGCAGTCCGCGCCGTCTGGTCAACACCGGTGTCGCCGACATCAAAAACACTCTCCGCCGGCTGGGGGATGCCGCAAGCGGAGCCGCCGCGGTGGCGCGCGCCGCTGCGCGCTTCGCAGCGCAACCGGCCCCGGCGAGCCCGCTCAACACCCAGATCGGCGCCCAACGTCGCTTCGCCACGGTTCGTACCAATCTCGAGGACTATCGCCTGATTCGAGCCCGCCAAGTTCCCCCAGCGGCCCGCAAAGCATCACCGGCAAGTCAGATGACGAGCACCATCAATGATGTGGTTCTCGCCGTCGTGGCGGGTGGTCTGCGAGCGTGGCTGCTCTCTCGCGGGGAAAGCGTCGGGCGGGGAAGCTTCCTGCGCGCCCTCGTCCCGGTCAGCGTCCGTGGCGGCGGTGCGGCGAACGCCCAAGGTGGCCTCACTCCGCTGCTGACGGCCGCCTCCTACTTCGTGGACCTTCCCATCGGCGAGCCGGATCCGCTGGTGCGGCTGTATCAGGTGGGCTTCCGGATGCGTGCCCACAACGTGAGCGGTCAGCGGGTGGGCGCGGACGACCTCACCGCGCTGTCCGGCTTCGCTCCACCAACTCTGCATGCGCTCGGTGCGCGCGCCGCGGGTGGGCTCTCCCGCCGGGCGTACAACCTCGTCGTGACGAATGTGCCTGGTCCGCAGAAACCTCGCTACGTCGCCGGTGCACAACTGCTCGAGTCGTACCCTGTCGTCCCGCTCTTTCCAGGCCAAGCGCTCAGCATCGGCGTGACGTCCTATCTTGGGAACGTCTGCATCGGTCTGAACGCCGACCGTGACGCGCTGCCCGACCTCGACGTCGTCGCCCAATGCACGGCGGATTCACTCGAGGAGCTGACCTTGGCGGTGCACCGATGAGGATCTACATTCCGGCCACGCTGCCACGGTTACGCGAGATCGTCGAGGCTGGCGGGCTGCCACCCGGTTTCCTCGCCTATGCGGTCACGCCCGCGCTGCGGGAGTGGTACACCGACGGTGATGCCGAGGAGCTCGAGTACGTCGCCATGACCGACGCCGCACGGGACTCGTTGCGCCAGCTTGCCGTCGGTCCCGAGGGACCGCCGCGTCGGGTGGTTATCGCCGCGGATGTCCCGGATACCGCGCTGGTCGCGCTGTCGAGCCCGATCGACGAGGGGTCGCGGGCGGTCGTCAGGGTGTCCGGCGCCACGCCGCTGCACCGCTTCGCCTCCGTCCATGTCGACGGCGACGACGCCGTCGACGACGTTCGCGCTGCACTTGGCGCCGTACCGGATGCCGACGCCGGGGACGAGGACGCGCAGTTCCTGCTCGACAGCGTCGAGGATCACGAGCTGCTCTGGTATGCCACCCAGGAGATCCCCGACCTCGTCAGCCGCGCATGACCGCAGCGGGCCGACGGTGCGCCCAGCTCGCCCGCTGCGGCCCCTCGAGGCTGTTGCCTCGATGACCGTCCAGCGGTCCGTTGCACGTTCGCCGTGTTGCCCTGTCCGTGCGACGATGCATGACATACCCCCATCAGCGAGCACGATCGTGGAGCAGACGCAGCATGGACGCCGTCACCGTAGTTCCTGACCCGGTCAACGAACCGGTCAAGTCGTACGCCCCAGGCAGCCAGGAGCGGCTCGCCCTCGAGGAGCGGATCAAGGAGCTCACCGCCGAGCGGGTGGAGCTCACCATGACGATCGGTGGCGCCCACAGGCTGGGCGGTGGCGAGCGGATCGATGTTGTCCAGCCGCACAATCGGCAGGCCGTTCTTGGCACGCTCGGGAGCGCGACAGAGGACGACGTCCGGGCGGCCATTGAGGCTGCACGCGAGGCGGCGCCCGCCTGGAGGGCGCTGTCGTTTGATGACCGCGCGGCCATCTTCCTGAAGGCCGCCGATCTCTTGTCCGGGCCATGGCGGGCGACACTGAACGGCTCTACCGTCCTCGGGCAATCCAAGTCGCCGTTCCAGGCCGAGATCGACGCTGCCTGCGAACTGATCGACTTCTGGCGGTTCAATGTCCATTTCGCCCGCCAGATCCTGGCCGAGCAGCCGATCTCCGGGCCCGGCCTATGGAATCGCCTCGACCATCGCCCGCTCGAAGGCTTCGTCTTGGCGATCACGCCGTTCAACTTCACCTCGATCGCCGGCAACCTGCCGACCGCTCCCGCGCTGATGGGCAACACCGTCGTATGGAAGCCGGCGACGACCCAGCAGTTCTCCGCGCACTTCATCATGCGACTGCTCGAGGCAGCGGGCCTGCCGCCTGGAGTGATCAACCTGGTGACCGGGCACGGTCACGCATTGTCGCGGGTGGCGCTATCGCATCCCGACCTGGCCGGGATCCACTTCACCGGCTCCACCGGGACCTTCCAGCATCTCTGGCGAACAGTTGGTGATCACATCACGACGTACAAGACCTATCCGCGGCTGGTCGGGGAGACCGGCGGAAAGGACTTCATCGTCGCCCACCCGTCCGCCGACCCCGACGTCCTCCGCGTGGCGCTCATTCGCGGGGCGTTCGAGTACCAAGGCCAGAAGTGTTCCGCGGCCTCCCGTGCCTACGTCCCTCGTTCGCTGTGGGATCGCATCCGCGATGACGTCGTCGCGCAGACCGACTCGCTCTCGATGGGAGATCTCGCCGAGGATTTGTCCCTCTTCATGGGAGCAGTCATCGACGACCGGTCCTATGAGAAGCACAAGATCGCCATCGACCGGGCCCGTGGCGTCGACCACATCTCGGTCGTCGCCGGCGGCCAGTACGACGACGCCGATGGATGGTTTGTTCGGCCGACGATCCTCGAGTCGAACGACCCGACCGACGAGATCTTCACGACGGAGTACTTCGGGCCGATTCTCGGCTTGCATGTGTACGACGACAGCAACTACGAGCCCATGCTTGCCCAGATGGAATCGGCGGCGCCGTACGGGCTGACCGGGTCGATCATCGCCTCGGACCGGCACGCCATCGCGCACGCGAGCGAAGCGCTGCGGTTCGCGGCCGGGAACTTCTACATCAACGACAAGCCAACCGGCGCGGTCGTGGGGCAGCAGCCGTTCGGCGGTGCGCGTGCCTCGGGCACGAACGACAAGGCCGGCTCCGTGTTGAATCTGCTGCGCTGGGTGAGCCCCCGCGCGATCAAGGAGACCTTCGTACCGCCGATGGATTATCGCTATCCACACATGGGCTGACGGCCAACGCCCGGCGTTAGTCTGATGGTCGTGACAGCGTCGTCGCCTGGCTCCGGCCATGCCTCGGACTCCACCGTGGATCGAGCGCCAGGCGGCCGGGGTCGCAGCTTCGGCGAGGAGGGAGCGCGGCTTACCTACGGCACCTACCTGCGGCTGGAAGAACTGCTCGACCAGCAGCGGCTGCTCTCCGATCCGCCGGCCCATGACGAGCTGCTGTTCATCACCATCCACCAGGTCTATGAGCTGTGGTTCAAGCAGCTCCTCCACGAGGTCGAGTCCGCGCGCGACGCGATGTTCGCCGGCAGGTTGTGGTGGGCGCGTCATCTGCTCCATCGCGTTGGTGCGATCGAGCGCGTGCTGATCGAGCAAATCTCCGTGCTCGAGACGATGACGCCGCAGGACTTCCTGGTCTTTCGGTCCGCGCTCGCGCCCGCCAGCGGCTTCCAATCCGTCCAGTTCCGCGAGTTGGAATTTCTCTCTGGTTCGAAGGATCCCGCGTTTCTCGACCGCTTCCGCGGCCTCACGCCGGCCGAGCGCGAGCGGTTGGCCCGCCGGCTGGCCGAGCCAACGCTGTGGGATGCGTTCTGCAAGGTGCTCGCCGATCGCGGGCTCCCCGCGGGAACCGACGCGGAGATCCTCGACTCGCTGCTGGTGATCGCCAGGGATCGCGACGGCTACCCCGACGTGTGGGATCTCGCCGAGGCCCTGGTTGACCACGACGAAGCGGCGGCCATGTGGCGGTCGCGGCACGTGATGATGGTGGAGCGACAGATCGGCACGAAGTCCGGCACGGGTGGATCGAGCGGTGCGCCTTATCTACGCAAGCGACTCTCGCTGCGCTACTACCCGTTGCTTTGGGAACTTCGAGACCAGTTGTAACCAGGACATATTATGGAATGTTGGACCAGGGGACAATTCCTGGAACCCTGAATAGGGAGTCCCGTAATGGCGCGGGCAGGGGAGCTGGCGAAGATGCAAGGGACGGACGCCGAGGCCAAAGCCGATCTCCTCGATCGAGCGGTCAAGGTTGCTGCATCCGAAAGCGAGAGGCCCGAGGAGCTGACCGCCGTCGGCCTCGGTGGCGACGTGCTCGCGGTCTTCATCCGTCGCTATTACCGGCACGCCGATCCTGACGAGCTGCTTGGCCGGGCACCGGCTGACGTCGCGGGCGCGGCGCTGTCGCATTATCGGCTCGCGACAAGGCGCCCACAGGGAACAGCGCAGGTGCGCGTCCACAATCCGGGGGCAGGCGATGGCTGGACCAGCCCCTACACCGTGGTCGAGGTCGTCACCGACGACATGCCCTATCTCGTTGATTCGGTGACGATGGAGCTCTCCAGGCTCGGCCGCGGCATTCACGCGGTGATCCATCCTCAGCTTGTGGTTCGCCGGGATGTGACCGGCTCGCTCACCGAGGTGGTCGACACCTCAGATCCGGCGATGGCGCCGGCCGATGCGCACGTCGAGTCATGGATCCACGTCGAGATCGACCGGGAGACCGGGTCCGCCGAGCTCGCCGACATCGAGGGGAATCTGCAGCGGGTCTTGCGCGACGTGCGCGAGGCGGTCGAGGACTACGTGAAGATGCGGGAGACGGCGGTCCGGCTGGCGGACGAGGTGGCGGAGCTGCCGCCGGCGGTACCCGCCGAGGAGGCCGCCGAGGTGGCCGACCTGCTGCGGTGGCTGGCAGCTGACCACTTCACCTTCCTGGGCTACCGCGAGTACGTCCTCGGCGTTGAGGACGGCGAGGATGTCTTGAGGTCGGTCCCGGGCACGGGGCTCGGCATTCTGCGATCCGACCGCCGACTCTCGACCTCGTTCCGGGAGCTGTCACCCGAGGCGCGCGCGAGGGCGAAGGAACCGCAACTGCTGACCCTGACCAAGGCCAATTCCCGGGCGACCGTGCATCGGCCGTCTTACCTCGACTATGTCGGCATTCGCAGCTTCGGGCCGGACGGGGAGGTGATCGGCGAGCGGCGTTTTCTCGGGCTGTTCAGCACCACGGCCTACGTCGAGAGCGTGATGACGATCCCGGTCGTGCGCCGCAAGGCGGAAGAGGTTTTGTCCCGGGCCGGCTTCCCCCGGGCGAGTTACAGCGGCAAGGCACTGCGGCAGGTGCTCGAGGAGTTTCCACGCGACGAGCTGTTCCAGATCTCCGTCGATGAGCTGCTGCCAACCGCGACTAGCGTGCTGCACCTGCAGGAAAGGCGGCGGTTGCGGCTCTTCCTGCGCCGGGACGACTATGGCCGCTTCATCTCCGCTCTGGTCTACCTGCCGCGCGACCGCTACACCACCGAGGTCCGCGAAGCGATGGAGGAGATCCTTCGCGAGGAGCTCGGCGGGTTGGGCGTCGACCACACCGCACAGCTCACGGAGTCGGTACTTGCGCGGGTGCACTTCGTCGTCCGTGTCGATCCCGCCACGATCACCGACTACGACGTTGCGCGCATCGAGGAGCGGCTGGCCGCGGCCGCCCGCTCCTGGGCTGACGACTTCGGCGCGGCGGTGGTCGGTTTTTGCGGCGAAGAGGTCGCCGTGGATCTGTGTCGCCGATATGAGCACGCCTTCCCCGAGGCGTACAAGGAGGACTTCTCGGCCCAGACTGCGGTTTCCGACCTGCGCCGCTTGGAGGACTTGGCGAGCGATACCGAGCTCGGGATGAATCTGTACGAGCCGGAGGAAGCCCGGCCGGGTGAGCGGAGGTTCAAGATCTACAAGCTCGGCGGTCCGCTCTCGCTCACCGGCGTCCTGCCGGTTCTGGAGCGAATGGGCGTCGAGGTGGTCGACGAACGGCCGTACGGCGTGGAGCGCAAGGACAGCGCACCGGCATGGATCTACGATTTCGGGCTGCGCTATGACGCCAGCAGGCTGGCCGCACCCCCAGGAACGCTGAGGGAGCTGTTCCAGGAGGCCTTCGCCGCCGTGTGGCGGGGCGAGGCCGAAAACGACGGCTTCAACGCACTGGTCCTGCTCGCAGGGCTTTCCTGGCAGGAAGCGATGGTGCTGCGTGCGTACGCCAAGTATCTGCGCCAGGGCACCGCGACCTACAGCCAGGACTACATGGAGCAGGCGCTCACATCGAATCCGCGCATAGCCAAATTGCTCGCGAGGCTCTTCACCGCTCGCCTCGATCCCGCACTCGCGGCGGCGACTGATGCAGGATCTGTTGCCGCCTCGGACACGGCGACGACCGGCCGGGCCGAGATCGTTGCTGGGATCGTCGACGACATCGAGGACGCACTCGATGCGGTCGCCAGCTTGGACCAGGACCGGATCCTGCGTGGATTCCTCGCGGTCATCCAGGCAACCCTGCGGACCAACTACTTTCAGCGAGATGCCGCAGGGCAGCCGAAACCGTACCTCGCGGTCAAGCTCGACCCGCGAGCCGTACCCGCCCTGCCGGCGCCCCGGCCGCGCTATGAGATCTGGGTGTATTCGCCGCGCGTGGAAGGCGTACATCTCCGGTTCGGCGCGGTCGCGCGGGGCGGTCTGCGATGGTCGGACCGACGCGAGGACTTCCGTACCGAGGTACTCGGCCTGGTCAAGGCCCAAATGGTGAAGAACGCAGTCATCGTGCCGGTCGGCGCCAAGGGCGGTTTCGTGGTGAAACGCCCAGCAGATCCCGCCGATCGCGAGGCCTGGCTCGCGGAGGGAATCGCGTGCTATCGGACCTTCATCAGAGGGCTCCTTGATCTCACCGACAACCTTGTCGGTGGCAAGGTGGTGCCGCCGCCACAGATGGTCCGCCACGATGGCGACGACACCTATCTCGTGGTCGCGGCCGACAAGGGCACCGCGACCTTCTCCGACATCGCCAACGAGCTGTCCAAGGAGCACGGCTACTGGCTGGGGGATGCGTTCGCGTCGGGCGGCTCGGCAGGCTACGACCACAAGGCCATGGGCATCACCGCGCGCGGAGCCTGGGAGTCGGTCAAGCGGCACTTCAGGGAAATGGGAGTGGACTGCCAGCGCCAGGACTTCACTGCGGTTGGCATAGGCGACATGTCAGGCGATGTGTTCGGCAACGGCATGCTGCTGTCCGAGCACACCCGGCTGGTCGCCGCCTTCGACCACCGCCACATCTTCCTCGACCCAGATCCGGATGCCGCCGCCTCTTATGCCGAGCGGCGCCGCCTTTTCGACCTGCCGCGGTCATCGTGGGCTGACTACGACCCGGAAGCGATCTCCGCTGGTGGCGGCGTTTATCCGCGCAGCGCCAAGTCCATCCCGCTCAGTCCGCAGGTTCGGCGGCGACTTGGCATCGGGATCGATGCGGACGGCGGCGATGCACAGACCACCATGACCCCCCATGAGCTCATCCGAGCGATTCTGGTGGCACCCATCGACCTGCTGTGGAACGGCGGGATCGGTACGTATGTCAAGGCGTCCACGGAGTCCAACGCCGACGTCGGGGACAGGGCCAACGACGCCGTGCGCGTCGATGGCGCCGCCCTGCGGTGCAAGTGTGTCGGGGAGGGCGGCAACCTGGGGTTGACCCAGCGTGGCCGGGTTGAGTACGCGCTCACCGGGGGGCGCATCAACAGCGATGCCATTGACAACTCTGCCGGTGTTGACACCTCCGACCACGAGGTGAACATCAAGATCTTGCTCGACGAGATGGTCCGGGTGGGGGAGCTGACCGAGCTCCGGCGCAATGAGCTGCTTGTCTCGATGACCGACGAGGTAGCCGAGCTGGTGCTGAGGGACAACTACGACCAGAACGTCGCTCTCGCCACCGCGCTCGCGCAGGGCCCCGCAATGCTGCATGTCCATGCCCGGCTCATGCGCCGTCTCGAGCGCGACGGCGAGCTCGACCGGGCCCTCGAATGCCTGCCGACGGACCGGCAGATCAAGGAGCGGCAGCAGAACAATCAGGGACTGACCGCCCCCGAGTTCGCGGTCCTGCTGGCTTATTCAAAGATCAGCCTCACCGAGCAGACGCTCGACAGCGACCTGCCAGACGACCGGTCGCTGCTGTCGCTGCTCTACGCATACTTCCCCAAGGCCTTGCGCGATGACCTGAGCTTCCATGAGCGGATCGAGGGCCATCCGCTGCGGCGCCAGATCATCACGACATCTCTCGTCAATAGCCTGGTGAATTCTGCCGGCACATCCTTCATTTACCGGATGCGCGAGGAGACCGGAGCCGCGACGGCGGACATTGTCCGTGCCCACATCGTTGCCCGTTCGGTCTTCGACATGGACGGTCACTGGGCCGCGATCGAGGCCCTCGACAACACGGTGCCCGCTGACGTCCAGACGACGATGCGGCTCGCCGGACGGCGCCTGGTCGAGCGCGGGGTGCGCTGGTTCCTGCATAACCGGCGGTCGCCGATTGACATGGCCGGTGAGATTTCGCAGTTCAGGGATGGCGTCGGTGAGGTTGTCGAGTTGCTGCCCAAACTCCTGCGTGGCCTTGACCTCGCGGCGTTCGAGCGGGAGCGCGATGAGCTTGTCGCGAGCGGAGTTCCGTCCGACCTTGCGGTCGCATCGGCGGGTATGAACCCGGCGTTCTCGGCCCTCGACATCGTCGAGGTGGCGAAGGATTCCGGGCGGCCCGTCCCGCTGGTGGCAGAGGTGCACTTTGATCTGGCCGACCGGCTGTCGTTGTCCCGCCTGCTCGGCAGGATTAACGCGCTTTCTCGCGCCGACCGGTGGAAGACGATGGCCAGGGCAGCGTTGCGGGATGACCTGTACGCCGCGCATGCCGGGCTCACCTTCGATGTCCTGGCCTTCGGTGATCCGGATGCGACGCCTGAACAACGGTTCGCAGCCTGGGGTGCACGCAACGCCGGCGCCGTCGCCCGAGCCAGGCAGACGCTTGACGAGATCGTCGCAGCCGACGCTTACGATCTCGCCACCATGTCCGTCGCGATGCGGGTCATCCGCACGCTGCTCCGCCGGGGTGACGCCTTCTAGACGCTTCGGCGGCACACCACTGGGCGCTGCGGTGAGGCAGCCCATCACCGGGGTGGAGGCGCCCTCTCCCACCGGCGATTGGGCGTCGAGACTCCGCGGCAGCGCGCGGCGTCGAGGCGCTGCAAGGGGCGTGCGATCAGGGATCGCAGATAGCGAGCTGGATGTCGACCTCTCTGCTGCCCGCGACGAGGACGCCACGGCCGGGTGGCGGATCGTCGTCGCGGTCGATGCGCTTGCCGACAATCTCGAGATCGGCCCGGCTCGGTGGCCCGAGGAGCAGCACGGCGCAGCGGCGACGTACCGCTGCGGCGAGTGGCGAGAAGCTAGCCCCGAAGGCATCCGCTGAACCTGCGATCGCGGCGCCGCTGAACCAGGACGGCGGATGGGCAAGCAGTCGGCACAGAACCTCCTCGGCGGGCCGGCCGAACAGCCGTTCTGCGTTATCGGCCACAAGGAGGAGCGGTCCGCGGTCGGTCCCCGTCGCTGCGATCAGGTCTGCCTCATCGTCGATATTCAGCACGGTGAGGCCGTGGCGGTCCGCCCAGACGCCTATCGACCGGATCGAGGCCGTTCGACCGCTGCCCGGCGGGCCGCCGATGAATAGCAGGTGTCCGTGCTGCCCCAGATCGATGCCGGTGGGCTCCGCCAGGTCGCCGCCCGCGCCGAGCAACAGCCAGGTCCCGCGGCCGCCGGTCGCGGGGGCCCGTGGTGCGGCATTGATGGACGTCGGCGTCTTCTCTTTCGGAGGGCTCGCCGGTTTAGCGTCGCAAGGTGGTACAGCAGTCAAGTCATGGAGGACCCGGTCGGGAAGCGGCACAACGCGTACGAGGCCCGCCATTGGCGACATCGGTGAGTGGCCGGCCTCTGCGGCCGTGGCGATCTGGTCGAGCGCAGTGGTCTGCGCGGATTCGACCGGGTCGGACCCGAGCAAGGCGATCTGAAGCGCATGCCCGGCGGGTGCGAGAACACCACGACCAGCGGGCGGGCGGCGGGATAGCCCACGGTCTCCCGCTGATAGACCGAGAGATCTCGGCCGCAGCACGGCCATAGCGGCGTCTGCCGGATCGGCAAGTCGAAGCACAATCCGGTTCTGGATCAACGACGCGATGCGGGTGGTCAGCAAAGTGTGATCGCCGGTCACCACCACCGTAAGGCCGGCGGACGGCCCGTCCCGAAGTAGCAGCCCGAGAGTCGAGAGCGGGCGTCCACCGATGCGGTCGCAGGCTTCCACGAAGCTTGACCAGTCATCGAGCAGCAGGAGCATCCACGGTGCCGGCGCGGCGTGTTGACAGTCCGACCCGCGGTCGCCGGTTTGGTCGGGCCCTTGCAGTGCGCGCGTTAGCGCTTCGTGGGGTAGGCGGGCGGTAACGTCTGGCCGCGTGCTGATCGCCTCTCGTGCTGACCGGTGCCGTGGTGTGTGGGGCGCATAGCCCTCCAGGGCGGGGCCCATCGCGTCGGCCCTTCCCGTGGTGGTGAAGGGGTGGCTTGTCGCCGACGGGAATTCCGTAGGGACAACCTGGGGGACCAGGCGGCTGCCCGTGGAGCGTCCAGCCTCACCATCGCCTTTGCCTACGCCAGGCCTGCGGGCATTGTTTTCCGCCGCAGAGGCGACTCCACGCGAGGCGAAGAGCCGCCTCCGGCGCTGGACCTCGATGGCCAGCTTGGTCAGGAGCCGGTCCATGGCTCGTGGCTGGGATCGGGCCAGCACCGCGCCGCAGTGCGGGAGGCGGGTCAGTGGAGCGAGCGCTTCCGCAGGCGAGTCGAGCACATAGAGGTGGGTCTCGGCCGCGGTGAGCCGAGCTGCGAGCTGCCCGGCGATCGTCCGTAACAATGTGGTCTTCCCACTCCGGGGCGCGCCGACGGCCAGCCAATGCTCTCCGGAAGTGAGGTCGATGACGAGGTTCGATTGCCGCTGCTCCTCAGGCAGGTCGAGCAGCGCGACGGGTAGCCGGCAAGCGATGGGCTCCGGGCTGAGCGCATCGACGGTGACAACGTCGGTCAATGGGGGCAGCCACGGTCCTGGCACAGTTTCGATGCCAAGCAGGCGCGCGGCCGCTCGTAACGTCCCGGTCAGCTTCCGCAGAGCCGATTGCTCAGATGGAGCTGTGTCAATCGCGCCTGCGTCCGGCGGCGCCGAACTGGGCTCCCAATCCACGGTGCGGATGGCGATGGGAACAGGAGAGTGGACAGCCTGACGCCGCCCGTCAACGCTCACGAGCGCGGACTGGAACTCGACCGGCCGCCCGGAGCCGGTCCTGGCGAGTGCTCGTCCGGGTCGGTCGACCGGGATCAAGGCCGCGTCGGTGGTGCCGAGAACGTCCGCCGAATCGGCCGGATCGGCGACCCGGAGGCAGACCCGCAGACCGAGATTCGCCCTGATCTCCGCCGTCACGACGCCAGCTGGCCGTTGCGTCGCCAGCACCAAGTGGATGCCGAGTGACCGCCCGCGCCGAGCCAGCGACACCAATCCGGTCACGAAATCGGGCAACTCATCAACAAGAGTCGCGAACTCGTCCACGACGATCAAGAGACTCCCTACCGTAGAGAGTTCGGGATTGCCTGCCTCGCGCCGGATGCGGTACGTATCGAGGTCCTTGGCGTCGGCAGCCCGGAACAACCGCTCACGACGGCGTAGCTCGGCTTCCAGCGAGGCCAGCGCTCGTGCAGTCGACGCTCCATCGAGATCTGTGAGCACTCCAGCGACATGGGGCAGATCGACGCAGTCGGCAAAGGCAGCGCCACCCTTGTAGTCGACAAGGACGAACGTGACGAATTGCGGTGGCGCCGATGCGGCGATACTCGCGACCAGCGTCCGGAGGAACTCGGATTTGCCCGCACCCGTCGTCCCCGCGACAAGGATGTGTGGCCCGTGCTTTCCGAGGTCTATGCGATAGTGCCCGTTCGCGTGCACCCCTACGGTTGCGACTCGTTCCGCCCCTGGCCGGGCCTCCGTCCATCGACGCGCCGCCTCGGATTCGTCGAGGACCTCAGCGCCGAGCAAGTCGAGGAGGTGGACGACATCAGGTGGTCTGCTGCCCCGCGGTGTCTTCGGCTCACGGACGGTGCCCTCGGCGCGGTCGTCCACGCTGACCAACGCGTCGTGTGACTGATCCCGCAGCGCGGCGAGCGATCGAGCACAAGATGCTGCTCGATGGTGCGAGACAAGATCAGCGACGACATTCCGGATCGGCGACTCACCGTTCTCGAGGACCGTGAGACGAGTCTCCGGGGTTCCGAACTCGACAACGGCCCCGCAGTCCGCCGGAAGCGCCGCTCGGCTTGCAGCGAGGCTGACGACCCACGTCGAGCCCGGATGAGTTCGTCGGAGTATGTCGGCGACGCCCTGCTCGACCTGTGGATCCCCGTCGTGATCAACGACGACAACGGTCGCTCGGGAGACCTCCGCCACCCGCCACGTGGCCGGGACGACCTTCGGGTCACCGTGACCGCCCACCCCGTCCTGCGACGGGTCCCGAACTCGTTGTACGGGCTTCAGTGGAGAGAGGTGAGCGGTGTGCCGCAGCGCCAGTTGTCCTTCCTGGCAGTCTCCCTCCTCGAGTACGGCTGTGACAGCTGCTCGGCCCGGCGGCGAGCCTCCCACAAGGGCCCCGGAACCATGGGTGATGTGAGGCAGCCAGCGCGCCCATGTCCAGTCCGCGGCGAGGTGGTCAGCTGTCAGCACGGCTATACGAAGATCCGTGGGCCTATGAAGGACGGCGAGCTGCACAATCGCGGATCGAACCAGGCCGAGTGCACGCGAACGTGGTCCGGCGATGCCGAGCATCGCGACTGCCGGCAGCGACACCGTCACTGGCACGCACGTGACGAGCAGCTCACTGGCCGGACGTACGCCCCGCCAGTCGGTCTGCCGCGGGGGAGACCGGTCCTGTGGCAGGCCGCTCGATCCTCCGCTGCTGACCGAGGTGCGGGCAGGGAGGTCGGCAGTACCTAGTCGGACGATTCCGAAGTCATCGTCTGACGTGCGACGCTCCCAGAGCGGCGCAGTCACGTCGCGCGCCGCCGCGAGCAGAGTCGCCAGGTCGGGTGCCTCGCAACGGCGATCGCGTGCTTCCTCGGCAAGCGCCGTCCTCAGCTCCGCGCGCGCCCGAACGTCGAGCTCGTGATAGCTACGCCGAGCGCGCACAGCCGACCGGCGGGCTCGGCTGCGATCGACAGCGAGCATGGCGATCGCAGCAAGCGGCGCGGCAAGCGCGAGACCGAGCATCCGTCCCCCCGCGAGGACCGTCACTGGCAGCACAACGGCCGCGGGAACTAGCGCAGAAATCCACGGCATCGGGTTGGTCTGCCGACCGTCAGGTTCCGCTGGGAAACTCACCTGGCGGTCGATCCGGGCGGCCAGGAGCTTCGGCGGAATGTGGACGACCACCCGTCCGTTGCGGTCGGGCGCCACAACGTAACCGCTTGGCGCTTCTGACACCACGGCCAGCGTGGACTCGCCCGCGCGGACGACCGCTCCCGCAGTGAGGGCCGCGCCTTCGCCTCCGACCGGGTGACCGTCGGAAGACGTGCCGTTCGTCGAACCGAGATCGTGCAGGACCACGTGACCACCGGCGGGGAAGTCGGCCGTCTCTCGATCGTTGGCGCCGAGCTCCCGTCGAGCCACGCGCGGATCGGCTGGCGAGGCACCTGCCGTCCGGTGATCTATCCGCATATGCGTCCGGGACATGTCGCCGTCGTGAACCCGGACATCCGCCGCGATGCCACGCCCGACGACCAAAGGTTCACCCCGTAAGGCGTACTCGCCTCCAGCGTCAGGCCCACCGACAACCCGCAGGCGCGCACCGTCGTGCAGGCGACCCTCGGCGGCGAACAAAGCAGGCCGGGGGAGTCGGTGAGGCGGAGGGCGGTGCCGCGAACTCATCGCGACGATCGCCGCGGAGAGCAGGGGAGGCAAGCCGACGATCGCATCCGGTGGTATCGGCCGCAGTGCCGATTCTCGGCCTATCCGAGCCTCGCGATCTGGGAACGGCAGGCCCTGAAGATAGGCCAGCCCGCCCGACCAACCCTCGGCGTGAAGCGCCGCAAGTACCTCGCGCCACCTGCTACCGGTGGGCGCGTCGACCTCGACGTCTTCCAGCCGGCCGCCGTCGCCACACATTGTCAGTCGCACCCTCATCGCACCCCCAACACCCGAGGAAGAACTGAGCGGCGGAGCCCGCTCTTGGCCTGGCGCTGCTCCAAGCTCCCGTGACCCGGGTTCGACTGCCAGCGGCGGACGGCATCCTGTGGAGAAACCCGCAGGAAATGTCGACCCTGTGGACAGCCGTTTGCGGCCCGCGTCGCGCCCTAGGCTCCGAGCCAGATCGACGTCACGGCCCGCATCAGTCTGAGTGCGACCTACGGCCCGGACATGCATCGATCTTGCTGGACGACAGTCGCCTCTACCGCACCGGACACGCATCCATAGGAGGACATATGTCCACTCGGATTCAGGTGAGGCCAGAGCAGCTTGATGCCCTGTCCTCGGAGGTCGGCCGGGGATCCACGGAGATCGATGCGACGCTCGCTCGCTTGCGTGCCCACATCGAACCGATCGGCGGCGACTGGGCCGGTGCCGCAGCGGCCGAGTTCCAGTCGCTGTGGTCACAGTGGCAGTCTGCCGCGCGAGAGCTGAACGCCGCACTAGGTGGCATCAGCGCGCTGCTGCGACGCGCTGGCGATGCCTACGCACAGGCCGAGGCAAGTATCGCGGCCACCTTCCGGCGATGATCCCTGGGGGCGGAGGGGATCCGAGGCGGGGTGCGGGCGACGAGCTCGCAGGCCGCTACACCCTGATCTCGGAGATCGGACGCGGTGGAACAGGGACGGTGTGGCGCGCCTCCGACCGGGTCGCAGACCGCGAGGTTGCCGTCAAGGTCCTCCATCAGCAACTCGGCCGTCATCAGAGCCTCGTCAGCGGCTTCGTCCAGCAACGGACCGCGCTGACCGGAATCGAGCACCCCCATCTCGTCCCGATCCACGATCTTGTCTTCGACGACGGCATAGTCGCATTGGTGTCGGGGCTGATCGAGGGACAGACCCTGCGCCAGGTCTTACGACAAGGATTGCTCCCAACCCGAGACGCGGTCACCGTCGGAAGTCAGCTCGCGAGTGCGTTGGCCCGGCTCCACGCCGCCGGCGTCGTTCATTGCGATGTGAAGCCGGAGAACATCCTGCTCGCTGCGACGCCTGACCACGGCGTTGACGCAAGGCTTGCCGATCTCGGCACGGCCGCGATAGCCCGCGAGTTACACGGGGAGGGCCATCTATTAGGCGACTCAGGCGGAAGCGGGACGCCAGCTTACCTCCCGCCGGAGGCGAACGGACTCGATCCGCCCACTCCTGCAGCAGACATTTACGCCTTGGGCGTGGTGCTGTACGAGCTCGCAACCGGTCGCGGGCCCGCCGCGGTCAACACCCGGCCGGGGGTCAGGCTGCGGTACGACGACTCTGACGTAGCCTCGCCGGAACGGCTCCGGCAGGCGGAACCACCTCTCACGGTCCCGCCTCAGATCCCAGGGGTGCCTCGCCCGTTGTGGCGAACCGTCGGTGCTTGCCTCCGCGCGGACCCATCCGCACGACCGATGGCCGCGCGACTAGCGGAGGATCTCGCGGCTCTCGGCAGGAACGACGGAGCGCGGCCCGTCCTCGCACCCGACGGCGTTCCACCTGCCACGAGCGGCATGGAGCTGGGGTGGCCGAGCCCCCCGGTTGAGTCGGACGAGTTGCCCACCCCGGTGCGAGACCAACGTGGACCGGAGGTCGCTAAAACCGTTGCGCCTGAGGTCAGGTCCCGATGGATGGTCGGCCTGCCGCCAATCGTTGCAGGTGTTCTAGCGACGGTCCTGGTGATTGTGGTCGGAGCAGTTCTGCAGCGGTCTTGGTCGAGCAGCGCTCTCCCTTCAGAGAGGACGAACACGATGCCCGCCAAGCATGCCTCCACGAGGACATTCGCTGAGCGCTACTTCGCGCCGACCGGATGGATATGTACGGCGTCCACAGCACAAACGACCGCGGGGGACGGCTCCACCGGCGGCGGAAGACGCAATGGCGCGCTGAGGCTCTGCCTCGGCATCTGGGAGGGGATGGTGCACGTGAGTGTCCCGGATGCTGGCGTCGCGCCAGCTGCGGCGCGAGAGGACTCGACTGTTCCGTCAACGGGTGCCTGGTCGCTCGGCCGGCCCGGACCGTCGCCGCTACCGGTGCGCTCCGTCCGGCCGGTCAAGTTGGAGCTTAGGTCGATCGCCAGCGAGCCTGGCGCCACAGCAAAGACGAAGGTCTTCAGGTGCGACCTGTCCCCGCATACGGGCCGGGATCGGTGCGACATCGGGCCGTTGGCGGCTCGGGCAGGCGTGACCTACACGGTCGCCGCCTACGTCCTTCCATCGGCCAGTCGAACACCAACTGCAGCCAGTTTCCCGAAAACGCCCACTGTCCTCACTCCGATGATCCAGAATGGGCGATCGCAAGATCACGGCGCACCTTCTCAGGAGCCTAGGGAGTCCTAACAGTCACCGCCGCGACGAGCCACCAGCCCATACCGGGCGATGGACCGCGCGGCCGCCGTCACGGCAGCCCCGTCTGGCGTCGGGCGTGAACGGCAGACCGGTTCGAGGGAGCTGCGATGACCGCCGCCGCAGTCGTCGAGGACGAGGTACGAGAGCTGGTGCGGTGCCGTGGCCTGGATCCGATCGCGAATCCGTCGGCAGTCCGACGCCTGGTCGAGGAGGTCGTCGCCGACTACGACGAGCGCAGCTTGGACAGCGGGCTGCCGCCGCTGAGCAGCCCGAGCGACACGATTCGCCTAGTCGTCGATGCGGTCGCCGGCTTCGGTCCACTGCAGCGATACCTGGAGGATCCGGCCGTTGAGGAAATCTGGATCAACGAGCCGGGACGCGTCTTCGTGGCCAGGCGAGGCAGCAGCGAGCTGACCACGACAATCCTGACTGCGGAGGAGATCCGCGATCTGGTCGAACGGATGCTCAGATCTTCAGGTCGCCGAGTGGATGTGAGCACGCCTTTCGTCGACGCCACCTTGCCCGACGGCAGCCGCCTGCATGTCGTCGTTCCCGACATCACCCGCGAGCACCTGGCCGTCAACATCCGCAAGTTCGTTGTTCGCGCTGCACATCTCGACGAGTTGGTCCGGATCGGCACTCTGACGGGTGCTGCGGCCCGGCTCCTCGAGGCGTCGGTCGTCAGCGGGCTCAACATTCTCGTCGCGGGTGGGACCCAGGCCGGCAAGACAACGCTGCTGAACTGCATCGCCGCGGCGATCCCCGCGCAGGAGCGCGTGGTTACGGCCGAAGAGGTCTTCGAACTCGATATCCCGCTGCCGGATGTCGTCGCAATGCAGACCAGGCAGCCCAGCCTCGAGGGGACGGGCGAGGTTCGATTACGGCGGCTGATCAAGGAGGCGCTGCGGATGCGGCCGTCCCGCATCATCGTCGGCGAGGTACGGCAAGAGGAGTGCCTCGACCTGTTGATAGCGCTGAACAGCGGTGTTCCCGGCATGGCCACCCTGCATGCCAACAGCGCCCGTGAGGCCGTCACGAAGATGTGCACGCTGCCGCTCCTCGCCGGTGAAAACGTCACCAGTGCGTTCGTTGTGCCAACCGTCGCGGCCTGCATCGACCTCGTTGTGCACATCCGGGCCGAGCGAGACGGTGCTCGCCGGATACACGAGATCATCGGCGTCCCCGGCCGAGTCGACGACGGGATCATCGAGACGGCGGAGATCTTCGTCCGCCAGGATGGCCAGCTGGCTCGCGCCAGCGGCTATCCGCCGCGATCGGAACGATTCGCCGCAGCAGGTTTCGACCTTGGCGAGCTCCTCCACGCTGGCCTGCCTGTCGGTATCGAGAGCGCAGCTACGTCTTCGCCGCCGCCGGCCGGACGTCATTCGACGCGAGCGGCTTACTCCACCGCCGATGGACGGCGGCGGAGCCTCGCCACCGGGATCAGCCATGGGCCATTGAGCGGTGCCGGCGCTCGCCTGAGACAAGCGGACGAGCGCGGCTGCCACTCGACCGGACTCGGCGAGCACGGGTGGTCCTGATGGGATCGCTCGTGGGTCTGCTGCTGGGGCTGGGGCTGTTATCCATCTGGACGGCCAGGGATCCGGGTCGGCTCCATAAGCGGACTCGTCCGTCGCTGCTCGCCCGGCTCGCCGAGACGATCGCGCGGTCGGGTGTCCAGGGGGTCACGCCGGCACGGCTGATCGCGGCATCCGCGGGGCTCGGTCTCGTTGTTGCCATGTCGGTTCTCGCCGTTTCCCACGTGCTGACGATCGCGATCGCCTTCGGCTTTCTCGGCGCATGCACGCCGACGAACCTGCTGCGCTCCTTATGCCGGCGGCGGCGTCGCGAGCTGCGCGAGAGCTGGCCGGAGGCGGTCGACAATCTCGCGTCCGCAGTGAGGGCGGGTCTGGCGCTACCCGACGCGCTGGCTCGGATAGGCGAGCGCGGGCCCGCCGCGCTGCGCCGACCGTTCATGACCTTTGGCGCCAACTACCAGGCCAGCGGTCGATTCCCCGAGTGTCTGGACCGCCTCAAGGCAGAGCTCGCCGATCCCACCGGGGATCGTGTGGTGGAGTCGGTGCGCCTGGCCCGCGAGGTTGGCGGCACTGACCTCGGCCGGCTGCTTCGAACGCTCGCGGCCTTCCTCCGAGAGGAAGGCCGTATCCGAGCCGAGCTCGAAAGCAGGCAGACCTGGACGATCAATGCTGCTCGGCTCGCGGTAGCCGCTCCGTGGATCGTCCTCGGGCTGTTATCCCTGCGGCCGGAGGCCGTCGAGGCATACAACTCAGCCGCCGGCCTGGTGGTTCTCACGAGCGGTGGCGCGGGGTCCGTTCTGGCCTACCGACTGATGCTCAGGCTCGGACGGTTGTCAGAAGACGAACGGGTGTTGCGGTGAATGCCTCACTGACAGGGGTGGTACTGGGCTTCATGGGCGGCACCGGGCTCGCGGTCACGATCTCACGGATTCCGTTACTGCGACGGCACACTCTCGAGGATCGGGTCGGGCCTTATCTGCGTGATCCTTCTCGACCTTCTCGATTGATAGCTGAACGGCCCGTGGTAACGCCGCTTCCGACTCTGGAGCGACTCGTTCGACCAGCATTGCGATCGGGCGCCCACGCGATCGGAGCTGCATTTGGGGGAGCTGTCGCCGCACGTCGGCGCCTTGACTACGCCGGAAGCGCATTATCTGTCGAACAGTTCAGGATCCAGCAGCTCTGTTGGGCCGCCGTTGGCATGCTCGGCGGGATAGTTGTCTCGCTGCTGCTCCTCGCCGAAGGTCGGCAGCGCCATCCGGCCGTCCTTGGCGTGCTCGTCCTCGTCGCCGCCTGTGCCGGCCTCGTCGCCCGTGACCTCGCCCTTACTCGCCAGGTACGGCAGCGAGGCCGCCGGATCGTCGCAGAGCTGCCGACTATCGCTGAGTTGCTTGCTCTGTCGGTCTCAGCCGGGGAGGGCGTCGTTGGTGCAATCGACCGGGTAGCCCGGTTGGGTCGTGGCGACCTCGTCGCTGAGCTTCGCCGCGCGCTCGCCGAGACCCGTGCTGGCGCACCGCTGAGCCGAGCGCTGGACGGTGTCGCCGTCCGCACTCCGGGTCCGGCGGTCGGGCGGTTTATCGATGGAATGATCATCGCGCTCGATCGCGGTACCCCGCTCGCGGATGTGTTGCGCGCGCAAGCCGGTGATGTGCGAGAGGCGTACAAACGTGCGCTGCTCGAGGAGGGTGGTCGTCGCGAGATCGCGATGATGCTACCGGTCGTCTTCCTCATCATGCCGGTGACGGTGATCTTCGCACTCTTTCCCGGCTTCTACGGCCTCACCTTCACTACCTCATGAACGGAGACGGCCATGTTGTTCGTGACAGCCATGACCCAGCTGCACCGGCTCTGGCTCCGACACCGACCTTCGGTACCCGAGCGCGGTGATGTTCCCGGCTGGGTCCTCATCACGATCATGACCGCCGGCTTGGTCACCGCCCTCTGGGCGATCGCTGGGCCGAAGCTCGGCGATCTGCTCACCGCTGCACTCGACGGTGTGACCGGACCGTGAGCCCAGGCGTGCCCTGCCGACCTTTCGGTGCAAGTCAGCGGCCCAGGGGCCGGCCGGGGCCGGGCAGCGCGGGAGGCGCAGCGGTGGTCGAATTCACGCTGGTCACGGTTGTGCTTGTCGTTCTGTTCCTTGCGATCTTGCAGCTCGCGCTGGCGCTGTACGTACGGAATACGCTTGTTGCAGCAGCCGCGGAGGGGGCGCGCTACGCCGCTAACGCGGACCGCAGTGGAGCCGACGGTGCTGCGCGCACCCGTGAGCTCGCCGTCGCGGCCTTGGGAGACCGATTCGCGGACGACGTTCGGGTTGGCGAGGCCGTCGTCGACGGAGTGCGGACGGTTGTCGTCGAGGTGCGAACCACTTTGCCCTTAGTCGGGCTGGTCGGGCCGAGTCGCGCATTGGTCGTGCGCGGTCATGCCATCGACGAGGAGGGCTGAGGATGGCCTTGCGGGGCTGGCGGCCGCCGATCCGGCAGTCCGGCGGTGAGCGGGGGAGTGCCGTGGTGGAGTTCTGCGCGCTCGCACTCCTATTGATGGTTCCCCTGGTCTACGCGGTTCTGGCCGTGTTTCGAGTGCAGGCCGGCGCCTACGGGGTCACAGCCGCTGCCAGAGAGGCGGGGCGGGCGTTTGTCACGGCAAACGATCCGGAGCTCGCCGAGCGCCGCGCGAGAGCGGCCGCCGCGATCGTGGCAGCCGACCAGGGGCTGATGCTCCAGCCCGATGCAGTCTCGATCTCGTGCAGTACCCAGCCATGCCTTGCACCGAACAGCCGTGTCGTGGTGAAGATCGACACTGCAGTACGGCTTCCGTTCATGCCCGCTGTCTTCGCAGGTCGGGAGCTGGCATCGGTCGCACTGCACGCTCGCCACACCGAGGTGGTCGACCGGTACCGGACGGCTGGTCTGGGTGACTGCGATGACTGCTAAAGACGCTCGCTGTCGCGGACAGTCCTCGAACGACTCAACGGTTGAACCCAATCCGGGGGGAAGACGGCACCGGACGCTGGCTCGGTTGCGCGTGCGGCGGAATGAGGATCGCGGCCAGGCACTGCTTCTCCTGATTGGTCTCGTAGCGATACTCGTCGCGCTGATCGCTGTCGTGGCGGACGCGTCGCACCTGTTCCTCTACCGGCGAGCCCTTGCCAGCGCGGCCGATGGCGCTGCGACTGCAGCGGTGCAGGCGGTGGACGAAGCGGTGGTCTATCGGGACCCCGGAGCATTTCGACGCGGAGCGCTGCCGCTCGACGCTTCCGCCGCGCGGGCTGCGGTCGACCGCTATGTCCAGAATGCGGGAATCACCTCGCGGTTCAGCGCGTTCAATATTGAGTCGGTGGGCCTGAGCCCAGACCGTACGGCGGTCACAGTGACGCTTTCGGCGCGGGTGGAACTGCCATTCCCGGGCATAGTTCCATTACGTTCTGTGAGTGAAGCGCAAATCGTCGTCGCATCGACTGCTCGGGCAGCCGTTCAGTAAGTCCATCTAGACCGCCACGCCGGTTACAGGTGAACCGGCCGTGTGGTCTGCTGTCCTCTAGGCTAGAGAAGCGTGGCTGCCGTCGTTCCCACCGAGGAGATCAGGGATCTCGATTCGACACTGACGTCGATTGAATCCGTGCTTGACCTGGATTCGATCCGGCGTGAGATCGCCGACCTCGAGAGCCAGGCTGCGGCGCCCGACTTGTGGAACGACCAAGATCGTGCACAGCGGGTGACGAGCAGGCTGTCATATCTCCAGGGCGAAGTCGCCCGGGTCTCGAGCTTGCGGAGCAGGCTCGAAGACCTGGGCGTCCTCACGGAGCTTGCCGAGGCCGAGGACGATGCCTCCGCGCGGGCCGAGGCCGCAAGCGAGCTCGCGTCCTTGCATAAGGCGATCAGCGAGCTGGAGGTACGCACCCTGCTGTCAGGCGAGTACGACTCCCGCGAGGCGCTCGTCACGATTCGAGCGGAGGCGGGCGGCGTCGACGCGGCCGACTTCGCCGAGAACCTGATGCGGATGTATCTGCGCTGGGCAGAACGCCACGGCTATCCCACCGAGGTCTATGACGTTTCCTACGCCGAGGAAGCCGGCATCAAGTCAGCTACGTTCGCGGTGAAGGCGCCGTACGCGTACGGAACGCTCTCGGTCGAGCAGGGCACACACCGAATGGTCCGCATCTCGGCGTACGACAACCAGGGGCGCCGGCAGACGTCGTTTGCCGGCGTCGAGGTGCTCCCCGTCGTCGACCAGAGCGACCATGTCGACATCCCCGAAGACGAGCTCCGCATCGATGTCTTTCGCGCCAGTGGTCCTGGCGGACAAGGCGTGAACACGACGGACTCCGCCGTACGCATCACACATCTGCCGACGGGCATCGTCGTCTCGTGCCAGAACGAGCGCTCCCAGCTGCAGAACAAGGCGCGAGCGATGGAGGTCCTCCGGGCGAAGCTGTTGGAGCGGCGCCGTCAGGAAGAACAGGCGAAGATGGATGCCCTCAAGGCCGACTCCGCCGGGTCGTGGGGCACGCAGATGCGGTCCTACGTCCTGCACCCATACCAGATGGTGAAAGACCTGCGTACTGAGTACGAGACCGGCAACACCGCCGCGGTTCTGGACGGCGAGATCGACGACTTCATCGAGGCCGGTATTCGCTGGCGCCGCCAACAGCAGCGCGCCGCTGCCGCAGCTTCATAGGGACTGTCCGCCTCACCCAAACATCACCTGGCCGAGCAGCAATGAGGACGACGTCCCGCCGAGCCACGCAACCGCACCTCGACTCGTTCGAAATCCCATGGCTTCCGTCGACGTGGGACCGGCTTAAGAGCAGCAGCTCCTACGAACGCCCGCTACGTGCGGACAGTCAAGCGAGGTAGTCGCGGATCATGGATAACGGCCGCAGGTGTCGCCTATTTCGCGCCAGGTGCTGTAACGCGGATGGCCGCTCGTGCGGTTCTCCGGCAGGAGTATCGCAACCATTCGCGCTCAAGAGGGGGACGTAGTGGTCACCCGCAAAAGATTCGCGGCGGCGTTCGGGGGCTCTGTGCTGGGCCTCGCTGCTGCTGTATTCATTGGGTCCAGCCCGGCGGTTGCTCAGACCGATCTGATGCTTCAGCAGTCGCAGATCGGGTCCACTGCCAGCGGATTCCCTAACCAGGACGACGACTGCGGCAACGCACCGAACCAAGACGGCTGGCATTTCGTCGCGCCAGCCAACGCCAACTTCGTCACTCTCACGGTGACATTCGATCTCCTTGGCGGTGGCACGCTGACAGTCACGCTGGACGATCCTGCCGATTTCGGGCCGCCGGATGCGAGCCACGCGTTCGTGTTGACGCCAGCGGGGGCGACCCTTACCGGTGGAAGCGCCACCGTCGCGGAGGACATCAAGCAAGACTTCTTCGTCCTATCCCACACCTGCCCTGGCACTCCAAGCACGACCTCGGCGCCTCCTTCGTCAAGTGCGCCGCCGTCGTCGAGCGCGCCGCCGAGCAGCTCGACACCGCCTGAGGTGAGTGAGACGCCCCCGTCCGCCACCTCGCCAGCCGCTGGCGGCGCCGAGTTGCCACACACCGGTGCGGGGTTCCCGGTAGTGCCCGCGGCGACGATCGGCTTCCTGCTGCTCGTGGCGGGTGTGCTGCTGCGCTGGCGTGAGCTGGTCGCCCAGGCCGTGTATCGCCGCCGGCACTAGATCCGATCGCCGGTGAAGATCGGCCCGCCTGGCTCTTCGGGGGTGGCGGGCCGATCGCGCATGTCAGCTGCCCGATCGGTGTCCGGATGGTACAGGCGGCCGCGTGCCGACACCCACCGCCGTGCCTGACCGACACCTAGAGGCCATCGGCATTCCTCTCCATGGGCTTTCATGCTGTTCAACCAGGCTTTCGATGACCGGTGCCCAGCTATCGGACCCAGGCAGGCTTCGCCACCCCAACCCGAGTTCAGCTCCTGCTTGGGTCCAGACCTCACCCGCTCCCACACCGCGTCGAAAGCAGGCACCTCGGAGCGGATTTACGGATAGGGCGTCGTGGTGGTCGACCTGGAAGGCGTGTGCTGTAGGGCATTTTCCCGAATGAAAAGCGTCATCGTTGGACGCCATGCTCCTGGCGCATCAGGTTGTCGTGATCAAACTGATATGTCATCGCGAATACACGATCTACGTGCAAGGACTCGCTCTACGTAATCGGAATCCCCCGAACAGGCCCAAGACATATCCGTTCGGGTAGTGGTGCGAGGCGCGGGTGATCTCTAATCTGCTGCGTGCTCTGGGGCCTCGCGTCAGCTAACGCCGACGGGCCCTGTTTCGGTTGAGAGCCAAGAAGCAGTCAAACGAATCCACACTCCAGGGGGATGTGGTGTTACGACACAGGAAGATCACAGCGCTCCTTGGGGGGACGCTCCTCGGTCTGTCGGCTCTTGTGCTCGGCGCGACCATGGCGAGCGCCGCGGAAACCGCCGAGTCCACTGCGGGCGCAGCGGCGGTCCAAGCCGCGCAGGACCCACCGGGCAATAACGGCACTGTCAAGATCGACGCGGTTGCATTCGACGACCACCCCAACAACGAGCCACACGTCGGATGCACCTTCGAGGTGGACTTCTACGGCTACGACAAGGGCGAGCTGTTCGCCGACGTCGAGTTCCTCGCCTGGCCGCCGACAGAGCGTGAAGGCGACGATCAGGTCTTGCTGACGGACTCGGACATCTTCATTGGTGAGGATGACAACTCCGGTGGAGGCAGCCAGGCTGGGCTCGACGCCCACCGGCAGTACACGCTGGACTTCACCGGCATAACACCGCATCCTCAGCAGGGCTTCCACGTCCGGCTGAATGTGCACGCCGACGGCTCTCAGGGCGCCGACACCAAGCACAAGGTCTTCTGGGTGACTGGCTGTGGAGAGACCGAGTCGCCACCGCCTAGCACCTCGACCCCCCCGCCAACGACATCGACACCGCCAACGACATCGACGACACCTGGCGTGGGCGGCACGAGCCCAGCGGGTGCGCCGCCATCGCTGCCGAAGACCGGTGCTGGGTTCCCAATTGGATCAGCTGCACTCTTCGCTGTCCTGCTCATGTCCGCTGGCGGCGTCTTTATTCTCGCGTCGCGCGGTGTTATCAAGCTGCCTGACGATGGCGTGCTCCGCCTGCCACATGGTGTGACGATTCGGTTGCCGTACCGTCGCAGGCACTGACGGACAAACCACACCACGCCCGCCCAGCCGCCCGGTTCAGCGATACCCGAACCGGGCGGCTGGCCTCTGTCCGCCGTCCCTCGCGACGCCGAAAACCCGTACCCGAGGACCTGCTACATATTGCTGTCGCGACGACACAGCACGTCAAAGATGGTTGTCCTGCGGCTCGACCCTCGTACACTCATGCCTTGGCCAACCCCTGAGCTGTGCCCACAGGAGGTCACTGAGTGACGGACGGGTTGCCCAGTAACCTCCTGGCACGCCGCCGAGCGGGCCGCCTAGGTCACCGACCGAGGCGCCTGGAGGCGGCGAGTCCCGCCCCCGACCATGGCCACGAGATGCCGTTGTGATCAGGTTCGAAAACGTCACCAAGCTCTATCAGCAGCAGCAGCGGCCCGCGTTGCGAAGCGTCGATCTTGAGATCGAGCGCGGTGAGTTTGTCTTTCTCATCGGTGCCTCGGGCTCAGGGAAGTCGACCTGCCTACGGCTGATCCTCAAGGAGGAGAAGCCAACGCACGGCACGATCCACGTCGCGGGGAAGGATCTCGGTCGCCTCTCCAACTGGAAGATTCCGCATTGGCGCCGCCAGATCGGCACCGTGTTCCAGGACTTCCGGCTCCTGCCGAACAAGACCGTCTACCAGAACGTCGCCTTCGCGCTCGAAGTGATCGGAAAGCAGCGCGGCGTCATTCGCCGAGTAGTCCCCGAGGTACTCGATCTCGTCGGCCTCGCCGGCAAAGAAGACCGGATGCCGAACGAGCTGTCAGGCGGCGAGCAGCAGCGCGTCGCGGTAGCGCGTGCGTTCGTGAACCGACCCGTCCTCCTCATTGCTGACGAGCCGACCGGAAACCTCGACCCGGCTACCAGCGTCGGAATCATGAAGCTGCTCGACCGGATCAACCGGACCGGTACGACCGTCCTGATGGCCACTCACGACTCCAGCATCGTCGACCAGATGCGCCGCCGCGTCGTGGAGCTTGAGTACGGCGAGCTGGTCCGTGACCAGGCCAGCGGCGTCTACGGCTATCGCCACTGACCCCGCGCCTCCGACCCACCAGACCGACACACAGGACTGCCTCCGCCATGCGACTCCGGTTCGTCTTCCAGGAAATCGGTATCGGCCTCCGCCGCAATCTCACGATGACCCTCGCCGTCGTCATCAGCGTGGCGGTCTCGCTCAGCCTCTTCGGCGTCGCATTACTCGTGCGCGCCCAGGTCGCCACGATGAAGGATTACTGGTACGACAAGGTCGAGGTGTCGATCTTCCTGTGTAACCAGAAGTCCCAGAGCATCGCGGGTTGCGCCGGCGGTCCGGTGACGGAGGAGCAGCGCGCCAGCATCCTGAGCGACCTGAAGAAGATGCAGGGCCCGAACGGACTGGTCAAGGACATCTTCCAGGAGAGCAAGGCCGACGCCTACAAGCGCGTCAAGGAGCAGTTCAAGAATTCACCGATCGCCGAGTTCGTCACTCCCGACCAGATGCAGGACTCCTTCCGGGTCAAGCTCACCAATCCCACCCAGTACAACGTGGTGGCCGAACAGTTCCAGGGTCGTCCGGGTGTTAACGCGGTACAGGACCAACGGCGGATCCTGGGCCCGTTCTTCGCGATCCTGCGGGTATTCCAGTACGGCGCTGCGGCTATTTCGGTCGTCATGCTTCTCGTGGCGGTCCTGCTGATCGCCAACACCATGCGGGTTGCGGCGTTCAGTCGGCGCAGGGAGACCGGAATCATGCGGCTCGTCGGCGCGTCCAATTTCTATATCCAGCTTCCGTTCCTCATGGAGGGTGCGGTCGCCGGGCTTACCGGCGCGCTGTTTGCGTCGATCTCCGTCGTGCTGCTCAAGGTGGTCGGGATCGATCAGTGGCTCGCCCCGAGGCTGACGCTGACCGCTTTCGTCGGCTGGGACGCCGTCGTTTCGACGCTGTTGTGGCTGGTCGTCTTCGGTGTCGCGATGTCCGTTATCGCCTCGTTCATAACGCTGAGGAAGTACCTCCGGGTTTAGTACGTTCCCACCCGGCCAGTTCCCCGACAGGGGCGGAGACTTTCGGCGTTTCCGTTCCCAGCGGCGTGTTACCTGTGGTACAGATGTGACCAATGTGAAAGCCGTCCGCATCCCACAGGGAGTCGGCCATGCGTCTCACCACGCGGGTCGCAGCCGCCCTGACAGCAGCCGCTCTGGCCCTCGCGTCCCTGACCGCTACCGCGGCAGCTGATCCTCGCGACGCCAAAAAGAAGGCTGACCAGCAGGTCAGGACGCTAGGGAAGCAGCTCGCCACGTCGTCGGCGAGACTGGAGAAAGCGGAGACGCGCTATGCGCTTGTCCAGGCACAGCTTCCCGGCGCTAAGCAGGCGCTGGCCGCGGCCAAGGGCAGGTTGGCGGCTGCGCGAGTGCTCTCAGCCGAGCTGAGCCGCAAGCTTGATGCCGCACTCGTGGCGGAGCACGCAGCCGAACAGGCGCTGTCCGCGGCCAACACCGCGGTTGCGTCGCACGAAGAGCAGATGGGCGAGGTGGCCAGGCTCGCCTACCAGCAAGGACCGGTACCAGGCGTCGGGCTCGTCTTCTCTGCGGACTCCGTCACCGAGTACGCCGACGGCTTGGCATATCTCGACCAGCTCATGGCGACGCAGAACGACGTGGTCGGAGCGCTTCGGGCGGAACGGGCCGAGGCATCGGTTGCGGAGGCGCGGCTCACCCAGCGCAGAGCTGACGTGGAGCAGCAGCGGCAGGCAGCCCAGGAGCAGGTCAGGCGCACCGAGCGGGCCGAGCAGGCCGCAGCTGCGGCCAAGGCACACGTCGAGGAGCTCGTCGCCGAGCGGGCGGCCGCAGTGAAAGCCGCCCAGGCTGAGCGCGACGAAGATCTGCGGCAATACCGGGCCATGCAGGCCGAGGCTAAGCGACTCAAGGCGATCGTCGGCGCGGAGATTCGCCGGGAGAAGGCCGCCGCGGCGAGGGCGGCCGCCAAGCACAAGAGCCCCTCCCGGCACTCGGCCGCGCCCACCGCTGGCGGGGTGCTGTCCTGGCCGGTCCACGGTCGGATCACATCGCCGTTCGGCATGCGGTTCCACCCCATCCTCCATTACTGGAAGATGCATACCGGCGTCGACATCGGCGTACCGTTCGGCGATCCGGTGCGAGCGGCGGCGGCGGGCACCGTGATCGAGTCTTACTACAACACCGCCTATGGCAACCGGATCGCCGTGTCCCACGGTTACATCAACGGCCGGTACCTCGTCACGACCTACAACCACCTGTCCGTGCGCTTTGTGGGCCTGGGGGAGCGGGTAGCGCGCGGCGAGGTCATCGGCCGGGTCGGCAGTACGGGATGGTCGACCGGCCCGCACCTCCACTTCGAGGTGATGGTCAACGGCACCTACCGTGATCCAATGGGCTGGCTTTAGTGCGACACTAAGCGATTCGCCGTCCCCGCCTCGGGTTTCGTACTATCGGTGGCCCATGGTGCGCGAACGCGGGCGCAAGATGATCGCCCAGAACCGTAAGGCCAGGCACGACTTTCATGTGGAAGACGTGTACGAGGCCGGCATTGTGCTGACCGGAACCGAGGTCAAATCCCTGCGGGCCGGCCGCGCCTCTCTTGTCGACGGGTACGCCGTCATCAAGGACGGTGAGGCGTGGCTGATGGGCGTGCACATCCCCGAGTACACCGAGGGCACCTGGACGAACCACGAGCCGCGGCGTCCCCGCAAGCTCTTGCTGCACCGGCTGGAGATCCAGCGACTGATCGGCAAGACCAAAGAGAGCGGCCTCACCCTTGTGCCGCTCCGGCTCTATTTCAAGGACGGCAAGGCCAAGATCGAGATCGCCCTCGCGCGAGGCAAGCGGCAGCACGACAAGCGACAGGCCCTCGCCGAGCGCCAGGCCTCCCGCGAGATGGCCCGCGCTCTGCGCCGCCGCGAGCAGTGACGCCAGCCTCCCTCACGCCTTCCTCGGATCAGGCCGGCGGGATGTGACGGCGGAGGTTGGGCACCTTCGAGGGGCCGGCGTCGGGTTCGGCGATCCAGGGCAGCTTGTCGTCGACGGGGTCGAGGACGCCCTCCTCATGCCAGGCATACCGCCCGTCGAGTACACGGCGAGCCAGCCGATAGTCGGCCGGGTCGGTGTTATGCCAAAGGTCATGGAAGAGCTGGTCGACGCGGTGCCGTGCCTGGCGGCAGAAGACGTCCGCAAGCTCATATGCGGCTTCGCCACGCTCGCGGTCGTCGGTCAGCTCCATTTGAGCTCGTACGCACGACGCGGCCATCGCAAGAAGTTCGGCTCCGATGTCGACGATTCGGGCGAGGAAAGCCTGCTTACGCTCCATCCCACCCTGCCAGCGGGCCATGGCATAGAACGTGGACCGCGCGAGCTTGCGGCTCGCCCGCTCGACGTAACGCAGATGCTTCGCGAGTGCGCCGAACTCCGAGTAGGACCTGGCGAGCTGGCCGCGTCCTACGGTGAGGCGTGGAAGCCAGCGGGCGTAGAACGCGCCGGCCTTTGCCGCAGCACGCGCCTTGCGCTTGAGGTCAGCCTCTGGATCGATGATGTCGCCCGCGACGGCCAGATGCGCATCAACTGCTTCTCTGGCGACGAACAGGTGCATGATCTCGGTCGATCCCTCGAAGATCCGGTTGATCCTGAGGTCGCGCAGCAGCTGCTCCACGGGCGCCGCTCGCTCGCCCCTCGCCTGCAGCGAGGCTGCCGTCTCGAAGCCGCGCCCACCACGGATCTGGACGAGCTCGTCGGCGATCAGCCAGGCCATCTCCGAGGCGTAGAGCTTGGCAAGGGCAGCCTCGATCCTGATATCGGCCGAGCCGTCGTCCGCGAGCTGTGAGGACAGGTCGAGGACGGATTCGAGGGCATAAGACGTCGCGGTCATAAAGGCGATCTTCTTGGCGATTGCCTCGTGCCGGCCGATCGGCCGCCCCCACTGAATCCTGGAGTTCGACCAGCCCCTGGCCATCCGTACACACCACTTGACGGCGCCGACGCAGACGGCAGGCAGGGAGAGCCGGCCCGTATTCAGGGTGGTCAATGCGATCTTCAGACCGAGTCCCTCACCGCCGATGACGTTTTCGGCCGGGACGCGAACGTCGTGCAGGCGGGTGAGGCTGTTTTCGAGGCCGCGCAGGCCCATGAACGAATTTCGCCGCTCAACGGTGATGCCGGGCCAGTCGTTCTCCACGATGAATGCCGTGATGCCGCCGCGGTGTCCGTCCGACCTCGGGACGCGCGCCATGACCACCACGATGTCGGCGACTGAACCGTTGGTGGCCCACAGCTTGACCCCGTTGAGTATGTAAGCGGATCCGTCTGCCGTCGGGACCGCGGTCGTCGCCAGGCGGGCCGGATCGCTCCCGACGTCGGGCTCGGTCAGTAGGAAGGCGCTGATCGCGTCGGTGGCAAGACGGGGGAGATAAGCCTTCTTCTGCTCCTCCGTACCGAACAGCTTGAGCGGTTGCGGCACCCCAATCGACTGGTGCGCCGAGATCAGTGCCGTCATGGAGGGGTGGCCGCCCCCGAGGATGATCAGCGCCCGGTTGAAGTAGACCTGGCTGAGGCCGAGCCCGCCGTATTCCTCCGGAATCTTGATCCCGAGTGCGCCGAGTTCCTTGAGCCGCCGCATCGTCTCGTCCGGGATGCGGTCCTCCCGTTCGATCCGCTCCCCGTCGACCTCGGTCTCGACGAACCTGGCCAGGGTCTGCAAGTAAGCGTCGCCCTTGGCGACACTTGCCGGGTCCGGCCTGGGGTGCGGATGGATCAGATCGAGTCTGAACCGGCCGAGGAAGAGCTCCTTGGCGAAGCTGGGCTTGGTCCACTCGGTTTCGCGCGCCGCTTCGGCGACGTCACGGGCGTCCTTCTCTGAGACGCCGTCGGGGCCGGCTGAGCCGAGGCCCTGCTCGAGCAGCGTGCGGTCGGGAGGCGAAGCGGCGTCGCGGTCGGCTACGGCGGTCACAAGCGGCCCCTTCGGCGAGGCATCGGCTAGTTACTGCTCAGTGTTACTCGTCAGTAGCCTCCGAGCCAAGCACCCAACGGAGGGTAATCCTGCTCCGTTTTGCTTGTGGGGCACCAGGAATCGTGGATGTGTGCCGGCTGTTATAACCGGTACAGTCAAGGGGTCGGCCAGAAGGCCTGGTCTTCGGGGCTGACACTGGATGTTGACAACTGAACATGGGGGTGAACGGTTTCGACTTTGGCCATTGAGCCAAGAGAAGCGGGCCGAGGATCGCAGGGAAGATCTCGTTAACCATTCCCTGCAAAAAAACAAGCGCCAATTCCAAGCGCGCTGACTTCGCCCTCGCTGCCTAAGTGAGGGGCTAGCGAAGTCTGTCAGCCCGGGAGTGCTCCCGACCTGGGACCTGGCATCGTAAGGGAGCTCAACTGATCGACTCGGCCGCGGAGCCGATCAGGAAGCCAAACAGCGGCTGGGCCTGTCGGCGGCTTGCCTGCACGACCGCCGGGGCCGAGCAACACGATTCGCAGGCTGCGCCCGGA
>JBKPTD010000116.1:0-4691 GCA_046735375.1 Actinomycetota bacterium | reverse complement strand
TCATCTGGCTTTCCGGCTCTCTGCACGTTGCCGGTCCGGACACCGGCCCATTTCTGGCACGCCTCGTCCCGGGGCAGCGGATAGCCGCGATGCGGTTCCGCCCGGGAATGGCGCCGGGTGTTCTCGGCATCCCGGCGGACGTGCTGCGCGACGACCGGGTCGAGCTGGCAGAGATCTGGGGAACCGATGCCGACCGGCTGAGCGACCAGATCGCCGCGAGCGACCAGCTCACCGCGACCCGCATCCTCGCTCGAGAAGTCAGGCGTCGCCTGCACACCGCCTCCGATTCGCCGGACCCCATCGCCACCGCCGTCCCCGAGCTCGTGCGGCGGCGGCTGGACGTACGCCAGTTCGCCGAGCACATCGGGTTGAGTGAACGCCAGCTGCGGCGGCGCAGCCTCGCCGCCTTCGGTTATGGACCCAAGACATTGCAGCGGATCCTGCGCTTCCGTCGGGCCGTCGTCCTCGCTCGCCGAGGCGTTCCGTTCGCCGATCTCGCGATTGAGGCCGGCTATGCCGACCAGCCGCACCTGGCCCGAGAGGTCAAGGAGCTGGCAGGCGTGTCGCTCGGCGAGCTCGTTGGCGCGGACCGGGCTAGCAGTGCCGTTCCAAGGCACCATCTCCGCTGGGCGGCTTAGTGTCGAGCACCCTCTCGGTCCGCTACGCCGAGAACCGCCCGTAGGCGCGCAGCCGCAGGAGACTGTGGACAGTCATGCCGCCTCGCCAGTCGAAGCCGGTCACCGGTGTCCAGATCTGCCAGTTCACATCCCAGCCGCCGTCCTCACTTTGTGAGTCGACGAGGGCGTCGAGATGGGTATCGATGATGTCGTCGGCGAAGAGCCGTCGCGCCAATCCGTTGGGTTCGGGCGCCAAGTCGAGCGGTGAGTGCACCTCTCCCGGCGCGTCGGGGTCGAGTTCCACCAGGCCCGCGAGGACCGGCCTGAGCCGTTCGAAGGCCGATTCGGCACGGGCCCGATCAGGCACATGGTCAAGGAAGGCGACGATCGCGCGAGCCTCATAGGGATCGGTGGTCTCGAGCGCCTCGATCCGCTCCCAGCAAAACCCGGCCGCCTTGTGGACCCACGGATGGTCGACCTGGTGGGCGTACAGCAATCCGGCCAGCGTCCCGGTCGGGTTCAGCGATGGCGGTGGGTTCTCCGTGATGGGGAGATATGGCGCCTGCAGGTCGGCCGGGCCTGGCAGGGCGAACGGGACCCCGCCCTCGGACCCACTGAGCTTGGTCAGGTAGTCGCAGACGTCGGCGACCATCGAGTCGTCGAAGCGGCCCGTCTCGTCCAGGGTCTCGAATGCGTGCTGGACGGCAAAAGGTTGGCTAGCCGGCTCGCGCAAGTCGGGCTCGAGGGCGTTGCCGAACCCGCCGTCGGGATTCTGGTACGGCCGCAGCGATCGGACAACTGCGTCGGCCGACCCTCCGCGAAAGTGGTACGCGAACCTCAGCCGGTCGAGCAACCGAGCATTGAGCAGAACAAATGTCTCTGCCCTTTGGAGGGCGTCGGGAGTGACTGTCTTCATACGAGAACCGTACGAACGCCACTCAGTCGATGTCTTGAACGGATCGGCCGTGGCTCCACCACGGCCGAAGCGAGCAAAGCCCGAATCTGTACTTGATCGACAACACCCTCTCGGGTCAATGGCCTCAACACCTCCTCATCAAATCGGGCATTAGCACCCAAGCTCGGGCGTTTGTCCCGAGAAAGTGTCTGCACGCGGGGTCATGCGTCAGGCACCGGGCGGCTGTGGACGGACGCGGTCGGGTGTCCGCAGCTACGGCTAGGGTCGCCTCATGACCGAGCGCTTTGGCCAACGAGCGGGCTCCGAGACCGTCGCCGAGATCGGCATCATCGGCGGCTCCGGTCTTTACTCTCTGCTGGACACCATGACCGAGGTCGACGTCGACACTCCATGGGGCAAACCGAGCGACCCGATCACTGTTGGCGAAGTGGCCGGTCGCCGGGTGGCGTTCCTCCCCCGGCACGGACGTGATCACCGCTATCCCCCGCATCGGGTCCCCTACCGTGCGAACTTGTGGGCGCTGCGCTCCCTCGGCGTACGCCAGGTCCTCGGACCGTGCGCTGTCGGCGGCCTGCGGCGGGAGTACGGGCCTGGGACGCTGGTGATTCCCGACCAGTTCGTCGATCGCACGTCAGGCCGTGCCCAGACCTACTTCGACGGGCCTCCGGCCAAGGTCGTGCACATCTCCACGGCCGATCCTTACTGCCCGACCGGACGGGCGGTCGCAGTCAAGACCGCCGGGGCGGCGGGGTGGCAGGCAGTCGACGGGGGAACGCTCGTCGTGATCGAAGGCCCACGTTTCTCCACTCGCGCCGAGTCGCAGTGGTTCTCATCCGCCGGCTGGGCAGTGGTCGGCATGACCGGTCATCCAGAGGCCGTGCTGGCTCGCGAACTTGAGATGTGCTTCACGGCATTGGCGCTCGTCACTGACCTCGACGCGGGCATCGAGGAAGGCGAAGGGGTCACTCACGCGGAGGTACTGAAGGTCTTCGCCGAGAACGTCACCAGGCTGCGCGGTGTGCTGCTCGACGTCGTGGCCGAGCTGCCGATCGAACGGGTCTGCCCGTGCGGATCTGCCCTCGACGGCCTCGACACCGGCATCGAGCTGCCCTAAACCATGACAGCCACCGGTCGTCAAAAAGCATGACGGCGCAAGCGCGCCCGCGTCCCGACGGCGCGGGAACATGGCTGCGTATTCGACGTGCGGTCTTGCGCCATCGCGCACTCGTGACCGGGGCCCTGGCAGCGGGCGCCGTCGCCGCGGCGCTCAGCGTGCTGGCGCCTGAGCCACCGACAACCGTCCGAGTGCTCGCCGCAGCGCACGACCTCGCGGCCGGCCAACCCATCGGGGTCGGCGACATCGCAACCGTCGAACTGCCCCCGCCAGCCGTACCGGATGGGGCGTTCGCGAGCGGCGACAGCCCCGTCGGGCAGATGCTGGCCGGCCCGGTTCGACGCGGCGAACCGCTCACCGATCGCAGGTTCGTGGGTCCGTCGCTGCTCGCCGGTTTCGGCGAGGGCCTGGTGGCAGTGCCGGTACGCCTCGCTGATCCAGGGGTTCTCGCCGTTCTTCGCCCCGGTGACCTCGTCGACGTGCTCGCGGCACACCCAGCCGGCGACCCAACGCTGGCGGACTCACCGACCGCTCCTGACCATGCCAGTTCGCCCGGTTTGGCAGCCGTCGTCGCTGCTGGTGTTCGAGTCATCGCAGTACCAGCGGCTGGTCCGAATGTCGAGGACTCGACCGGCGCCGCGAGCATCGGCCTCGGCGGTGATGGTGCGCTCGTGATCCTCGCCACCACGCCGCAAGCCGCTCAACGGCTGGCCGCGGCAGCCGTCACGTCGAGTTTGTCGGCCATCATCCGGGTCGGCTGATCGAATCTCCCACACTCATGCGCATCGATCGGCCATCTTTGGACCTAAACGTGACCACCTGGGGAGGAACGCATGCTCAAGGGCTTCCGTGACTTCGTGCTGCGCGGCAACATCGTCGAGCTTGCGGTCGCGGTCATCATGGCGATCGCCTTCAACGACCTTGTGAAGGCCTTTGTGAACGACATCATCAACCCGGTGCTCGGAAAGATATTCGGCAAGCCGGATTTCTCTGCCTTCCATCCGGGCGGCATCGGCATAGGCAGCTTCATCAACGCTTTGATCGCGTTCCTGCTCATAGCCCTGGCCGTCTACTACTTCATCGTGGTGCCGTTCAACAAGCTGGACGAGCTGCGTCGCCGGGGCCAGGTCCCCGTCGAGCAGGTCCCAGAGGACATCGAACTGTTGAGGGAGATCCGCGACGCTCTGGTTCGCACCGACGGCCGCTGAACAGCGGCCCGGTCTCAGTCGATGTGGTGCGGTGGCTTCTCGGCGAGGAGCCGGTCGACCTCGTCACTCGCGGGCGGCTCACCCCACGATTCATCCGTGTCGTCCGATGTCTGCTCGGGCAACAGATCGTTCCAGTCGTACGGTTCCGACACGTTTCGTCTCGGCCTCAGTCGAGGTCGCCAGCCTCGATGCGGGCGAGCCGCTTTTGCCTGACGAGATGATCGACATCCAACTCGACAGCGTCAGGATCCTTCGAGAGCGCCGCGAACACTCCCGTGACATCCCTCATGCTCAGCATGCCGACCACCGCATCATCGGCAGTGACCGGCAGGTGGCGAATCCAGTGCGCGGCCATCGTCCGTGCTGCGTCCCGCAATGCCTCGTCCGGATAGGCGGTAATGACATCTCGCGTCATCACGTCGTCGACCGTCCTCGTTTCGAGATCGACGCCCTGGGCTACTGCCTTGAGGATGTCCCGTTCCGTGATGATTCCGACCATCCTGTCGCCATCCATGACGACCAGCGATCCCGTCTGCTGCCGCCACATGCGTTCCGCGGCCAGGCGCAGCGTGTCCGTTGGAGAGTCAGTGATGCTTGCCTCGGTCATGACGTCAGCGACGTGCACGGTGATCCGCTCCTCCCGGCATCTTGCGTACGCACCAGCGTAGCGATGTGTCAGCGGGCCCCGTCCCCCCGGCGGTGTACGCCGGACCACGGCTGAGCAGCCGGGGTCGCGGAGACGGTAACCTGTGAGTGGCCGGGCTATCGATCATGAGATTTCGGCAACGCCCTCGTAGCTCAGGGGATAGAGCACCGCTCTCCTAAAGCGGGTGTCG
>JBKPTD010000115.1:0-12763 GCA_046735375.1 Actinomycetota bacterium | reverse complement strand
CGTGCACGGGGACGCATCACCGCCAGAGGCCGCCCATCTCCCGGATCTGGCGCCGTACGGAGGTGCGCCATATGACGGGCGCCGGTTCGTGAGGGGCGCCATTAGTCGATCCCATGCCGCATGAAGGGCACCCTCACCCCGGCCTATCGGGTGAGGGTGCCCTTCATGCGGGATGGGCGGGGTGGTTGGGTGGGTCAGCCGGAGACGCTGATGTTGCGTTCGTAGACGATGCGCAGGCCGATGAGGGTGAGCCAAGGCTCGTGTACGTCGATGCCGTGCGCCTCGTCGATCACGATGGGCGCAAGACCCCCAGTGGCCACCACCGTCACCTCGTCTGGATCGTCCGACAGCTCGACGGTGATCCGTTCGACCAGGCCGTCAACCTGGCCGGCGAAGCCGTACAGGATCCCCGACTGCAAGGACTCCACTGTGTTTTTCCCGATCACTCCGCGCGGGCGCACTAGTTCAACCTTGCGCAGCTGCGCTCCGCGCGCGCCGAGCGCATCGACGGAGATCTCGATGCCCGGCGCGATGGCACAGCCGAGCAGCTCACCTCGGGCTGAGATCGCGTCGAACGTCGTCGCCGTACCGAAATCCACCACCACACACGGGCCGCCATAGAGCTCCACCGCCGCGACGGCATTGACCACCCGGTCGCTGCCGACCTCCTTCGGGTTGTCGGTCAGGACAGGCACTCCGGTCTTGACGCCCGGCTCGACCACAACAGCAGGCACGTCGCCGTAATAGCGCCGGCACATCTCCCGCATCTCATGGAGCACCGACGGCACGGTCGAGCACAGCGAAATGCCGCTGACGTCCGCTCCCCCGGCGCCCGGATATTGCGACAGCAACCCTTGCAGGACAACTGCCAGCTCGTCCGCGGTGCGGCGTGCGTCGGTGGCGACGCGCCAATGTTCGACGATGTCGTCGCCGTCGAAGAGGCCCAGCACCGTGTGGGTGTTGCCCACGTCGATCGTCAGCAGCATGCCGCGGTCACGTCCTCTCCACCACAACTACATACGCGAGTCGTGAGCCAGCACCGCACGTGCTGTTCCTGGTCGGCGAGCCGCCCGCCGGCGTTACCAGCGGCATGGCCCGCGACCCCATGCCCCCCCGCGGCCGGTGAACCCGGTTGCCCCACAGCGTCACTTCGCGCTCATTCCAACCCCACGCCCTCATCAGTTCACACCCGTTCGGATCTCTCCGCCATGACTCCGTGCCTCCAGCATCACTCCGCGGCCGTCAGTGGCTCGCGGAGGTCCATGGCGATGTCGAGTGCCGGTGCCGAGTGGGTCAAGGCGCCGACTGCCAGGTAGTCGACCCCGGTCGCCGCGACTTCGCCGGCGGACTCCAGGCTGAGCCCGCCGCTCGCCTCGAGCTTGGCCCGGCCGGCGACCTGCGAGACGGCATCCCGCATCGCGGCGACCGGCATGTTGTCGAGGAGTACGAGGTCCGCACCGGCGTCGACGGCTGCCACCGCGTCCTCTACGGAGTCGGCCTCGACCTCCACCGGGATGTCAGGAAAGCGCTCACGTACCGCTTTGAACGCGGCAACGATGCCACCGGCGGCAACGACGTGGTTGTCCTTCACGAGTGCCGCATCCGACAGCGCCATCCGATGGTTCTCACCGCCCCCGCACCGCACGGCGTACTTCTCCAAAGGCCGTAGGCCGGGCGTGGTCTTGCGGGTGTCACGGATCACAGCGCCCGTTCCGGCAACCGCATCGACCCAACGTCGGGTGAGGGTAGCGATGCCGGACAACCGGCACAGCAGGTTCAGCGCCGTACGCTCACCTAGCAGCAGGTCCCTCGTCCTTGCGCTCACCGTCATCAGCACGTCGCCGCGACGGACGGCAGCCCCATCGGGTACCGCCGACTCGACGGCGATGGTGCCTTGGGTGACGTACTCCAGGACCGCCCGCACGATCGGCAGCCCGGCGGCGACGCCATCACCGCGTGCAACGACATCGGCCGTCGACATCTGATCGGCGGGGATCGTCGCCTGGCTGGTCACGTCGATACCGCCGGCGAGATCTTCCGCGATCGCGGACTCGACAAGGCCGAGGACGTAGGCAGGTTCGAGTCCGGCCGCGGCCAGCTCCGCCGTCAGCTCGGCAGACGGGATCTGCCTGGCCGGCCGCTTCGGTACGTACACCGTTCGGACCGCGCCGTCCACCAGGCGGGTGTCCAGGTGCCCCAGCCACCAGGTGTCGTCCCGGTCCGGATAATCCTCTCGCCAGTGCGAGCCGCGCGTCTCCTGCCGCTCAAGCGCGGCAGCGGCCAGCGCCTCCGACACGGTGAGCAGGTTGGTGCCCTCCCACGTCTCGGTACAGGCATCTCCGCTCGGTCGCCGGCGGAGATCGGCGAGGGCAAGCTGAGTATCGCGGAGGCCGCGCAGGTCGCGGAGCACGCCGGCGCCGGCGGTCATCGTCCGCTGCAGGTCCTGCCGTATCGTCGCGTCGAAAAGGCCAGCGGGTCTGGTGTCCTCAACCGGGGGGCGCGCCGGAGGCAGGCCGGCAATAAGGTCCGCAGCGATCCGTTCCGCGAAGACCAGGCCCTCCAGCAGCGAATTCGACGCCAGCCGGTTGGCTCCGTGGACACCACTGCAGGCGACCTCGCCACACGCGTACAGCCCGGGGACAGAACTCTGGCCGTCGAGGTCGGTACGGACGCCGCCGCTGGCATAGTGGCAGGCCGGCGCGACCGGGATCAGGTCCCTGACCGGGTCGACACCGTGCTCACGGCAACTCGCGAGGATCGTCGGGAAGCGGACCCGCCACTTCTCCTCCCCGAAGTGCCGCGCGTCCAGCCACACGTGCTCGGTGCCCGTCTCCCGCATCCTCCTCATGATCGCCTTCGCGACGACATCGCGGGGTGCGAGGTCGGCGAGGTCATGGACGCCCGCCATGAACCGGTCGCCGTTATCGTCGACAAGGAACGCGCCCTCACCGCGGACGGCCTCGGACACCAGCGGCTGCTGACCGCGGGCAACGCCGCCCAGCCAGAGCACGGTCGGGTGAAACTGCACGAACTCGAGGTCGCGCACCACGGCGCCGGCCCGCAGGGCAAGGGCTACCCCATCGCCGGTGGAGACCAGGGGGTTGGTCGTCGCTGAGTAGATCTGGCCCATCCCGCCGGTGGCGAGGACGACCGCGCGGGCGTGGATCGCCCCGACACCGTCGCGGGCGCCCTCCCCCATCACGTGCAGCGTCACACCGGCGGCCCGGCCGGTGCTATCGCGCAGCAGGTCCAGGACGAGGGCATGCTCGATGATCTCTATTTCTGGATGAGCGCGGACCGCCTCCACCAGGGCCCGCTCGATCTCCGCTCCGGTCGCGTCGCCGCCAGCATGGGCGATGCGGTTGCGGTGGTGGCCGCCCTCCCGGCCGAGCTCGATACGGCCGTCAGCTGCGCGATCGAAGTGCGTGCCGAGCGCGATGAGCCTGCGTACGGCATCCGGGCCTTCGGTCGTGAGCAGCCGCACCGCGGCCTCGTCACACAGTCCCACTCCCGCCATCAGTGTGTCGGCTTCGTGTTCGGCCGCCGAATCGCCCGGGTCGAGTGCTGCCGCGATGCCGCCCTGGGCCCATCGGGTCGAGCCAGCAGAGAGGACGTCTTTTGTAACGACGAGCACCCTCCCGACCGGCGTCGCACGCAAAGCCGTCGTGAGGCCGGCGATCCCCGAACCGATCACGACGACGTCGGCGGTCACCACCCAACCCGGCGGTGGTGCGAGCAGGCGAGCCGGGAGCGGCATTGCTGCTCCGTGCCTGTCCGGCTGCGAGGTCACCGCTCACCCCCAACCGAGTTCTCATCGGTCACGTCGGCCGGCGGTGAGGGCCGGCCGACCGAAAGCCGCTGGTTGTCGATCAACCTGGTGCTGCCGACGTAGGCGGCTACCACGAGCACCGCCTCGCCTCGGTAATCCTCCGGCACCTCCGCGAAGGTCTCCGGATCGACCAGGGCGAGGTAGTCGAGGCGCAGCGGAGGATCCGCCCGGCTCGCGTCTTCGAGGACCTGCCGGGCCCGATCTCGTACGGCGGCGGCACCCGCCGCCGCCTGGCTCGCCGCCGCCAGCAGGGCCCGGGATAGCGCAACGGCCGTGTCGCGTTCGGCAGCACTGAGATAGCGGTTTCGGCTGGAGATGGCCAGCCCACTCGCTTCGCGTACCGTCGACCCGGCCTCGATGCGGATGGGCAGGTCGAGGTCGGCGACGAGCCGGCGGACCAAGGCCAGCTGCTGGGCGTCCTTCTGACCGAAGACGGCCACGTCTGGCTGCACCAGATGAAAGAGCTTCGTGACCACGGTGAGGACTCCGGCGAAGTGGCCGGGCCGGGTAGCGCCCTCCAAGGTCTTCGCCATGGGGCCCGGATCGATCGTGACCAGCGGCTCCCGTGGATAGATGACCTCCAGCGCCGGCGCAAAGACGACTGCGACGGCTTCCTCTGCGCAAAGAGCGAGATCGGCCTCGAGTGGGCGCGGGTAGCGATTGAAGTCCTCGTTGGGCCCAAACTGCAGTGGGTTGACGAAGATGGTCACGACGACGGCATCCGCGACCTCGTGAGCACGCCGGATGAGGGCGCGATGCCCGTCATGCAACGCGCCCATGGTGGGGACGAGCGCTACTCGGCGGCGGGAGCCGCGCAAGGCGGCCATCGCCAGCGCCAGGTCCTCTCGCGCTCGCGCCAGGACCGGGCTCGGCCGATCCGGCGGCCGTGCCCCCGTCTCGGGTTGAGTCGGGCTGGGGATACCTGGCACCGGCACCTCGGAGGGCGGGTCTGTACCGCTCCCGCGCGGTTCGGCCGCCGAGCTGTCGAGGTCGCGGTCGCTCATGTCGGCGGTCATGCGCGCGCTCCGTCGGATCGGTCGGCGAGCACGTCGAGCAGCGCCTCGGCGTCAGCCGCGCTGAGAATCCCAGCCGCCAGCGCGCGATCGGCGGTGAGGCGAGACATCGCGACGTACGCCGCTCGAGCCTCGGTCGACACCTGCGCCAGCTCACGGATGTGGGCAGCGACCGTGCCCGCGTCGCCGCGAGCAACCGGTCCGGTAAGCGCGTGATCGCCGTAGCGCAGGGCGTTGTCGAGCGCGGCGCCGAGCAGCGGCCCGAGCATCCGGCTGGGATGCTCTACCCCTGCCCGGTGCAGCAGGTCGGACGCCTGCGCCACCAGCGTGACCATGTGGTTGGCACCAGTCGCCAGAGCTGAGTGATAGAGCGGGCGGCGGTCCTCCTCGATCCACTCGGGTTCACCGCCGCATTCGACGACCAGCGCCTCCGCCATCGGCCGCAGGGGCGCGGGCGCTGTCACCCCGAAGGAGCAGCCCACAAGCCGCTCGAGGTCCACGGGCGTCCCGGTAAACGTCATCACCGGGTGGATCGCAAGCGGGAGGGCACCCTGACGGGTACCCGGGTCGAGGACGGCGGCGCCGTAGCGGCCGCTTGTGTGGATGAGGATCTGCCCAGCCTTGATCGACTCGGTGGTGGCAAGCCCATCCACGAGGCTAGGAAGCGCATCGTCGGGGACCGTGAGCAGGACCAAGTCGGCGGCATCGACGACGTCGGGCGGAGCTGCCAGCGGCACCCCCGGCAGCAGTTCCGCGACGCGCCGTCGGCTGGCATTGGAAACTCCGGAAGCTGCGACGACGGAATGACCGGCGCGGGCCAGCGCGGCGCCGAGGACGCTGCCAACCCGGCCGGCGCCGACAACCCCGACAGCAAGCCGCGCCGGGCGTGCAGACACGCCATCGTCGGGCGGTTGCCGCCTTTGCTCGTCCACGTCGCGTTCCAGCCCATCGTCGAGGTACCGGACGCCTCCGAGCGTATAGCGCAGGCAGGCCGATCAAGGAGTTTGATCCACCGAGGATCTCATTCGTGTGTCGGTCGTCTCGCTGCTTGAGGGTGCCCTCCCGACCTTCGACCCGTCACCGGCACCGAAGAAGCGCGCTGCCCGCGATCAGGCAGGCGCACGAATGCCACGCCAGATCGCTGCCGTAGATAGGGCGAGCGCGCGCACGCCTGATCATGCCTGGCCGCCACGCCTGGGCGCTCCGGTGCACTCTTTCTTGAGACAAGGTGGGACGATCCACACGTGGGCAGCCCGTCTGATCCGGCTCGGGGACCGGCCCGACCGTCCACGGTCGGAGCGCCGGAGGAGACGGCGGGCTCGGATGGCCGAGCGACCCCGCGCCAAGAGACCGACCGCCGACTGTGGATGAGGCGGAAGGACACCGCGGCCGATCCAGTGGCAGCTGTCGATCCAGTCGCTGACGCCGATGCCGTCGTGACCGAGCACGGACCTGAGCCCAAGAGTCCCGCAAGCGTCGCGGACGGGCAGACGGTCGTCGGGCGCGAGACGTCGGCCGAACAAGTGATCGTCGAAGAGCCGACCCCGCCGCGACGGATCAGGCAGCCGATCGACCTCGTGCGCGCGCTGCTCTGTCTCGTCGGGTTGGCTGTCGTCCTGCTCGTCGCCGAGCTGGCGGTCCGGACGGCGACGGGTCTCGAGAGCGACATCGGCGCAGGTAGCGCCGAGGTTCCGTCGTGGATCCCGAACACGCTGACCTTGCTGGTTGCGCTCGCGCTGCTGGCCCTTCCGATCGTCGTGCTGCTTGACCAGGTCCTGCGTGGCCGGATCGCGTGGATAGCGGATGCCGTCGTCGCCGGTGTCATCGCTGGCGCGGTCGCGGTCGGGCTGAGCTGGCTGTTGCGCAATCACGGCCCCGTCGAGATCTTCCACAGCCTGACCGTGGCGTTTCCGACCGGTGGCCGGTCGGATCCGATCCTCACGTTTCCGTGCGCCGTTGCCGCGTACACCTCGACGGCTGTTCATAGCGACCGCCGCTGGGTCAAGGTTGCGGTCTGGCTCACCTTCGGCGGTCTGGCGGCCGCTGCACTGCTCGACCGGCAGGCCGGGGTGCTCGCGATCGTCGCGACGCTGCTGATTGGCCGGGCGATCGGGCTCTCCGTGCGTTATGCGTTCGGCATCCCCAACGTCCATCCGCACGGCGCTGAACTCGTGGCCGCTCTGCGCGAGGCCGGCCTTGACCCCCTTCGGGTGATCGCCCGACCCTCGATCGGCGGGCTCCGCCGCTACCGCGTTACATCTCGATGGCCGCCATCACTCATGGGCCCTGAGCCTGCAGAGCGAATTGGTGATCTGATCGAGCTCGACGTCCGAATCTTGGACCGCGATCAGCAGGCACCCGTCTTCGTGCGGCGGCTGTGGCGGCGGGTTCGTCTGCGCCGCCCCGTCACCCGGCGGGCGACGGTGACGTTTCGCGCAGCGATCGAACGCGACGTCCTCATGGCGCAGGCAGCCGCGGCGGCTGGCATCCGTGCTCCCCGGCTCGTTGTCGCCGCGCTCGCCGACCCTGACGCGGCACTTCTCGCGTACACCGAGCTCCATGGGCGCACCCTCGACACGCTCAGCCGCAACGAGATCGACGACGCCCTCCTGCGGGACATCTGGCAGCAGCTCGCCTCAGCGCGGGCACACCATCTGATCGTGCGCGGGCTCACTGCCGAGCAGATCCTGGTCGACGAGCAACGACAAGCGTGGTTCCTCGATGTCGCGTCCGGAGAGATCGCGGCATCACGCCTCCAGCTTCGCCACGACGCGGCACTGTTGCTCACCACGCTGGCGCTGGTGACGAGCCCGCAGCGCGCGGCTGCGGCCGCGATCGACACGCTCGGTCCGGAGGCGGCGGCGAGCGCCATACCGCTGCTCCAGCCGATCGCGATGAGCCGGTCGACCCGATCCGCATTGCGCTCACACCGGACGCTCCTCTCGGAGCTACGGGAGGCCGTACTTCATCAGGTGCCGACCGCGGAGTTCGAGCCGGTACGGATCGAGCGGGTGCGGCCTCGCACCATCATCAGCATCGTCGGCGGCGCGATCGCCGCGTACTACTTGCTCTCCGAGTTGGCCCAGGTGAATCTTGGTCGGCTGGTCACAACTGCGGATCCCGGCTGGGTGTCCATCACCATCGCCTTCGCCTTCCTCTCGTTCGTCGGCGCGACGCTCAGCCTGATGGGATTCACCCCGATTCAGCTGCCCCTCGTCCGTACGTTCCTTGCCCAGGTGGCCTCGTCGTTCGTGAAGCTCGTCACACCGGCCGCCGTCGGGCCGGTTGCGCTCAACGCACGCTTCATCCAGCGTGCGGGTGTCGAACCCGCGCTTGCCCTGGCGAGCGTCGGCGTTTCGCAGGTCTTCGCGTTCGGGGTGTACGTGGTGCTGCTGGTGATGTTCGGATTCCTCACCGGTACGTCCGCCAACGCTGAGTCGCACCTCATCCCATCGGAGGCGGTGTTCATCGCCGCGGTGGCCGGCGCGCTAGTGGTGCTTGTCGCGTTGAGCATCAGACCGCTGCGCCGGGTGCTGCTCAGTCGGATCCAGCCCACGCTTCGCCGGGTCGGGCCGCGACTGCTCGACATGCTGCAGCGTCCGGTCAAGCTCCTCCTCGGTGTCGGCGGCAACCTGCTGGTCACGCTCGCACTCATGGCCGCGCTGTACACCTCTGTGCTGGCCTTCGGTGGCTCGATATCGTTCGCGTCCCTCGCGGTCGTGTTCCTCGTCGGGGCAGCGGCAGGCTCGGCTGCGCCCACCCCTGGCGGTCTGGGTGCAGTCGAAGCCGCGCTATCCGCCGGGCTCACCGCCGCTGGACTGCCCGGCGACATCGCCGTGTCCGCAGTTCTGCTTTTTCGGGTCATGACCTTCTGGCTTCCAGTCATCCCGGGCTGGCTGGCGTTCCACGCGCTCCAGCGTGCCAACGCTGTGTGATCAGGTCATCGTTGCGAGCCGAAAGTTCGGTCTTCGCACCGGCGCCATAACGGCTGGAATGAGTGACACTGGGGCGTGGCGGGTCGGAGTGACCGATCACCGGCCGCGGAGGAGGGGGAAACAATGACCCATCACGAGCACCCCAACGTCACGCTCGTACGCGAAGGCTTCGCGGCCTTCGAGCGAGGCGACACCACGTGGATGGACGAGCACCTCGCCGATGACGTCGTCTGGCATGTCGGCGGCAACAGCAAGTGGGCCGGTACTTACGAGGGCAAGGCGAACGTCCTCGACTTCTTCGGCCGGCAGATGCAGGCGATGGGCGGCCAGCCACCCACGGTGGACATCCACGACATCCTCGGCAACGACGACCACGTCGTCGTCCTCGGGTCGGCAGCAGCCACTGGGCCCGACGGCTCGACCGCGGACTGGAAGTACGTGCAGGTCTTCCACATCAGGGACGGCAAGACCACCGAGGTCTGGGGGATGGCGGAGAACGACGCCGCCGTCGACCCGTTCCTGGACAACCTCCCCGGCTAATCAGCGGTGTTGGGGGCCGCCCGTCTGGCGCCTTCAGTACCCGAAACTCGCGGGGGACGCGACGTTGTCGTGTGCGGGGTGCGTACGGCCGCACGCGCCGGCGGCGAAGGCGCGCAACACAGTCGTCGTCACCTGCTGGACAAAATGCCAGGCCGCAGGCGAGACGCGGCGTGAGTGGCCCAGGGCCGGGACCCACCGCATCGTCCCCGTGCTGAACACGCCTGCGCCTGAGCGGACCGTGTAGTACGCGGCGTTCGACGAGGTCCAGCGGCCACCGCAGGAGAGCGAGACATTCGAGAGCACCTCAATCGGTCTGGGAGTGGGCAGGCGCAGATCGAGCCGATCCGATTCCGGGCCGACCAGGCCGGGAAAGCGTGCCCCTCTTCTGACGTGGGTTCCTGCGAACACCCAGTTGCCTGGGTCGGTCACCACGAAGGGGTCGTTTGCTGGGAAGCAGTCGTAGAGGACGCCGACGAGCCTGCTCTCCGGGCGGGGATCGGGCGGCAGGCGCCAGTCCTGCGTCGAGTCAGCGGGGTTAGTCCGGGCGTCTGGGTCCTCGCTCGCGGACTTGTAGCAGATCACCAGGCGATTCGGGCCAAGCTGCGTCGCCGCGAATCTGACATGCCGATTGATGGCGTTGGCGCCAAGGAAGGCGAGATTGGTCCCCGAGTCACGCGCCCGGTCGGCCCGGTGTATAGGTCGAAGCCGCCCCAGGTGTTGTACGCCTGCCACGTCGCGACCGAGTTGAGCAAGACGACTTTTCCGCGGGTGGTCGATGAGCGGATCGTGATGGGCACATATCGCTCAAACCCCTGATCCGAGGTGAGCTTGATCAGATAGTCCCCCTCGGGCCACCCGTCGGTGGGCACAACAAGGGAAGGGCTCCAGTCGGCGGTCACGGTATTGAGCGGCGAAGAGACAGTCGCTGGAGGCTGGCGATGGCCGGTGAGATGGTCAGAATGCCAGACCTCACGCCCGCGCCGCCCGCCGTACCACCCCATTCGATAGGCGACAGCGTGGAATCCCGTCGCGGTCGTCGAGACGAAGAGCCGGAACGACTCGCCGGGAAGGACGCTCACCCTGTCCGCGTAGCCCTCGATGGCGGGCTCGGGGCCGGGATCACCCAGCCGCCATGCGGTCGTCCCCGGGAGTGCGTTTTCGACCGCTGTCGTGCTCGCGGCCGGCTGTTGTACGGGTGAGCGTTGGGTGAGCGAACCCGACCTCGAGGGCGCCTGACTGCCCGAGCCGGCGGTCGCACCCGTACGCGCCATGCACGCCGCCGATCCGAAGACTATGATCGCCACGGCAAGCCACGCAAACAACCGACGCATCGATCACCACCCCACTGATTGGAGGCCGTGCGCACCGTGAGAATCGTGATGTCACGTCCCGCGAGGAGGATGGTAAGGCTCACGATGGCTGGTCGTGCGCATCCACAAGGAACTCGAGGACAAGCCGATTGAACTCCTCGGGTTGGCGCATGTTCACCACGTGATCTGCGCCGTCGATGACGACCGTTCGCGACGACAGAAAGCGCGGCCCGTATCGGCGCCACATCTCATTGATGTCCTGGAGATCCTGCGCTCCGAGCACGATGAGGGTGGGGGCGCGAATGGTGGACAGCCGCGGTAGAGCAGGCGGATCGATCTCCCTGGTGAGCTTCCCCTCATCGGTGATGCCCCACGGGTTCTCCAACGCGATTTGCCGAATCCGTTGACCGGTGCGGTCCCCGGTGCCGAGCGGCGCCCAGATCTCCATGAGCAAATCCGCCGCGCGATTGAGGTCGCCCGCGCGCGCTGCCTCCGCGATGCGTTCGACGACGGGCGACCACTTCTCACGTTCCTCGTCGGTTTCTTCCTCCCCGGAGAGCGCGGCGGCGACGGGAACCAGAGCCCACACCACGTCCGGGTGCTCGACCGCGAAGTCGATTGCGATCCCGCCACCCATCGAGCACCCGATGAGGGCAGCACGATCAACTTCGAGCTTTTCGAGCAACGCGCGGAGATCCTCGACATTCGAATACTCTCGCTCGGGCTTTGACGATTTGCCGTAACCGCGCGCGTCATAGCGAATCGCCCGGAACTGCTCAGCAAACACGGGGAACTGGTCGTCCCAGGCTCGCCGGTCCCATAGCCCTGGATGGATGAACACAACCGGTTGGCCAGAGCCGGCTTCCTCGTAGAAGAGCCTTCCTCCGTCGACCTCCACGAACCCCTCAGACATCACGTCCCCTTCCCCCTCGAGGATCTCAGATGGCGCTACCGATGCGCGTCGCTCGGCGACCCGCGTTGTGGGAATCTGCCGCCAGGGACGCCCGGTCGCGACCTGCCGGATGGCTCCAACAAAGATGCGGAGAGATCGGCAACTTCCCTTGACCGCCCGGGAAGGGTGGGGTAAACAATCCTTACGCGGAGTTAACAATCCTTACTCAATTCGGTGTGGCCGGCACCGACGAGGAGAGCCATGTCCCGTGTCATGGGTCGCAGAGCTGCCGCGCGTCTGGCGTCGATCGCCCTTCTGGCGCTTGCAGGCACAGCATTGATCTCGTTAGAGCCCACAGCCGGCGCGCCCGCGGCGGCCAGCGCAGTCGTCCGGGTCAATCAGGTCGGCTATCCGTCGGATGCGTCCAAGCGCGCTTACCTGATGTCCACCGCTGCCGAAACCGGCGCGATGTTCAGCATCAAGAACCAGGCGGGAGCGATCGTGTTCGGTCCCGCGGTAATCGGCGCGAATCTCGGCAAGTGGAGCAACACGTACTCGAACGTGTACGCGCTCGACTTCGGCGCGTTCGCCGTGGCGGGGACCTACACAATTTCGGTCGCCGGACCGATAGCCGCCTCCTCCCCCACCTTCCGGATCGACACCGGCGTCGCTGTGTATTCCGGGGCGCTGGCGAATGCGCTCTCCTTCTACCAGACAGAGCGAGACGGCCCGAACTTCATCGCTAACCCGCTGCGGAGCGCGCCCGCCCATCTCAACGACCAGACCGCCACGGTGTACGAAACGCCGCACGTGAACAGCAGTGGGCGTTTCTCCGGCGATCTGACGCAGATCGGCGGACCGATTGACGCCTCAGGCGGCTGGTGGGACGCGGGCGACTACATCAAGGGCGTGCAGACGCTCGGTTATGCCACGGCCATGCTGCTCACCGGGGTACGCGACTTCCCCGCCCAGATGGGAGCGGGTTCAGTCGGGTCCGACTTCACCGCCGAGGCGAAGTTCGGGGCCGACTGGATGCTCCGGATGTGGGACGACCCGACCCGGACCTTCTACTACCAGGTCGGCATCGGGACGGGGAACGCCAAGACGATCGGTGACCACGACATCTGGCGGCTCCCACAGGCCGACGACACCTTCGGCGGCACCGACCCCCTCTATCGATACATCAGAAACCGGCCGGTCTTCCGTGCCGGACCGGCCGGCTCACTCATCAGCCCGAACCTCGC
>JBKPTD010000114.1:0-6240 GCA_046735375.1 Actinomycetota bacterium | reverse complement strand
AGCGTCCGAGATTCCTTACGTCACGGGCACGCTGTCGCACTCCGGGACGAAAAGCGCAGCGCCGGGGGTGCGTCAGCCGTGGCCGTGCCTACTCACCAGGGGGCTGGCCCCAAGGTTCCAAGGCCGCGATCCACACGTTTTTGACAATACCTCCGCCCGGGCGAGGCCAGCGGACAATGCGTCGGCAACGTACGCTGGCCACATGCGGTCCCGCAGCATCGGGGTACCGACTGATTTAACGGTAGCGCCGCCGGCGGTCGATTTCTGCCACCACGCTGCTACCACTCTGGCCCAAACCAGGACACACGAGGCGAAAGTGTGTCGCGATGCTCGGTTTTCTGCGACGATAGCTCTTCCTGGTTCTTCGGAGTTTCGCCCTGGTCGGGCTTCGTAATTCGTTCCGACCCACTGACGGAAAATCAGTGAGTCGTCGAGGCGTGGTGTAACGCGAGCGAATCGCTCACCGCGATGCACGCAGAGTTGCGACGTTGATTCTCCATCTCGTAGCATCAGCCCAAATGGGGAGAGCGCGCCTCATCGACGATGGCACGGACGCCGCGGCGCGTCCAGCGCAGGCTGGGCGCTCACCAGCACGCCTCCTCCGATGCCGAGAATGGCCAGAGGCGCGTTCTCAAACGGCCTCCGAACACGCGAGATTGGGCGCAGACCCGTTACGGAAGGGTTGCGAGGTGGTAGATGCGCCCGGCAGATGGCTGGTGCCCGCGAAGGGCGACTCCCCTTTCGTACGCTACCACGTGCGCGCGAAGGCCAGCCGCTTCACCCCAGTCATCTGCCTCGCAGACTCGACCGCAGCGTCTTCAGGTCGTGCTGGATCGACATTCCCTCCGCCCGCAGCCGACCGCGCAGCGCCGCGTCCGTGATCACGTGCTTCGCCCTGTGCGATTGGACGCGGAAGCCGAAGTGGATCATGCTGAGGATCGCGTGGCCGAGGTGGGCCTTCGCGGGACGGCGCTTGCCGGCGGCGACGAGTTCCTCGGCGGCGCGCTTGTATTTCCGGGCACGCGTCACCGCGGCCACGAGCCGCGCCTGCAGGTTGCCGAGAGCGTTCGACGCCTGGAGCTCCGCGATGAGCGCGTCCAGGTGCTCGTCGATGCACGTGAACGTCGCGCCCTCGCACAGCCCGGGGAGCGTCGTGCTCGTGGTCCGCGGGATGCTGGTCGACGTGGACGACGTACTCGTGCTCGCGGTGCTGGAGGTCGTGCTGCTCGTCGACGTCGTCGTGCTCGTGGTGCTGCTGCTCGTCGACGACGTGCTCGTGCTCGTCGTGCTGGTGGACGTCGAGACCGCGGTGAAGTTGACGAACACCTGGCCGGTCGAGCTTATCTGGGCAGACGGCCCGCTGGCGACAAACCCGATGGCCGAAAAACTCGCCGGGTTGGTCAGGTCCTGCTGCCCAGCGGCCCAGCCGTTAATCTGTCCTATCCGTTAACTGTATAGCTGGTTGCCAAAGGCTGCCCCCGTTCCGTCAATCTCGACCTTCAGCCCGGCGGTGAACAAGACCAGCCCGTCGGTAGTCACAAAGCCGTGGTTGTTCGGGTTCGGGAGCGGCCCCACCGTGCTCCCCCCGGTGTTGGCGGCCGCACTGGATCCAGCGGCGGAGAGCTTGAACGCGATCACCGCGGCACCCCCCGGGGTCGTCGAGGTGCCCAGGACCAGCGCCCCGCCACCGGCCGTCACCAGCCGCAGGCTCTCGGTGGGGTCGATTCCAGGAACAGGCGACCGCCGTTGGCGAACGTGATGCTGCTGCTCGCGGCCGGGGCGATCCGGCCGCTCCCGCGGAGGCTGGCCCCGGCCACCACGGTCACCGGCCCGATCCCAGTCGCGGACTCGGCCGACGTCTGCCCCCGGGCCAGCAAGGTGCCGGCCGCCACGGTCGTGTCGCTGGCGAACGTCCCGGGCCCGGTCACCACCAGAGTCCCGGCGCCGGTCTTGGTGAACCCCTGCGGGGCTGCCAGGGTGGCGGCCAGGGTCACCGAGATGTTCGCGTTGTTGACTGCGATCGTTGGCTCGCCGCTGTTGCTCAGACTCAGGGTGGTGCTGCCGATGATCGACCAGCCGAAGGTATTCGTGGGGTTGTCGAACACCAGGCCGCCGATGGTGCGGTTGGTGTCGAGCGTGACGCTGACCGGCCCGGTCAGGCTGGCCACGGCGAAGCTGCCGTCGAGTATCCGTCCGCCTCCCGCGACGAAATCGGCTTCCGCTGTGCCCGCTGAGTCGTCCCTGGGCTTTGGCCCTTCGACAGTTTGACCCTTGGCTCTCCTCGGGTGGGGCGGGCGAGAGCCCGTGCCACTCGGGGAGGGTTTCGCGGTCTCGATCGTGCAGCGAGCGGCGCGGCTAGCTGGCGGCAGGGAGGCGATCGAGGCGTCTGCTTCGGTCACGCGCGGCGAGGCGCTGATACCGCGTCGAGCGTGGACCAAGCGTACTGGCGGACCTCTACTCCCTCAACAACAACCCAGGGACTCGACGGTGGCGTGCCGCCGCGATCGATCCCGCCGAATTCTTCGTAGAAGCGCCGCGCTTTCGTGTTCCGCTCGAAAACTTTCAGTCCGTGACGGACCCCCGGACACGTCATCCGGGTCGAGAAGTTGGTTGTGTTCCCCGACGTCGAATCAGGTCGCCCCTGCCTGGAGCCCCACTACTTGCTCGCGCAGACGTTCGGCTTCGTCCGAACGCAGGCCCGGACATTTTGCGGCGCTCCTCGCCACTCCGACCGACAACCAGCATGACGCTCCCCGCTGCTGTGCGAGGGCGCGACGTTCACGTGCATCGATGAGCGTCTGGATACGTTGATTGTCGAGCTCCAGGCGTCGAGCGCTCTCGGCGACCTGCGGGCGCGGCTCGTGGCCGCGGTGACGCGCGCGCGGAAAGAAAAGCTCGCCGCCGAGGACCTTGTCGCCGCCGGCAATCGCCGTCCCGCAACGCCCAGCTCGCCCACGCGATCCGCAGCATGATCGAAGTTCCGCTTCGCCGTGAACTCCCACAAGGCGAAGCACGTGATCACGGACGCGGCGCTGCGCGATCGGCTGCGGGCGGAGGGAACGTCCCATCCAGTTAGACCTGCAGATGCTGCAGTCGAGTCTGTGAGGCAGATCGATGGGGTGAAGCGGCTGCGTTACGACACCGATGAAGAGGCTCGTCGAATCCATCACGCCTCAGCTACGTGAAGGCGCCAGGCTCGAGGAAGGAGGGTCCGGGCTGGTTTCTTCGACATCTCGGATCCCCGGACGACGGCGTGATCACGTCCAGTCTGTGAAGGGCCTACCCGGCGCGGCCTGGTGTCCGCGCCGGTCACGACACGATGGTAGACCCCCGACGCAGTCCGGCTTATCGGCTGCGGTTCCGGGACTTCTCATGATGGCGGCGCTCGGCCTCCTCCACCGAGTGCGATTCCGTCAGCCGGCCGGCCCGTTTCGCCATGGCCACCAGACAACGAAAATGCTCATGCAGCGCTTCGAGCTCCTCTTCGCCCAGATCCTCCACGTCGATCAGCCGGTTGCTCGCACCGTCGAGCGCGGCGACGACCTCGTTCAACTTCAAGTGCACGGCCAGCGCCGCCTTGTTCTGTGAGCGCTGGAGCAAGAACACCATCAGGAAGGTGACGATGGTGGTCCCGGTGTTGATGACCAGCTGCCACGTGTCCGAGTAGGCGAACAAGGGACCGATCGCGCCCCATGCCAGAATGATGGCGAGGGCCGATGCGAAGCCCCACGATGAGCCCGTCCAAGCGGTGGCACGCTCGGAGAGGCGCTCGAGCCAGTCACCGATCCGACGCGTCTGGTAGTGTGCCATGAGTACCTCCTTTAATGGCGCATGCCATCGAGCCGCATGGCAATGACCGCCATGCGGATGATCATGACGGCTATGCCCGCAAGGAGCAGTGAGGTCACCTTGGCAATGGACCCGCTCCCGGGCGCGCCCGAGGACGCGAGCGACCCGCTCGGCGGTCCTGAAGACGAGCCAGACCACCACGGTCAGGCTCGCTCCGAGCGAGACCGCGGCCCAGCAGAATCCGTAGGTCTCGACCAGAATGAGAATGGTCGTCAGCGCCAGCCGGCCCCATGATCAGCGGCACCCCGATCGGCACGACTCCGACATCGCCATCAGGACTGCGCTCGGCGAGCGGCGAGCTCCATCCCCTCGGTGAGCGCGACGAAGAACGGCAGGACGCCGAAGGCATCTATGGCTAACACGAGCGGTGGCGAATTTGTCCCTGCTCTCGCCAGCACTGCAAGCGGGGGAGCGCGGCTCAGGCCGTCACTCCGGGTCGGAGCTCGCCCGGCTCTGAGGTCCCGTCGTGTTCGACAGCCGCTTGCACGCGCTGCGGATCGTCGCCGATCGGTCGTTGCGGACGGGCGCCGAAGAGATTGGCGACGAGGTGCCCCGCGGCGCCTGTGCCGCGCCCGACGAGATCCCTCGTCGGTAGGTTGGTGGCGGCACGGGCGAGCAAGCCGACGCTGGCGAGCATCAGGCTGCCCCATCGGGCGCTGAGCTGGCGCAGGGGCGCTCATCGCGACGATGCCGCCGGCCGCAGCCGCGAGCATCCGGCGGCCGGAGACCAGCGCTCCTGGAGGAACTCGATGCGAGGACCCACGCGACGGGGTCCGTCCTGTAGCCCGAGCTCCGGGCGGGGGCGACGTGCCGCTCGAGCCGGTCCTCGACCGACCGGACACCTCGCACACGGGCGACGGCGGACCTCAGGGCGTCGACCTCGCCCTCGAGCACCGCGCCCTCGAGGACCGCAGCACCGTCATGGACGGAGACAGTGATCGTCCCCGGATCGGAGACGACGAGCCTCAGCTCCGCCCGTTCGCGCAGCACCCGCTCGTCGGTGCGGCCGCGCTTCAAGGCGCCGCGTGCCTCCGCCACCACGCCTCGCGCTCGGTTCGAGACGTCACGCGCCGTGGTCTCGACGGAGTTCTGAAGTGTGCGACGCCAGTGGACGAACCGACGCGCGCGCGGCGCCGCCGTCCCTGCCTCGGCTCGAAGAGAAGGCGAGGCTCACGCCCAGCACGACACCCGGAACGACGCCGCTGCTTCGTGTCCACGTCCTGATGACGACCTCCCAACGGCGGTCAGCTACCCGACACGTGGCTGATGATCACCTTGCACGTCACCCGGATCTCCCCCGACTGGCGGAATGGATAGCGGTCCTGTCCGAGATACTTCTTCGCGAGGGCGTCGATGTGCGCGTCGGCGCCGTACTCCGTCACCTCCACGACGCGGCCGCGGACTTGCACGTAGCGGTAGGGATCGTCGGGATCCTGAATCGCGACTGCGATCCGTGGATCCCGCTCCAGGTGGCACAGCTTCGCGCGGCCTCGCGCCGTGTTGAAGCGGACGTGCGTCCCGTCGTAGTCGACCCACACCGGGGTGACGTGCGGCGAGCCATCGGGGCGGAGCGTCGCAACGTGAGCGAAACCCCGTTTCTGGAAGAGATCACGGTACCTCTTGGGAACCGCGCCAACCTCCAATCGCTCCGGTTCGCGTCGGCGGGTCTCACGGTCCGGTGGCAATTCGCGGGCCTGGCGTCGCGGCGGCAACTGTCCCTGTCGCTCGATCTCCCCCTCGCGCGGACGGTTGCTGATCCCCCGAGCAACGGACCGCGGGCGACTCTTCGTGGCCATGCTACGATCGCTCTGCAACGGCCATGCCGATGCCCCACTCCGGCCTCCGCTCGAGGCGGCGACGTTGCGGAGGCGACTCGCGACCGGCTCGACGCGCACATGGGTGTGGGAGTCGACCCATCCGGGCCAGCGCAGGGCGTGACCGCCGGCGTCCATTGGTGGTCCCTGCGGCGAGCCTTCCTCGTCGGGTAGACACGTCGCGTAAGTTGTACCAAGGTGCCCAAGAAACGGCCTGAGCGCAGGGCCACGGAAGAAAGCGTACCAGGTGGACCGGGCGTCGTGCCCAGCCCACCCGGGGATGATCGATCTGCGATCGACTCAGGGGCGGCAGTCGAGCGCCGGTGTGCCGAGCGGCGGATCCTTCTCGCAGTCGCAGAGCGCCGCGGCGTCGGCGAAGGTCGGATCGTCCGGCGCCAGGTCGGCCGCGGGGAATGGTGTCGTGTTGTCGTCGATTGTGCGGAGGAACGAGATCACGTCGGTGACCGCGCTCGGGTCGCTGTCGAGGATGTTCGCCGCGCCCCCAGTCCCGGCGCGCCAGTGTGCCTGCGCCGCCGGCAGGACGTTCGGATCCGTCCCGATGCCGAATACCTCTTCG